>NZ_JBIRGD010000006.1:0-354602 GCF_044327805.1 Streptomyces sp. NPDC018019 | reverse complement strand
TGTTAAGCACGCCGCCAGCGTTCGTCCTGAGCCAGGATCAAACTCTCCGTGAATGCTTCCGGGCTATCCCGGTTACACACACGGGAGCGGAACAGGAAGCGGAATAGGCTTCCTGTTCACAGCGTCCTCGCTGTGTGTGCCACCCGCACCGGAGTGCTGGTGGGCTTTTCAAAGGAACCTCATCCTCCGGCTGCTGCCGGTGGACGGGGTATCAACATATCTGGCGTTGACTTTTGGCACGCTGTTGAGTTCTCAAGGAACGGACGCTTCCTTTGGTCCCGTTTCACCGGGCCCTCCGGGCGCTTCCCTTCGGTGTTTCCCACTCTACCAGGCCGTTTCGGGCTTTCGGACCACCGTGTTTTCCGCAGGCATGCAGAAAGATGTCGAAAATCTCGATCAGTTCTGATGGAGTGCCGCCCGCCGTCCGTACCGCGATGTGATCGCGTTCTGTCGGACCGGGGCAGGTGTCAGACAGTACAGGGCTGTGTCGGGCGGGGCAAATCGAATAGCCCGGGGCCGGTGCCGCGGGGCGGTGTTGCGCATGCGGACCCCTCACTTCTTATGACTTACGCTCTGATCGGCACGCCGTCCAGGACAGGTAGTGACGGCGGCCTGAAAGATCTCCACCCCTGGGAGGACTCCCATGACCACCGTGACGTCCCCGCTTGCTGGACGCGCCATCGGACTCGCGGCCGTGCCCGACCCGGTGTTCTCCGGCGCGATGGTGGGTCCCGGTACCGCCATCGAC
Organism: Streptomyces sp. NPDC018019; assembly: GCF_044327805.1. Lineage (NCBI taxonomy): Bacteria > Bacillati > Actinomycetota > Actinomycetes > Kitasatosporales > Streptomycetaceae > Streptomyces > Streptomyces sp. NPDC018019. Next base: position 353,854 of record NZ_JBIRGD010000006.1, on the reverse strand, counting down.
CCGGTCCGCGAGCGTTCCGAGGCCGTTGCGCCCGTTGACGGCGTCGTCGTCTCGCTGCACCCGCACGCGTTCGTCGTCGTCGACGGCGAGGGCCACGGCGTGCTCACGCACCTCGGCATCGACACCGTGCAGCTCAACGGCGAGGGCTTCGAGCTGCTCGTCAACAAGGGCGACACCGTCTCCCGCGGCCAGGCCGTCGTGCGCTGGGACCCGGCCGCCGTCGAGGCGGCCGGCAAGTCGCCGGTCTGCCCCGTCGTCGCGCTGGAAGCCACCGCCGACTCCCTCGGCGACGTGGTCGAGGACGGCGAAGTGAAGGCCGGCGAGCAGCTCTTCAGCTGGCAGTGACCCGCCGCCGTCCCTGACGGCACGTACGACATCCACCGCGGCGGGCAGCGACCCGCCGCACCAACCGGAGACGGGTGAAATGGAGACAACGCTGCGAGGCGTCGGCGTGAGCCACGGTGTGGCGATCGGCGAGGTGCGGCACATGGGCACGGCGGTCCTGGAGCCGCCGGCCAAGCAGATCCCGGCGGAGGACGCGGAGCGCGAACAGGGGCGTGCCCGCAAGGCCGTGGAAGCTGTGGCCGCCGATCTGATCGCGCGGGGCAACCTGGCGGGCGGCGAGGCCCAGGCGGTGCTGGAGGCCCAGGCCATGATGGCCCAGGACCCCGAGCTGATGGCCGACGTCGAGCGGCGCATCGCCGTGGGCAGCACCGCCGAGCGCGGTGTGTACGACGCGTTCGCCGCCTACCGGGCGCTGCTCGCGGGTGCCGGGGAGTACTTGGCCGGGCGGGTCGCCGACCTCGACGACGTACGCAACCGCATCGTCGCGCGGCTGCTGGGCGTGCCGATGCCGGGCGTGCCGGACAGCGACGAGCCGTACGTGCTCATCGCGCGGGACCTGGCGCCGGCCGACACGGCGCTGCTGGACCCGACGCTCGTGCTCGGGTTCGTGACCGAGGAGGGCGGGCCGACCAGCCACAGCGCGATCCTCGCGCGGGCGCTGGGGGTGCCGGCCGTGGTCGCGCTGCCGGGCGCGGGCGAGCTGGTCGAGGGCACCGTCGTCGCCGTCGACGGCAGCACGGGCGAGATCTTCGTGGACCCGAGCGCCGAGAAGCGCGCGGAGCTGGAGCAGGCCGCCGAGGCGCGCAAGGCGGCGCTGGCCGCTTCGACCGGTCCGGGTGCCACCTCGGACGGGCACAAGGTGCCGCTGCTGGCCAACGTCGGCGGTCCCTCGGACGTGCCGGCGGCCGTGGAGGCGGGCGCCGAGGGCGTCGGGCTGTTCCGTACCGAGTTCCTCTTCCTGGACGACAGCAAGAAAGCGCCGTCGCAGGAGAAGCAGGCCGAGGCGTACCGCAAGGTGCTGGAGGCCTTCCCCGAGGGCCGGGTCGTGGTGCGGGTGCTGGACGCGGGCGCGGACAAGCCGCTGGACTTCCTGACGCCGGGCGACGAGCCGAACCCGGCGCTGGGTGTGCGCGGTCTGCGGACGCTGCTGGACCACCCCGAGGTGCTCCGCACGCAGCTGGCCGCGCTGGCCGAGGCCGCCGCGGGACTGCCGGTCTACCTTGAGGTCATGGCCCCGATGGTGGCCGACCGGACCGACGCCAAGGCGTTCGCGGACGCGTGCCGCGAGGCCGGGCTGCAGGCGAAGTTCGGCGCGATGGTGGAGATTCCGTCCGCCGCGCTGCGCGCCCGCTCGATCCTGCAGGAGGTCGAGTTCCTGTCGCTGGGGACCAACGACCTGGCGCAGTACACCTTCGCCGCCGACCGGCAGGTCGGCGCCGTCTCGCGGCTCCAGGACCCGTGGCAGCCGGCGCTGCTCGACCTGGTGGCGCTCTCGGCCGAGGCCGCCAAGGCCGAGGGCAAGAGCTGTGGTGTCTGTGGCGAGGCGGCCTCCGATCCGCTGCTGGCGTGTGTGCTGACGGGACTGGGCGTGACGAGCCTGTCCATGGGCGCGGCGTCGATTCCGTACGTGCGCGCGACGCTGGCCAAGCACACGCTGGCCCAGTGTGAGCGGGCCGCCGCCGCGGCGCGGGCCGCGGACACCGCCGAGGATGCGCGCGCCGCCGCGCAGGCGGTGCTCTCCGGGGAGTGATCCCCGGCGGGGTCCGGACCGGGAGTGCCCGGCCGGACCCCGACGACAGCGCAGCTGAGTCGGTCCGGACGGCCGTCCCGCCTTTGTGGCGGGGCGGCCGTCCGGCGTTCAGGGCACGGTGCCCGGAAATCCGCCCGGTCTCTCCCGCAGCTTCCGTCACCGGTGGCCGTGGTGGTCGTGCCCTTCTGTCGGTGGCGGGTCGGGGAGGGTGAGGCCCGGGTGGTAGTCGACGCCGTGCTCGGGCGGGACCGGCTCACCCGTGTCGGCGTCGGTGCAGTAGGCCGTGAAGACCTCGGCGGCGCTGAGCGGGTGCAGCCAGGCGTCGCGCAGGACCCAGCCGCGGACGGCGTCACGGTCGGCGGTGCCGGTCGTGCGGGACACGATGCCGCCGGGGCTGCGCAGGGCGATGCCGGCGGCGAGGACCGTGCAGAAGAGGAGCGTCGCGGCTTCGGACAGCTCCAGCCGCCCGTCGTCGCCGGCTGCCGCGTGCAGCACGGCGAGGAGCGGGGCACCGCTCGCGGGGACGCTGCACACCAGGTGGTGGGTGCCGTCGCCGAGCGTGTCCAGCAGGCCGGTGACCGCGCGGGAGGCGCGGGCGAACGCGGCGCGGGCCAGGTCCTCGCCGCAGTCCGCACAGGCGCCGGTGCGGGCGAGGAGGGCCGTGGCGCGCTCCCAGGTCGCCTGGCGCTCCGCCTCGTCGATGAGCAGGGGCAGCAGGCGGGACAGGGACTCGCCTCGATACGGCACGGTGGCGCCGGTGCAGGCCAGCTCGGCCGTGTACCGGGAGCGGCTGTCGGGGCGGTCGGGGTCGAGGTCGGCGTCCGTACAGAACGTCTCGTACGCGACGGGGTCGAAGAGGGTGACGGTGGTGTGGATGCCCTGGGCGGTCAGGGAGCGCAGCAGGGTCTCCATCTGCTGGAGGTAGGCGGTGTGGTCGTCGAACGGGAAGGTGCGGTAGCGGCGCATGGCCGCGAAGTCCTGCGCGTCCGCCAGGACGGCGGCGGTGCTGGGGACTTCGCGGCGCAGCATGCGGCGCGCTGCGGCGGTGCCGCTCGGGTCGGTGGGTGTGGTGCGTCGGGACGGTGCTGCCATGACTCCCCCTCGGTCGGTGCGTGCCGCTCGCTCCACGAGCTGCACTTGTGACTGAGAGTAATCGGGGGGTCTGACAACGGCCGCCCGCGACGGCCCACGCGGCCGCTTCGGGCGGTCGGCGGCACCCGCCCTTCGGCCGACACCGCCGACAGCGCCCCGACCGCTATACCCCGTCCGCTCCCCCGGCACCCGCCGCGCGCTCCGCGGCGATCCGCTCGTAGAACCGCAGCAGTGCGATGTCGTCCACCGAGCCCGGGTTGACGGCCTTCTCCAGCGGAGTGCCCTGGAGGAGCCGTTTGACCGGGACCTCGATGCGCTTGCCCGTGAGGGTGTGCGGCACGCCGGGTGCCTCGATGATCTCGTCGGGGACGTGCCGCGGGGAGCACTGTTCGCGCAGGGTGCGCTTGATGCGGTCGCGCAGCGCGTCGTCCAGTGCGGCGCCGGGCGCGAGGTGGACGAAGAGCGGCATCCAGTACCCGCCGTCGGGCAGTTCCAGGCCGATGACGAGGGACTCGCGGATCTCCGGGAGGCGTTCGACGGCCTCGTAGATGTCGGCGGAGCCCATCCGTACGCCCTGGCGGTTGAGGGTGGAGTCGGAGCGTCCGTGGATGACGACCGAGCCGCGCGAGGTGAGGGTGATCCAGTCGCCGTGCCGCCAGACGCCGGGGTAGGTGTCGAAGTAGCTGTCGTGGTAGCGGGTGCCGTCGGGGTCGTTCCAGAAGCGGACGGGCATGGACGGCATGGGATTGGTGACGACGAGCTCGCCGACCTCGTCGACGAGCGGTTTGCCGTGCGGGTCCCAGGCCTGGAGGTCGGTGCCGAGACAGGGGGCCTGGAGTTCGCCGATGTGGACGGGCAGGGTGGGCGCGGCACCGGCGAAGCAGCTGCACACGTCGGTGCCGCCGCTGACGGAGGCGATCCACAGGTCGGCGGCGACCTCGTCGTGCAGCCAGCGGAAGCCGTCGGGCGGCAGCGGGGAGCCCGTCGTGGCGACGCACGTGACGGTGCTGAGGTCGAGGTCGCGGCCGGGGTGCACGCCGGCCTTGCGGCAGGCCATGACGTACGCGGCGGAGGTGCCGAAGAGGGTGGTGCCGGTGCGTTCGGCGATCCGCCACTGGGCGGCGGTGTCCGGGTGGCCGGGGCTGCCGTCGTAGAGGACGATCGTGGCGCCCACGAGGAGGCCGGAGACGAGGAAGTTCCACATCATCCAGCCGGTGGAGGTGTACCAGAAGAAACGGTCGTCGGGTCCGAGGTCGCAGTGCAGGCCGGTCTGCTTGAGGTGTTCGAGCAGGATGCCGCCCTGGGACTGGACGATGGCCTTGGGCAGGCCGGTGGTGCCGGAGGAGTACAGGACCCACAGGGGGTGGTCGAAGGGGACCTGCTCGAAGACCGGCTCGGTGGCGGCGGAGGTCACGTCGGCCCATTCCAGGGCGCCTTCGGGTGCGGGGGTGCCCAGGAGGGGGATGTGCACGACGGCGCGGAGGGTGGGCAGTTCGCGGCGGAGTTCGGCGACGGTGTCGCGGCGGCCGTGCTCCTTGCCGCCGTAGCGGTAGCCGTCGACCGTGAACAGGACGACCGGCTCGACCTGCTGGAAGCGGTCCAGGACGCTGCGGGCGCCGAAGTCGGGGGCGCAGGAGGTCCATACGGCGCCGACGGCGGCGGTGGCCAGGAGGGCGACGACGGCCTGCGGGACGTTGGGGACGTAGCCGCTGACGCGGTCGCCGGGACGGACGCCGAGGCGGCGCAGTTCGGCGGCCAGGGAGCCGACCTGGGCGCGCAGCGCGGCCCAGGTGACGGGGGTGGGGTCGTGGGTCTCGTCCACGTACAGCAGCGCGGGCGCGTCGGCGCGGGCCGGGTCTTCGGCGGCGCGCAGGGCGTGTTCCGCGTAGTTGAGGGTGGCGCCGGGGAACCAGCGGGCGCCGGGCATCGCACGGTCGGCGAGCACGGTCTCGTACGGGGTGGTGAAGCGGACGTCGAACCAGGCGGCGACGGCCTCCCAGAAACGCGACAGTTCGGTGACCGACCAGCGGTGCAGCGCGCTGTAGTCCGCGACCGGGTCGTCCGCGGTGCGCGCGGGGGCGCCGTGGTGGGTGGCCGCCCAGTCGTGGAAGCGGGTGAGGCGGGCGCCGGCGATGCGGTCCGGGCCGGGCTGCCACAGGGGTTCCGGCTGCGGGACGGACTGCGGTGCGGTGGTCATGATCGGCTCCCGGCTGTACGCGGCGTTGCGTGGACGCGGTGTGGGCGTGCGGTACGCGGTGTCCCCGTACGGCTGGGGGGTCACCCCGGCGCAGCGCGGGGGCGCGTGCGTGTGACACGGCTGGGCAGGACGATGCCACGTGATCGACTTGTGCGCCAGGGCCCGCCGCACATCCGGGGGCGGACGGGGACGCGTCCGGCGGGATACGGCGGTGGGCGCCCGCCGCGCGGACGGCGGTGGGCGCCCGCCGCGCGGACGACGCCGGTGTGCCGGAAGTGGGCTCCCGGTTCTTTCCACGTGAACGGGAGTTGAACGGTCCCCCCGCGCGGTGCCGTCGATGGCAGGCTGAGCAGCATGGACGGGCGTGATCACAAGTGGTCGGTGCGGTGGGACAGGACGGTCGGAGCGGTGCGGGCGCTCGGCTCGGTACGGGGGCTGCGGACGTGGCGCTGGGCGTGGCGGCGGCGTCGGGCGGACGCACTGGGGCTGCCGCGCCGCGGGCCGGAGCGGGCGCGGGTGCCGGGGGCGGCGGTGCGCGCGGAGCCGCAGCCGGGCGGCGGGGTGATCCACTTCGCGCGCTCGTCGCTGCGGGTGCGGGTGGCGTCGGGCGGCGCCGTGTTCTGCGGCTGGGACGGCGCGGCGCCGGAGCCGTCGTACGCGCTGGCCGGGGCGTGCCCGGAGCCGGACGGGCGGGCGGTGCTGGAGCCCGATACGGAGGGCGGCTGGCGGGTGGTGTCGGAGCGGGTGACGGTGACGGTGTCGCGGCACGGGGCGGTGGCCGTACGGACGCCGGGCGGTGTGGTGCTGCGGCGGGAGCTGCCGCCGCGGTGGTGGGACCGGGTGGCCGGGGACGGGACCGGCGTGTCCGGGGAGCGGGCCGGGGACGCGCGGTGGGTGCAGCGGTCGGAGGTGGCGGCCGACGCGCGGTTCTTCGGGCTGGGCGGCCGGTCGGCCGGGCCGCGGCTGCCCGCGGGCACCTACCGGCTGTGGAACACCGATCCGGGCGGCGCGTTCGTGCCGGGCGACGATCCGCTGTCGGTCACGATGCCGGTGCAGTTCGTGGTGGCCGACGCCGGTACGCATCTGGTCTTCCACGACAACTCCTGGGACGGCACGGTGACGCTGCGCGAGGGTACGGAGGGGGCGGGGTCCGGGCACGACCGGCCGGGCTGTTCGGAACTGCGGATGGACGGCGGCCCGTTGCGGTACTGGGTCCTGGCCGGCACGCCGGCCCGTGTCCTGCTCGGCTGGACGGCGCTGACCGGGGCGCCCGCGCTGCCGCCCGCGTGGGCGCTGGGCCCGCAGCACGCCCGGTGGGGGTTCGGCAGCCAGGCGGAGGTGCGGCGGGTGGTCCGCGGCTATCAGGAGCGCGGGCTGCCGCTGTCCGCCGTCCACCTGGACATCGACCACTTCGACGGCCACCGGGTCTTCACCGTGGACCGCACGGCCTTCCCCGACCTGCCCGGCCTGGCGCGCGAGTTGCGTACGGAGGGCGTGCGGCTGGTGTCCATCGTCGACCCGGGGGTGAAGGCCGAGCCGGGCAACGCGGTGTACGAGGGCGGGGCCGCGGCGGACGCGTACGTACGGGACGCGCGGGGCCGGGAGGTGCGCGGGGTGGTGTGGCCGGGCGCGGCGGTGTTCCCGGACTTCACGGACGCGCGGGTGCGCAAGTGGTGGGGCGGGCTGTACGCGGAGCGGCTGGCGCAGGGGTTCTCCGGGGTGTGGCACGACATGAACGAGCCGGTGTCGTTCGCGGCGTTCGGCGATCCGTCGCTGCCGCGCTCGGCGCGGCACGCGCTGGAGGGCCGGGGCGGCGACCACCGGGAGGCCCACAACGTGTACGGGCTGGCGATGGCGCGGGCCGGTTACGAGGGGCTGCTGGAACAGCGCCCCGAGGAGCGGCCGTTCCTGTTCTCGCGCTCGGGGTGGGTGGGGATGCAGCGTTACGGGGGCACCTGGTCGGGGGACGTGGCGACCGGCTGGCCGGGGCTGCGGGCCTCGCTGTCGCTGGTCCTTGGGATGGGGCTGTGCGGGGTGCCGTACAGCGGTCCGGACATCGGCGGGTTCTCCGGGGTGCCGTCGCCGGAGCTGTATCTGAGGTGGTTCCAGATGGCCGCGTACCTGCCGCTGTTCCGTACGCACTCGGCGCTGACCGCGGGGCGGCGGGAGCCGTGGGAGTACGGGCCCGAGGTGCTGGAGCACGCGCGCGCGGCGCTGCTGGAGCGGGTGCGGCTGCTGCCGTACTTCGTCACGCTGGCGCAGCTGGCGCGGTTGTCGGGGGCACCGTACGCGCGTCCGGTGTGGTGGCACGCGCCGCGGGACCGGAAGCTGCGCGACTGCGGGGACGCCTTCCTGCTGGGGGACGCGCTGCTGGTGGCGCCGGTGCTGGGGCCCGGGGTGACGCGGCGGGCGGTCCGGCTGCCGCGCGGGCGCTGGTACGACACGGTGAGCGGGCGCGCGTACGACGGGCCGGGGCAGGTGCTGGTGGACGCCCCGCTGTCGCGGATTCCGGTGCTGGCGCGGGCCGGTGCGGTGCTGCCGGTGGCCGGCGCGGACGGCGCCACCGAGCTGGAGGTGTGGGCGCCGAAGGCCGGCCGCAGCGGCGGCGGTCTGGTCGTGCCGGACACCGGTGACGGCTGGCGGCGGCCGGAGGTCGAGCGCTTCGGGACGCGCTGGGAGGACGGGCGGGTGGTGGTCGAGCGGCAGGGCGGCGGTGAGGTCGGGTATCGCGTACGGGTACGCGGGCTGCCGGACGGGGCCCTGTAGGTGGCCGGTTGTCCGGGGGGCTCCGTGCGCCGGTTGCGTAGATTGGTGCGTTCGTACGACGGGACCGGACATAAGGGGAAGGGCGGACACGATGGCCGACGGCGAGGCCCGGGGCATCTGGGCGATGGCGGATCTGGTGACGCCGATGGCGGTGCGGGTCGCGGCGACGCTGCGGGTGGCCGATCACCTGGCGGGCGGGGTCCGGACGGCGCGGGAGCTGGCCGCGGTCACCGGGGCCGACGCGGGGGTGCTGGAGCGGGTGCTGCGGCATCTGGTGACGGAGGGCGTGTTCAGCCGGGACGAGGACGGGCGGTTCGGGCTGACGCCGCGCGGCGAGGAGCTGCGCGACGGCCATCCGTCCGGTGTGCGGCGGATGCTGGACGCGGAGAGCGCCCTCGGCCGGGCCGACCTGGCGTTCGTGGCACTGCTCCATTCCGTGCGGACGGGCGGGGCGGCCTTCCCTCAGCTGTACGGCCGTTCCTTCTGGGACGACGTGCGGGCGGACCCGGAGCGGACCGCCGGTTACGACGCGCAGATGGGCGCCGACGCGGCGGCGTGGGCCGAGGCCGTCGTGTCCGCCTTCGGCTGGGGCGCGCTGGGGCGGGTCGTGGATGTCGGCGGCGGCAACGGCACGCTGCTGGCGGCGCTGCTCACCGCGTACCCCGGGATGCGGGGCACCGTGTTCGACCAGCCGGAGACCGTACGGGCGGCCCGTGCGACCTTGGCGGCGGCCGGGGTGGCGGATCGCGGGGACGCCGTGGCGGGCGACTTCTTCGAGGCGCTGCCGCCCGGGGCGGACGGCTATGTGCTGTCGGCGATCCTGCACGACTGGGACGACGACGCGGCGCGCACGATTTTGCGGCGGTGCGCGGAGGCGGCGGGTGGGCACGGCCGGGTCCTGGTGATGGAGAAGGTCGGTGCGGACGGTGCGTCGGTGCACACGGGCATGGATCTGCGGATGCTCGTCTACTTCGGCGCGCGGGAGCGCGGGGTCCCGGAGCTGACGGAGCTGGCGGCCGGGGCCGGGCTGCGGGTGGCCGGAGTGCATCAGGCGGGCGATCTGGCGGTGGTGGAGATGGTGGCCGCCTGAGCGGGCCGGGAGCGGTACGGCCCGCGGGCGCGGCGGGCTCTTACGCGTCGTGCGGTGCCGGTGGTAGACGGGTGGCATGCCGAGACTCGTTGCCGCGCTGCGCGGCCTCGCCGTAACCGCAGCCGCCGTCACCCTGACCACCGCCGCCGTCCCGGAGGGCGCCGGCACCGTACCGAACTCCGGGGGCGCTGCCGTGCACGGCGCGGCGGAGACGGCGCCGCCGGAGTTCGTCGCGCTGCGCGACGTGGACCCGACGATCCGCCAGGAAATGCGGTACTTCACGCCGCACAACTTCGTGGGCGTGCCGGTCACCGGCTACCGGCAGCCGCTGTGCATCCTGACCCGGGACGCGGCACGCGCCCTGCACCGGGCCCAGGTCTCCTTCCTCCGCCGCGGCTACACGCTCAAGGTCTACGACTGCTACCGGCCGCAGCGCGCCGTGAACCACTTCGTGAGCTGGGCGAAGGACGTGGACGACCAGCGGATGAAGGGCGAGTTCTACCCGCGGGTCGACAAGTCGACTCTCTTCCGTGACGGCTACATCGCCGAGAAGTCGGGGCACAGCCGGGGCAGCACTGTGGATCTGACGCTCGTACGGCTGCCGGGCCCGCCCACCCGGCCGTACATCCCGGGCGAGCCCCTGAGGAAGTGCTACGCGCCGAAGGCGGAGCGCTTCCCGGACAACTCGCTCGACATGGGGACCGGGTTCGACTGCTTCGACACCCTCGCGCACACCCTCGATCCGCGGGTGCAGGGGAAGCAGCGGTCGAACCGGCTGCTGTTGAAGCGGGGCCTGGAGAGCGCCGGCTTCCGCAACTACGACAAGGAGTGGTGGCACTACACCTTCATGCCGGAGACCTTCCCGGACACGTACTTCGACTTCCCGGTGTCCCGGCGGTCGCTGCACCACGGGCGCTGAAGGGCCGAGGACGGCGGGCGTTGAAGGCGGCGGGCCGGGGCGCGGAACCACCCCCGTCGGTCCCGCGCCCCGGCCCCGCCTTGGTGGACGCCGTTCGGCCGGTTCCGGTTCAGCCGGAATCACACGGGAAGACATGATCCTTTCCGGTCGGCGGGGCCCGGGCGGGCGGAGCGGGGTTCCTTCGGGCCCCCGGCGCGTGCAACACTCCTGACGCTCCGTCAGATGACGCACAGAGAAGGACGTTTGCCCGCTGCCGGGAGGGGACATGGCACAGACGCGCAAGCCCGTGGTGCCGGGGTGGTTCACCGGGGGCGGGCCGGGCGAGGGGGAATTCCGGCTGCTGGGGACGCGGTGCGGGGCCTGTGGGGCGGTCTTCTTCCCGCGGGTGGATTCCTTCTGCCGCAATCCCGGCTGTGACGGCACGGAGCCGGCGGAGGTGCCGCTGTCGCGGCGCGGCACGGTGTGGTCGTACACGGACGGGCGCTACCGGCCGCCACCCCCTTACGTCTCGGACCCGGACGTGCCGTGGGAGCCGTACACCCTGGTCGCGGTGGAGCTGGCGGCGGAGCGGATGGTGGTGCTGGGGCAGGCGGCGCCCGGGGTGACCGTCGCGGACCTGAGGGTGGGGATGCCGGTCGAGCTGGTTCCCGGGGTGCTCGGCGAGGACGCGGAGACCGTGTGGACGACATGGTGGTGGCGGCCCGTGGCCGACGGGGGCGGAGACGCAGACGGAGGCGGAGATGCCGGCCGGGACGGGGACTTCGGCGGGGGCGGGGACCCCGGACCGTACGAGGACTCCGGCCGGGACGGACACGGGGCGGGACGGACACGTGGCGGGAGGCGGGCGTGACCGGTGATGTCGCGGTGCTCGGGGCGGGGATGCACGCCTGGGGCAAGTGGGGCCGCAGCTTCGTCGCGTACGGAACGGTGGCGGCGCGGGCGGCGCTCGCCGACGCGGGCCTGGAGTGGGCCGATGTCCAGTCGGTCGTCGGGGCGGACACCGTGCGCGGCGGCTACCCCGGTTATGTGGCGGGGGCGACGTTCGCCCGGGCGCTGGGCTGGCAGGGCGCGCGGGTCAGCAGTGTCTACGCGGCCTGTGCGTCCGGGGCGCAGGCCATCGCCGCCGCGCGGGCGCAGATCCTCGCGGGGCTTGCGGAGGTGGTGCTGGTGGTGGGCGCGGACGCGGCGCCCAAGGGCTTCTTCGCGCCGGCGGGCGGCGACCGGCCCGACGATCCGGACTGGCTGCGCTTCCGGCTGCTGGGCGCCACCAACCCCGCCTACTTCGGGCTGTACGCACGGCGCCGGATGGCCCTGTACGGGGACACCGCCGAGGACTTCGCCCAGGTGAAGGTGAAGAACGCGGCGGCGGGGGCGGCCAATCCGTACGCGCGCTACCGCAAGCCGGTGACGGCGGCGGAGGTCGCCGCGTCGCCCGTGGTCGCCGATCCGCTGCGGCTGCTGGACGTCTGCGCCACGTCCGACGGCGCGGCGGCGCTGGTCCTGTCCGGCCTGGAGTACGCGCGCCGCCGGGGCGTGGCACATCCCGTCCGTATCCGGGCGGTCTCCACCGTGACGCCCCGCTATCCCCGTACGGATCTCGACCTGCCGGACATCGCGACCGACTCGGCAGCCGCCGTCCCGGAGCCACCGGTCGCCTTCCGGCCCTCCATCGCCCGTGCCGCCTACGAGGAGGCGGGGATCGGGCCGGACGACCTGTCGCTGGCGGAGGTCTACGACCTGTCCACCGCGCTGGAGCTCCAGTGGTACGAGGACCTCGGCCTGTGTGCCGAGGGCGAGGGCGCGAAACTGCTGCGCGGCGGGGCGACGGCGCTCGGCGGGCGCCTGCCGGTGAATGCGAGCGGCGGGCTGGCCTCCTTCGGGGAGGCGGTGCCCGCGCAGGCCATCGCGCAGGTCTGCGAGCTGACGTGGCACCTGCGCGGTCAGGCCGGCGCCCGGCAGGTGCCGGACGCGCGGGCCGGCATCACGGTCAACCAGGGGCTGTTCGGGCACGGTTCGGCGGTGGTCGCGGTGCGGTGAGGGGCGGTCGGGGCGCGGTGCGGGACGGTCGGGGGCGCGCGGGCGGGCCGGCCGCGCCGGGCGGCGTTCCGCGCGGTCCGCAGGTGCTGTTCGCGTGCGCCGGAAGGGTGCGTGAACAGTGCGTGAATCGCGCTCCGGCGGTGTTTCCGGTGGGCATGCTGCCGGCGTGCCTGCCTGGACGGACCAGCTCCGATTCGCCTTCCAGCCCGTCGTGAACCTGGCGACCGGTTCGGTCGCCGCCCTGGAGATACTCGCCCGCCCCGAGCGCGGCGACATCCTGACGGCCGCCCGCCGGTCCGCCGACCTGGACGCCGAACTGGCCGGGCTCGCCGTGCGGTCGGCCGCGCACCAGGAGACGCTGCTGCCGCTGCACGTCAACGTGTTCGCGGCGACCCTCGCCGAGCTGCCGGGGCTGACCGCGCTGCGCAAGGCCGTACAGGACGTGGGCCGCCGACCGTGGGAGATCACCGTGGACATCGGCGGGCCGTTCACCCACGTACCGCGGCGGGCGCTGCTGGAGGCGGTGGCGGGGCTGCGGCAGGACGGGTACCGGATCTGCGCGGACGGGGTCGGCGACGGCGATCTGCCGCTGCGGCTGCTCGGGGACCTCGGCCCCGATCTGGTGAAGCTGGACGCCTCGCTGTGCGCGGAGCCGGCCGACGACCGGGGCGGGCGGGCCGCCGTGGCCGCGATGCGGCAGCTGTGCGAGGTGCTGGGGAGCCTGCTGGCGGTGGAGGGGGTGGAGACGGAGCGGCAGTACGCGGCGGTGCGCGCGGCGGGCGCGCAGCTCGCGCAGGGGTTCCTGTTCGCCCCGCCCGCGCGGCGTCCGGCGGCCGATGTCTACGTGCCGGAGCGGCCCGACGGGTACGGGCCGGTGGCGAGCGGCTACGCGGGCGGCGCGGGGGCGCCCGCCGGGCCGCCGGTGACGCAGTTCCTCCAGCCCGCCGCGCTGCTGCCGATGTCCGCCTCGGCGGGCGCGGTGCGCAGCCATCTGACCGGTTTCCCCGGGGTCTCCGGCGTGCTGCTGGTGGACCCGGACGGCGTGCCCGTACGGGCCATCGACCGCGACCGGTTCCTGCTGTCGCTGTCCGGCCGCTACGGGCACGCGCTGTACGCCGACCGCCCGGCGCTGCGGCTGGCCGACCGGCCGCGGACGGTGGGCGCCGACGCCACCGCCTGGGAGGTGCTGGACGTGGTGACGGACGGCGACCGGGGCCGGACCGGGGACGATGTGGCGGTGGTGGACGAGCAGGGCCGGTGCGTGGGCGTCGTGCACCTGGCCGACATCCTGCGGGCGCTGGCCGAGAGCCGGGTGGAGGAGGCGGCGCGGCTCAACCCGCTGACCCGGCTGCCCGGTTCGGACGCGGTGAACGCGGAGGTGGACCGGCGGATCGCGGACGGCCGGGCGTTCGCCCTGAGCTGGCTGGACGTGGACGGGTTCAAGCAGGTCAACGACGGGGCCGGGTTCGCGGCGGGGGACGCGCTGATCCGTGCGGTGGGCCAGGTGCTGGCGGGTACCGCGGCGCGGCTGCCCACGGCGCGGGTGGGGCACATCGGCGGTGACGACTTCCTGGTGCTGGCCGGGCCGGACGATCTGGAGCCGTTCGCGGCGGCCGTGCTGGACGTGCCGTGGTCGGCGGGCGGGCTGCCGGTGACGCTGTCGCTGGCGACGGTGGTGTGCGCGCCGGGCAGCGTGACCGGTCACGGGCCCGCCGCGGCGGCCCTGGCGCCGCTGAAGAAGGCCGCCAAGTCGTTGACCGGGGCGAGCAGTTGGGTGCTCGGGCAGCCCGGAGCGCCGGGGCACGAGGTACGCCGGGGGCGCCGGCGCGGGGACTGACGGCTCTCGCGCCCGCGCACCTTGACGCCCCGTCACCTGCGGTGAACACTTCCGGGTGTCCGTCGGCACCGCCGCAGCCGGGCAACCCGGCCGCGTGGCAGCGGTACGCGCTGCCCGACTCCCCATGGGCGGTTCCCGGCGCACCGGCACGCTCGACGCGGACGCCGCGCGGGGCGCGGCGGCCGAGCGCCCGCCGTCCTCCCCGTGGCACGGGAAGCACGCACCCTGCACGGAGGACCGGGGTCCCTCCCCGGGCCAGGGACAAGGAGCCAGCCATGTATGCCAACGGGGACATCGTCGTCGGCGAGGTCATCGGAACCGCCCTGCTGATCCTCTTCGGCGCCGGCGTGTGCGCCGCCGTCACCCTGCACCGCTCCAAGGCACGGGCGGCGGGCTGGGTGGCCATCGCGTTCGGCTGGGGCTTCGGCGTGCTCGCCGGGGCCTACACCGCGGCGCCGCTGTCCGGCGGGCACCTGAACCCGGCGGTGACGCTGGGCTCGGCGGTCGCGGGCGGTACGGAGTGGCCGAAGGTGCCGCTGTACATGGCGGCGCAGCTGGTGGGCGCGCTGCTCGGCGCCGTACTGGCCTGGGCCCTGTATTACGCGCAGTTCGCGGCCAACGCGGAGGCGGACCGGGCGCAGCCGACGCTGGGGATCTTCTCGACCGCTCCGGAGGTCCGCAAACCGGCCGCCAACCTCGTCACCGAGACCATCGCGACCGTCGCGCTGGTGCTGCCGCTGCTGTTCTTCGGCGAGAACCAGGGCATCGGGATCGGGCAGGTGCCGGGCGCGGACGCCGGTGTCTACGGGTCCGGCATCAACGTCCTGCTCGTCGCGCTGCTGGTGACCGGCATCGGCCTCTCGCTCGGCGGGCCCACCGGCTACGCCATCAACCCGGCCCGCGACCTGGGGCCGCGGATCGCCCACACCCTGCTTCCCATCCCCAACAAGGGCACCTCGGACTGGTCCTACGCCTGGATCCCGGTGGCCGGACCGCTGCTCGGCGCGGTGCTCTCCGGCCTGGTCTTCAACGCGGTCTTCTGACCGGCCACGACAGGCAGCCCGGTCCAGCCACGAGGAGTCAGGAGACGTCATGACGGACGGCACCGCGCACCAGTACGTCGCCGCGATCGACCAGGGCACCACCTCCAGCCGCTGCATCATCTTCAACCAGGACGGCGCGGTCGTCGCCGTCGACCAGCGCGAGCACCGGCAGATCTTCCCGAAGCCCGGCTGGGTGGAGCACGACGCCGAGGAGATCTGGGCCAAGGTGCAGGCGGTGGTGGCGGGCGCGCTCACCAAGGCGGGGCTGCGCGCCGACCAGCTCGCCGCGCTCGGCATCACCAACCAGCGCGAGACGACGGTGCTGTGGGACCGGGCCACCGGCAGGCCGGTGCACAACGCCATCGTGTGGCAGGACACCCGTACCGCCCAGCTCTGCCACGAGCTGGGCGGCGCGGACGGCCAGGACCGCTTCCGGGCGGCCACCGGGCTGCCGCTGGCCAGTTACTTCTCCGGGCCCAAGGCGGCCTGGCTGCTGGACAACGTGCCGGGCCTGCGGGCGCGGGCCGAGGCCGGGGAGATCGCCTTCGGGACGATCGACTCGTGGCTGATCTGGAAGCTGACGGGCGGTACGGACGGCGGGGTGCACGTCACCGACGTGACCAACGCCGGGCGCACGATGCTGATGAACCTGCACACGCTCCAGTGGGACCCGGCGATCCTGTCCGCGATGCGGGTGCCGGAGGCGGTCCTGCCGGAGATCCGGTCCTCGGCGGAGGTGTACGGGACGGCGGTGGGCCGGCTGCGCGGGGTGCCGGTGGCCGCGGCGCTGGGCGACCAGCAGGCGGCGGTGTTCGGGCAGACCTGCTACCGGGTCGGCGAGGCCAAGAACACCTACGGCACCGGCTCGTTCCTGCTGCTGAACACCGGCGCCCGGCCGGTGCGGTCGAAGAGCGGGCTGCTGACCACGCTGGGCTACCAGCTCGGCGGTGAGGCCCCGGTCTACTGCCTGGAGGGCTCGATCGCCATCACCGGGGCGCTGGTGCAGTGGTTCCGGGACCAGCTGGGCATCATCGACTCGGCCGACGAGATCGAGGAACTGGCGTCGCGGGTCCCGGACAACGGCGGCGCGTACATCGTCCCGGCGTTCTCCGGCCTGTTCGCCCCGTACTGGCGCTCCGACGCGCGCGGCGTGATCACCGGTCTGACCGGCTATGTGACCAAGGCGCACCTGGCGCGTGCGGTGCTGGAGGCCACCAGCTGGCAGACGCGCGAGGTGGTGGACGCCATGTACCAGGACTCCGGTGTGCAGATCACCGCGCTGAAGGTGGACGGCGGCATGACCGTCAACAACCTCCTGATGCAGCACCAGGCGGACGTGCTGGGGGTGCCGGTGATCCGGCCGGTGGTCGCGGAGACGACGTGCCTGGGAGCGGCGTACGCGGCGGGCCTGGCGACCGGGGTGTGGCAGGACCTGGACGAGCTGAGGGCGCACTGGAAGCGGGACACGGAGTGGACGCCGCGGATGGACGGCCCGACGCGGGAGCGCGAGTACGGCAACTGGCGCAAGGCGGTCGAGCGGAGCTTCGGGTGGCAGGAGGGACACGAGGGGGCACGATGAGCGCGGAGTCCGTCACCGCGGTCTGCGCCGTCGTCATCGCGGTCGCGTCACTGGTCGTGACGGTCTACCAGACGCATGCGATGCGGCAGCACAACCGCCACTCGGTACGCCCGATGATCCAGCTGCGCCACAGCTGGTACGAAGGACGGACGGCGGGCATCCGGCTCGTCAATTCCGGACTCGGCCCGGCCGTCGTCGTCGACAGCACACTGACCGTCGACGGCACCGTGATCGGCGCCTGGAACAAGTCCAACGCGGACCGTATCCGCGCCCACCTGTCGGTGCGGCCGCACGCGGTGACGTTCGACCACGGGCAGGTCCTCGCCACCGATTTCGACCAGTACCTGCTGAGTGTCGCCGACTTCAACCGGAGCGAGCACGCCGAGATCGAGGACTTGATCACCCGGCGGCTCACCCTCACGATCCGGTACGAATCCCTGTACGGCGGAGAGCACTACACCGCCGCTCTCCGCCCCGTCCCTTGAGGGAGAGCCACTGGAAGAACGAAACTCCCCTCGTGGTCACTTCGGCGGCGCGCTGTCCGGATCACCGGACGGCTCTCGCCACGCCACGCAGGCGTACGGCCCGTACCCCGGACGGCGGGGTACGGGCCGTGCTCACGCGCTCTTTCGGGAGTGGGGGCTCCCCTACGGCAGGGCGGGCTCGCGCCGGCGGGCGCTGACGTGCATCGCGTGTTCCACGACCGCGATCAGTACGTCCCGCACGGAGTCCTTCTCCCGAGCGTCGCAGAGCAGCACCGGCACCTCGGCGTCCAGGTCCAGCGCGTCGCGCACCGTCTCCGCCGGGTAGCGTTCGGCGCCGTCGAAGCAGTTGACGGCCACCATGAACGGGATGCCGCGGCGCTCGAAGTAGTCGATGGCGGCGAAGGACTCCTCCAGGCGCCGGGTGTCGGCCAGCACGACCGAGCCGAGCGCGCCGCGGGCCAGTTCGTCCCACAGGAACCAGAAGCGGTCCTGGCCGGGCGTGCCGAAGAGGTAGAGCACCAGGTCCTCGCGGAGCGTGATGCGCCCGAAGTCCATGGCGACGGTGGTGGTCCGCTTCCCCTCCACCCCGGCGAGGTCGTCGACCGGCCGGCCCGCCTCGGTCAGCCGTTCCTCGGTGCGCAGCGGCTTGATCTCGCTGACCGCGCCCACCAGGGTCGTCTTGCCCACGCCGAAGCCGCCCGCCACCAGGATCTTGAGGGTGACGGGGTCGGGGGCGGTGTGCTTGCGGCGTCGTTCAGAGCGCCCGAAGACCATGGCCGTCTTCTCCCGGTTCGCCGCTGGTGCTGATCTCTCGCATTCCTCGGTCCTTGCCGTTCGTGGGTCCGTGCGGCCCGCCGGGGTGGCGGGCCGGCGGGGCGTCCGCCGCGTGCGCGGTGCCGCGCACGCGGGGGGGGTCACAGCGCCCGGAGCCCGTCGATCACCTCGCGCAGGATCTTCTCGTCGGGCAGCTCGGCCGGTGGCACGGGCCGGCTCACGTGCACCAGCTCCGCGTCCAGCAGGTCGCCGATGAGCACCCGTACGACGCCGAGCGGCAGGTCGAGTTCGGCGGCCAGCTCGGCGACGGACAGCGGTGCGTCGCGGCACAGCCCGACGATCTCCACGTGCTCCGGCGACAGGGTCTGGTCATCGACCGGTTCGCCCTGCCGGTCCTCGGCGATCACCAGCGCGATCAGGTCGAGCCGCTCCTCGGCCTCGGTGCTGGTGCGGCCGCGGGTCATCGCGTACGGGCGCACCACCGGGCCCGCGTCGTCGTCGTACCAACGGGCGTCCCCCCGCCCGGTCCGGGCCGGGCCGTCTGTGGTCATGGCGTCACCGTGCCGTCATCCTCCGGTCAGCCGCCGGCGGGCTGCCCGGCCCGGGGCGCGGTGCCCAGGTGGGCGCCCACCCGCTTGACGAGCAGCGTCATCTCGTACGCGACCAGCCCCACGTCGGAGTCGGCGTCGGCGAGGACGGCCAGGCAACTGCCGTCGCCCGCGGCGCTGACGAACAGGAACGCTTCTTCCAGCTCGACCAGGGTCTGCCGGACCCGGCCCGCCTCGAAGTGCCGGCCGACGCCCTTGGCGAGGCTGTGGAAGCCGGAGGCGACCGCCGCGAGGTGTTCGCTGTCCTCGCGGGTGAGGTCCTTGGACGCGCCGGTGGCCAGGCCGTCGCTGGAGAGGATGAGCGCCTTGCGGATGCTGCCCACCCGGTCGACCAGTTCGTCGAGGAGCCAGCTCAGCTCGCCCGACCCCTGCGGGCCCTTCGACTCGGCACTGGCCGCTGCTGCCTTCGGTGCGGTCATCGACCGTCCCCTCCCGATGTGGTTCCTGGTGCTGTGCTCGGTCTGCCGTCCCCGCCATCCTCGCCGTTGTCCCGGCGGCCGCGCTGCCAGCCGCGCTGGAGCGAGGCCATGCGGGCACGGACCTCCTCGGCGTCGCGGTCGTCCGCGGGGCCGGCCGGCCCGCCGGGCCCGTCCTGCGCGACGGGTTCGGCCCGGAGCTGGGGGGCGAGGCTGGCCTGCCGTACGCGGCGGGGCAGTCCGCCCGCCGTCGTGGCGGGCCGGCCGGACGGGGCGGGGCCCGTGTCCGTCGTCGTACCGGTGTCCATGTCCGCATCCGTGTCGCCGTCGTTTTCCGCGTCGGAGCGTACGTCGGCGCGGGCGGCCGCGTCGACCGGCCGGCCGTGGTCGGAGACCAGCACGGGCGGGCGGTGCCGGCGCGGCAGCGGCGCGGGGCCGTCCCCGGCCGGCGCCTGGTCGCGGGTCTGCTGGTGCTGCTCCGGGGAGCCGGGGGACGGTACGGGGGCGACCGGGGCCGGGCCGTCGCGGCGGGTCCGGGCCCGGCCGGTGCCGCGTTCGGCGCCCGGTTCGCGGTCGGTGCCGCGTGCGGTGTCCCGCGGGGTGCGGTGTCCGCTCCGGGTGCGGAAGACGTTGTCCTCGTCGTCGGTCCCGGCGCGTTCCGCGCGCTCGGCGCGGGTCAGCGGCGGTTCCAGTTCGACGGGCCCGTCGATGACCTCCGGAAGGCGGCCGTCCGGTTCGGGCAGCGGTACCGGCACCTGGGCCAGCGCGGCCAGTTTGCCGCCGGGGGCCTCCAGTTCGCCGGTGCTCCGCCCGTCGATGCGCCGGCTGCCGGTCTCCGGGCCGTCCTCGTGTCCGCCGTCGGTGAGCAGGCCGGACGGGATGAAGACGACGGCGGTGGTGCCGCCGTACGGGGAGGGCTGGAGCGAGACGCGGACGCCCTGGCGCTGGGCGAGCCGGCTGACCACGAACAGGCCGAGCCGGTCGGTGTCGGACAGCTCGAACTCGGGGGTCTCGGCGAGCCGCAGGTTGGCGTCGAGGAGCGCGTCGGGGGCCATGCCCAGGCCCCGGTCGTGGATCTCCAGGGTGAAGCCGTTGGAGACCCGCTCGCCGACGACCTGCACCGCGGTGTGCGGGGGCGAGAAGACGGTGGCGTTCTCCAGGAGTTCGGCGATCAGGTGGGTGAGGTCGGAGACCGCGGGGCCCTCCACGGCCAGCCGCGGCAGCCGGCGCACCTCGATGCGCTCGTAGTCCTCGACCTCGGCGACCGCGGCGCGCACCACGTCCATCAGCTGGATGGGCTTGCGCCACTGCCGCGAGGGGGCCGCGCCGGAGAGGATGACCAGGCCCTCGGCGTGCCGGCGCATACGGGTGGTGAGGTGGTCCAGGCGGAACAGGTCGGCCAGCTCGTCGGGGTTCTCGGTGCGCCGTTCCATGGCGTCCAGGAGGGTCAGCTGGCGGTGCAGCAGGACCTGGCTGCGCCGGGCGAGGTTGACGAAGACCTCGGAGACGCCGCGGCGCATGTCGGCCTGTTTGACGGCGGCCTCGACGGCGGCCCGCTGGAGGGTGTTGAGCGCCTGGCCGACCTGCTCGGTCTCGCTCTGGCCGAACTCCAGGCGCGGTGCCTCGGTCTCCACGTCGACCTGTTCGCCCGCGGCCAGTCGGCGCATGACGCTGGGCAGCCGGACGCCGGAGACCTCGTGGGCGGCCTTGCGCAGCCGGATCAGGTCCTTGACGTGCTTGCTGCCGATCCGGACGGAGACGATGACCGAGACCAGCAGGGCGACGAAGCCGAGGACGCCCGCGATGCCGGCCTTGAGGAGGACGGCCGTGGCGACCGGCTCGACGCGTTCCTTGTAGCGGTCGCCGGCCTCCCGGCCCATGCGCTGGAGGTCGCCGAGGACCTTGCCGGCGGCGGCGTTCCAGCGTTCGGCGTTGACGGCGCGCGGGGCCGCGGCCGGGCCGCCGTCGATGACCCGGTCCTCGTAGGAGGCGAGTTCGGTGGCCGGGGCGGAGCGCCAGTAGTCGGCGAAGGCGTTGCGGTCGTCGCCGGGCAGCAGGGGCAGGCTGGTCGCGTAGAGCACCCGGCGCTCGGCCACCCGGTCGGCGAAGGCGCGCAGGTCGTGCTTGGTCATGGTGCCGGAGACGATCGCCGCGGACATCAGCGCGTCCTCGCGGGCCACCGCCTCGCGGGCGCGGGTGACGTTGACCAGGGCGCGGCCCTGCTTGTCCATCTCCACGTTCTCCAGCGCGTGCAGGGCCGCGAGGAACTCGTAGTTGGGGTCGACCAGGTCGTTGTACGCCTGGAAGGCCGCGTCGCGGGAGATGGTGTTGTCCTCGACCTGGGTGCGCAGGGAGGACAGCCGGTCCAGGCTCCGGACGATGTCGTTCATCCGGGCGCCGGCGATGCCGTCGAGGTCGTCCCGGACGGCGGGGTCGGCGGCGTTGTCGCGCAGCGTGGCGACGACCTTGTCGGTCTCGCGGGCGCGGTCGCGCAGCCGGGCCAGGGAGTCGGCGCCGCGCCGGTCGGCCAGGTAGAGGAGGCTCTGCCGGCGTTCCTGCTGGAGTGCCTGGACGGCGTCCTCGGCCGGGTAGCCGAGTTTGGCGACGACGTTGCCGACGCCGAGGAGCTGGTTGGCCTCGCGTCCGGTGAGGTACGTGGCGAACGCCCACATGGCCGTGAGGGACACCAGCGGCACCAGCAGCAGCGCTGCGATCTTCCGAGTGATCGTCTTCCCTCGAAAGCGCATGGCCTCCCCTACGTCGCCCCCGGCGCACGGGGGTGGTGTTCCGTCAACAAACGGCGCGAGCCTACTACTGACGGGGGACCTGACCGAAGTCTTGTCCGGACACCGGATCCGCAGGTCAGGGACGGATCGTCCGCAGTTGTCGGCTGATTTTCGGACAACCCGCCCGCCCGTGTGGCCTCGAACACCTCCCCCGCGCACACGCGTGCGCCGGGGCGGTTGGCCGAAAATCACAGCGACCGGGAACCGGGCGGCGTTCCCGTTCGTGACCATGGTGGGTGGTGGTGCCGGCGCGGATGAGCGGACATGGGACGGGTGGCGGCCGGGCAGTCACCTGTTGTGGGGCAGGCGGGTACGTGCGGGTTCGGGGAGAGTGACGCCGAAGATGGATCACGAGGACGGTGGCGCTTACCTGGCCGGTGGCAGGCGCCCGTTGTGGGTGGAGGAGCCGGCGGCCCGGCGCCGGATGCCCGATCCGGTCCGTACGGCCGCGGTGCGCGCCGTCATCATCGCGGCGGTGACGCTCATTCAGGCCATGGTGGCGTTCTTCTGCGCGATGGCGGGCGCCTGGTTCGCCTTCCCGGCGGTGCTCAGCACGGTCGCGAGCACGGTCGTCGCGACCTGGGCGGTGCTGGACGTGTGGGTCACGCGCCAGGTGTGGGTGCAGCGCAACGGGGTGCGCTCACAGCCGAGCAGTACGGCTCGCAGCCTGCGCCGGGAGCGCCGGCAGGCGCGGCGCCAGGCACGGCGGGAGGCGCGCGGGGCCCACGACGGCCGGGAGGGCCCGTCGCGGGTCGGCGGCGCAGCCGCGTGAGCCGGGGGCGGTCGGGGGCGGAGACGGCCATGGGCGAGGACGCGCCGGGACGGTGGCGGCCGGCCGCACGGGCAGTGGGGCCGGGCGCCCACGACGGTCGCCGTCCTCACGCGTAGGCGTCCGCCCGCACGGTGGACTCCCGTGCGGCGGGCCGGACATGGATCATGCCGTCCACCTCGGTGACCTCGTGGGTGCGCACGGGACGGCTGGCCGGGAGGCAGCTGGGCATCCCGGTGCGCAGATCGAACAGGGCGGCGTGCAGCGGGCATTCGACCGTGCAGTCCTCCACCCACCCCTCCGAGAGCGAGGCGTCCTGGTGGCTGCACATGTCGTCGAGGGCGTAGAGCGCGCCTTCGCTGCGGAAGACGGCGATGGCGGGTGTGGCGGCGTCGATCTCGATCCGTACGGCCCCGCCTTCGGGCAGGTCCTCGGTGCGGCAGACGGGAATCATCTGGCCCCCTCAGCGCTGATCGGTATCATGGCGTTCTGAATAACGCATCGCGTAGCGCATTGCGCAACAGAATCCAGTCCGGGGAGTGTGCCGTCAAGGGGCCTCAGACGCTTCTTGGCCGGGCCCCCTTCGACGTGCCCCGCCGGGGCCAACGGGTGGTGACGCAGGAACCCATGGCGAAGACGACCGAGGCGGCCGGCGACCGGTCCGAGGAGAAGCGGGGAGCGGCCGGATCCGTCCAGTCCGTGGACCGCGCGGTGAGCGTTCTGGAAATCCTGGCCCGCCTCGGCGAGGCCGGGGTCACCGAGATCGCCGAGGAGCTGGGGGTGCACAAGTCCACCGCCTTCCGCATCCTGGGCGTCCTGGAGCACCGCGGACTCGTGGAGCAGGAGCACGAGCGCGGCAAGTACTACCTGGGCGCGGGGGTGCTGCGGCTGGCCGGTGCCGCCGCCATCCGGCTGGACATCTCGCAGGAGGGCCAGCCGGTGTGCCGCGCGCTCGCCGACGACACCGGGGAGACCGCCAACATCGCCGTCCTGGACGGGGACGCGGCGGTCAACATCATGCAGGCGCGCGGCGCGGCGGCGGTCACCGCGTACAACTGGCTGGGCCGGCGCACGCCCCTGCACGCCACCGCGAGCGGCAAGGTGCTGCTCGCGCACCTGCCGCGGGAGCGCCGCGAGCGCCTGGTGGAGCGCAAGCTGGCCCGCTTCACGCCGAACACCCTCACCGTGCCGGGCGAGTTGCGCCGGCAGCTGACCGCCGCGGCCGAGGAGGGGTACGCCTGCTCCAGCGAGGAGCTGGAGGTCGGGCTGAACGCGGTGGCGGCGCCGGTACGGGCCCACGACGGCGCGGTGATCGGCGCGATCGGCGTGTCCGGACCGGCGTACCGGATGGCCCGGGGGCTGCTGCCGGACCTGGCCGGGCGGGCGGTGAAGGCGGCTGCCGACCTGTCGCGCCGGATGGGTTTCGCGGGCTGACGCACGGCCACCCGGTCACCCCTTGACGGATCGCTCACGGGCTTCCAGCATGTCTCTCATGGCGCAACGTGGCGCGCCATAAGCAACACAGGGGATTCCTCCGGGCGTTGTTCCGCCTCCCGCGGCTCCCTGCGCATCCGCCGGTTCCCCTGCCATCCCGTGCGATGGCCCGCCTCCCACTGGTCCCGTACGTCGCGCCATCCCCCATAACGGCATCCGTGCCAGCTCCACGCACCCGCCCCTGCCCCCGCAGGCGCTGTTTAGGAGTGAGTCATGCCGCACGAAGCACGCGCCGTCGTCGCCGCCAAGAAGGGCGCGCCCGTCGAGGTGCTGCCGATCCTCGTCCCCGACCCCGGACCGGGCGAAGTGCTCGTCACCGTGCAGGCGTGCGGGGTGTGCCACACCGATCTGCACTACCGCGAGGGCGCGGTGGGCGACGACTTCCCCTATCTGCTCGGCCACGAGGCCGCCGGTGTCGTCGAGGCCGCCGGCCCCGGCGTCACCGGCCTGGCGCCGGGCGACTACGTGGTGCTCGCCTGGCGCGCGCCCTGCGGCCGGTGCCGCTCCTGCCGCCGCGGCCGCCCCTGGTACTGCTTCGACTCGCAGACCGCCGCGCGGCCCATGACCCTGCTGGACGGCACCGCCCTGACCCCGGCGCTGGGCATCGGCGCCTTCGCCGACAAGACCCTGGTCGCCGCCGGGCAGGCGGTGAAGGCCGACCCGGCAGCCCGCCCGGAGGCGGCGGGTCTGATCGGCTGCGGGGTGATGGCCGGGTACGGGGCCGCCGTGCACACCGGGGGCGTGGGCAGTGGCGACACCGTGGCGGTGATCGGCTGCGGGGGCGTGGGCAGCGCGGCCATCGCCGGGGCGTCCCGGGCCGGGGCGCGCCGGGTGATCGCGGTGGACATCGACGACGGCAAGCTGGACGCGGCCGAACGCTTCGGCGCCACCGACACCGTCAACTCCCGGGGCACCGACCCCGTCGCGGCGGTGCGGGCGCTGACCGGCGGGCACGGCGCCGATGTGGTGATCGACGCGGTGGGCCGCCCGGAGACGTTCCGGCAGGGCTTCTACATGCGGGACCTGGCGGGCACCCTGGTCCAGGTCGGTGTCCCCGAACCGGACCAGCGCATCGAACTGCCGCTGCTCGACGTGTTCGCGCGCGGCGGGGCCCTGAAGTCCTCCTGGTACGGCGACTGCCTGCCCAGCCGGGACTTCCCGGTCCTGATCGACCTGCATCTGAGCGGCAAGCTGAACCTGGACGCCTTCGTCTCCGAGACCGTGCAACTGACGGACGTGGAGGAGGCGTTCGCGCGGATGCGGCGCGGTGAGGTGCTCCGTTCGGTGGTGGTCCTGTGACCGCCGGGCCCGGCGCGGGCGGCCCGGTGCTGCCCCGGATCGTGATCATCGGCGCGGGCATCGTCGGCTGCGCGCTCGCCGACGAGCTGACCGCACGCGGCGCCCGGGTCGTCACCGTGCTGGAGCAGGGCCCGCTGCACGCGCCCGGCGGCTCCACCTCGCACGCGCCCGGACTCGTCTTCCGTACCAATATCTCCCGGACGCTGAGCAACTTTGCCATGTACACGGTGGAGAAGTTCTCCGCGCTCACCGAGGACGGGCGGCCGTGCTTCGACGCGGTCGGCGGGCTGGAGGTCGCCACCACCGAGGAACAGTGGGCCGAACTGCACCGCAAGGCCGGGCTGGCCGCCTCCTGGGGCATCGAGGGCGAGCTGGTCGACGCGCGGCGGTGCGCCCGGCTGTGGCCGATGCTGGACGCGGCCAGGCTGCTGGGCGGATTCCACACCCCCGGCGACGGGCTGGCCAGGGCGCTGCCCGCGGCCCGCGCGCAGACCGTACGGGCGCGGGCGCGGGGCGCCCGCTTCCTGGAGCGGCACACCGTCACGGGCATCGAGCGGGAGGCGGACCGGGTGACGGCCGTCGTCACCGACCGGGGCACCTTGCCCGCGGACATGGTGGTCTCGGCGGCCGGTTTCTGGGGCCCGGTGATCGGGGCGATGGCGGGCGTGACCGTACCGCTGCTGCCGCTGGCCCACCAGTACGCCAAGACGTCCGTGCTCGCCGGGCCGGACGGCCGGCGGCCGGTGCTGCGCTTCCAGGAACGCGATCTGTACTTCCGGGAACACGTCGAGGGAGAGGCGGTCGGCACGGGTACCGGCCGGATCGGCATCGGGTCGTACGCGCACCGCCCGATGCCCGTCGACCCGGCGGCCGTGCCCGCCTTCGACGACGCGCCCGTCATGCCCTCCTCCCTCCCCTTCACCCCCGACGACTTCGCCCCGAGCTGGGAGGACAGCCGTCTGCTGCTGCCCGCCCTGGGCGGGGCGCGGATCGAGGAGGGCTTCAACGGCGTCTTCTCCTTCACCCCCGACGGCCTGCCGCTGCTCGGCGAAGTGCCCGGACTGCGCGGGTTCTGGCTGGCCGAGGCGGTGTGGGTGACCCACTCGGCGGGTGTCGCCAGGGCGGTGGCCGAGTGGATCACCGAGGGGCGGCCCGCCACCGACGTGCACGAGTGCGCGGTCTCCCGCTTCGAAGCAGCACAGCTCTCCCCCGCCTACGTCGCCGAGCGCGGTCAGCAGCAGTTCGCCGAGGTCTACGACGTGATCCACCCGCTCCAGCCGCTGCGCCGCCCGCGCCCGCTGCGCGTGAGCCCCTGGTACGAGCGGCAGCGGGAGCTGGGCGCGTACTTCCTCGAAGGCGCGGGCTGGGAGCGCCCGCAGTGGTACGAGGCCAACGCCCCGCTGGCGGACGGCATCGCGCTGCCGGAGCGGGACGCCTGGTCCGCCCGCCACTGGTCGCCGGTCGCGGTGGCCGAGGCGCGCGCCACCCGTGAGCGGGTCGCGCTGTACGACATGACGCCGCTCCGGCGGCTGGAGGTGAGCGGGCCGGGCGCGCCGGCCTTCCTCCAGTACCTGACCACCAACCAGCTCGCCAAGAAGCCGGGCTCGGTGACGTACACCCTGCTGCTCGACGAGGCGGGCGGCATCCGCAGCGACCTGACCGTGGCCCGGCTGGCGGCCGACCGCTTCCAGGTCGGCGTCAACAGCGGCATGGACCTCGACCACCTGGCCCGGCACGCCCCCACGGGCGTCCAGGTCCGCGACATCACCCCCGGTACCTGCTGCGTGGGCGTCTGGGGCCCGCGCGCCCGCGACCTCGTCCAGCCGCTGACCCGCACCGACTTCGGGCACCGTGCCTTCGGCTACTTCACGGCGCGGCAGGCGTTCATCGGCGAGGTGCCGGTGACGGCACTGCGGCTGTCGTACGTCGGCGAGCTGGGCTGGGAGCTGTACACGAGCGCGGACCTGGGGCTGCGCCTGTGGGACATGCTCTGGGCGGCCGGGCAGCGGTACGGGGTGATCGCGGCCGGGCGCGGCGCGTTCGACAGCCTCCGGCTGGAGAAGGGGTACCGCGCCTGGGGCCGGGACATGACCACCGAACACGATCCGTACGAAGCGGGCCTGGGCTGGGCCGTCCGGATGGACAAGGGCGACTTCGTGGGGCGCGCGGCCCTGGCGGGGCGGTCGGCGCGGAGCGCGCGGCGCAGGCTGGTGTGTCTGACGCTCGACGATCCGGCGGCGGTGGTGCTGGGCAAGGAGCCGGTGCTCGTGGACGGCGTGCCCGCCGGTTATGTGACCAGTGCCGCGTACGGCTGCTCCGTCGGGCGGACGGTCGCCTACGCGTGGCTGCCCTCGCGGGCCGCGGTGCCCGGGACGGCCGTGCACATCGAGTACTTCGGGGAGAAGACCGCGGCGACGGTGGCCGCCGAGCCGCTGTTCGACCCGACGATGGAACGTATCCGCAGCTGACCCGTCGCAGGGAGCCGGTCACCCGCAGCCCGTCGGGTGCCCCCGCCGACCCGGGAGGTTCGCTTGTCCCCCACCCATGACGTGATCGTTTTCGGCCTCGGCGGCATGGGCAGCGCCGCGGCCCACCGGCTGGCCGCGCGCGGCGCCCGCGTGCTGGGCCTGGAGAAGTTCGGGCCGGTGCACACCCACGGCTCCAGCCACGGCGGCTCGCGCATCACGCGCCAGTCGTACTTCGAGGACCCGGCGTACGTACCGCTGCTGCTGCGCGCCTACGAGCTGTACGAGGAACTGGAACGTGCCACCGGGCGGCGCATCGCCACGCTGTGCGGCGGGGTGATGCTCGGCCGGCCGGAGAGCCGTACCGTCGCCGGGGCGCTGCGCTCGGCCCGCACCTGGGACCTGCCGCACGAGATGCTCGACGCCGCGGAGGTCCGCCGCCGCTTCCCGACGCTCGCGCCGGACGTCGGCGACATCGCCCTGTACGAGGCCCGTGCCGGGTTCCTGCGCCCGGAGAACACCGTCGCCGCGCAGCTCCAGCTCGCCACCCGGTGCGGCGCCGACCTGCACTTCCAGGAGCCGGTCAGCCGGTGGGAGGCGCTGCCGGGCGGCCGTGGCGTACGGGTGCACACGCCCGAGGACACCTATACCGCCGGGCAGCTGGTGATCTGCCCCGGTGCCTGGGCGCCGGAGGTGCTGTCCGGCCTCGGGGTGGCGTTCACCGTGGAGCGCCAGATCATGCACTGGTTCGAGCCCACGGGCGGCACCGGCCCGTACGTGCCGGAGCGGCACCCCATCTACATCTGGGAGGACGCGGCCGGCGTGCAGATCTACGGTTTCCCCGCCATCGACGGGCCGGGGCGCGGCGCGAAGGTGGCGTTCTTCCGCCGGGGCGCGGTCTGCACCCCGGAGACCATCGACCGGACCGTGGGCGAGGACGAGGTGCGGGCCATGGCCGGGCAGGCGGCGCGGCTGCTGCCGTCGCTGCCCGGCCGCCACCTGAAGTCCGTGACGTGCATGTACACCAACACCCCCGACGAGCACTTCGTCCTCGCCCGGCATCCCGCGCATCCGGACGCCGTCACGGTGGCCTGCGGCTTCTCCGGACACGGCTTCAAGTTCGTCCCGGTCGTCGGCGAGATCCTCGCCGACCTGGCGCTGACCGGGCACACCGCGCACCCCGTCGGCCTGTTCGCGCCCGAGCGCCTGCTCGCGGCCGCTCCGGCCCCCGCCCCCTCTCCCGCCCCGTCCGCCCCAGGAGGCGTCCGATGACCCTCGCCCCCGAGACCACCGGAGCCACCGGAAGCGCTCCGGCCGCCGCCAGCCTCGCCGCCACCCTGCCCGGCGCCTTCTACACCGACCCCGGAACGTTCCGCCGGGAACAGCAGTACATCTTCGAGTCGCTGTGGTGCTGCGCGGTGCGCGCCGCCGACCTGCCGCGGCCGGGCGCGTTCCGCACGGTCCAGGTCGGCCGGGAGAGCGTGCTGGTCGTCCGCAACCGGCGCGGCGGCTTCGGTGCCTACCTCAACGTGTGTCGGCACCGGGGCGCCCGGCTGTGCACCGAGGAGTCGGGAGAGGTGCGGCGCAACCTCCAGTGCCCGTACCACGCCTGGACCTACGACCTGGACGGGCGGCTGGTGGCCGCGCCCAACCTCCGGCGGATGCCGGACGTGGACCGTGCCGAGCGCGGCCTGCTGCCGGTCCGGCTGCGCGAGTGGCTGGGCTATGTGTGGGTGTGCCTGGCCGACGAGCCGCCGTCGTTCGAGGAGACGGTGATCGGCGCGGTCGCCGAACGGCTGGGCGGCGCCGAGGTCATCGAGCGGTACGGGATCGAGGGGCTGGCCCTGGGGCGGCGCATCACCTACGACGTGCGCGCCAACTGGAAGCTGATCGTCGAGAACTTCATGGAGTGCTACCACTGCGCCACCATCCACCCCGAACTGACGGACGTCCTCCCGGAGTTCGCGGACGGGTACGCGGCCCAGTACTACGTGGGGCACGGCGCGGCGTTCGCGGACGAGGCGGAGGGCTTCACCGTGGACGGCAGCGGCGGCTTCGCCCCGATCACGGGCATCGACGAGGGCCGGGACCGCCGCTACTACGCCATCACCGTACGGCCGCAGGTCTTCCTCAACCTGGTGCCCGACCACGTCATCGTGCACCGGATGGTCCCGCTGGGCGCGGACCGCACGGTGGTGGAGTGCGACTGGCTCTACGCCCCCGCGGTGGTCGCCTCGGGGGCCGACCTGTCCCGGTCGGTGGAGCTCTTCCACCGGGTCAACACCCAGGACTTCGCGGCCTGTGAGCGGACCCAGCCCGCGATGGACTCGCGGGCCTACCGGGCCGGCGGGGTGCTCGTCCCCAGCGAGCACCACATCGGCGACTTCCACCGGTGGGTCATCCGGCTGCTGCCGGAGAACCCGGGTCCGGGTGCTCCGGAGACTCCCGGGGCTCCTGGGGCTCCGGACGGGCCTCCGGCCGCTCGTCCTCGGGACGGCGGTACATCCGCGTCGCCGTGATCTGCCCGTGCACCGGCTCCGACTCCGGGTCCTGCTGCGGCAGGCCGGGGCGCAGATGCTCCTCGACGCTGATGTACTTCAGCCCGGCCCGCAGGTCCGCGTCGTTCCGCAGGCGGATGACCAGCGGGAACTCGGCGAGTGCGGTGGTGTCGAAGAGGCCGGTGGTGTAGAGCAGCTGCACGCCCAGCGCATCGGCGACGGCGCGCTGGAGCTCCAGCAGGTACGTCGCGTTGGCGCGGCCGATGGGGTTGTCCAGGAACAGCGTGCCGGCGTGCCGCTGCTTGTCCCGGCCGCGGTCGTTGCTGCGCAGCGCGGCCATGGTGCAGTACAGGGCGATGGCCGCGGTCAGCAGCTGGCCACCGGAGAAGACGTCGCCCATCTGCCCGACCGGGACGCGCTCGGCGCGCAGCACCGCGTCCGGCTTGAGGATCTCCACGGCCACGCCGCGCGGCTGGAGCGCCGCGCTGACGCCGCGCAGCAGCAGCGACATGCCGTCCCGCCGCAGGTCGCTGTTCTTCTTGACCGCCGACCGGGTGGCCTCGTCGATGACCTCGCCCAGCCGCTCGGTGAGCGTGGCCTGGTCGGGGTCGTCGAAGCGGATGCGCAGGAACTCCTGCCCGGACCACTCCCCCAGGCCCTCGGGGAGCCGGGACAGCCGCTGGGCGGAGCGCAGCGTCGCCAGCGACGACTCGACCAGGCCGCGCAGCCGGTCCACGATGCTGTCCCGGTTGCGCTCCAGCTGGGCCAGTTCGTCGGTGAGCACCCGCAGCCGGGGCGCGAAGGCGTCCGCCCACTTGGCGGCGTGGTCGGGCAGCGCCGCCGCGGGCAGTTCGCGGATCTGCTGCCGGGCGGGGGTGCGGACCTGCTCGTACTTGGTGGAGTTGGCGTGGCGTACGAGCACGTCGCTGGCCTCGCGGACGGCGGCCTCGGCCGCCGACAGGTCGCTCGCGCAGCCGCGCAGCGAGCGGCGCGACTCGGCCGCGGCCTGCCGTGCGTCCTCCAGGCGCCCCGCATACGGCTCGGGGCGCTCGCCCTCGTCCTCCTGGGTGTCGCGCAGCAGGTCGCGCAGCATGGCGGCGATCTCGTCGAAGCCGGTGGCGGCGTCCTCGGCGGCGCGGTGGGCGCGCAGCAGCTCGGTGTGGGTGGCGCGGGCGGTCTCCAGCGCGTCGTCGGCGGTGGCCAGTTCGGCGTTGGCCAGGCGCAGCAGTTCCTTCGCGCGGTCCGCGTCGGCGGGGATCATGTCCTCGGGCAGCTCGGTGTGCGCCTCGCCGTCGGCCGGGGCGAGCCGTTCGGCCTCGCCGCGCAGCCGGCCGAGCTGTTCGCTGGCGGCCGAGGCGCGCGACTCCAGCCGGGAGACCAGGGCCTCGGCGCGGGCGGCGGCGGCCTGCCGGGACGGGCCGTCGGCGGCGTCCGGGCTGTCCAGGAGCTGTTCGGCGCGGGTGCGGACCTTGTTGGTGAGCCGGTTCAGCTCGGCCAGCGCGGCGCTCTCGTCGCCTTCCGCGCGGGCCTGTTCGGCGCGCAGGTCGGCGCCGACGCCCACCTTCTCGTAGAGCTGGGAGGCGGCGCGGTACGCCTCGCGCAGCGCGGGCAGCGAGCCGGTCGCGGGCTCCGTGCCGTCCTCGCCGATGTCGTCCGGTACGCCCGCGATCTCGGCGCGCTCGGCGCGCAGCGCGTGGGCCGTGCGCCGGGCGTCGTCGGCGGCGCGCTGGGCGGTGCGGCGGTCCTCGTCCGCGGCCCGCGCCCGGTCCACGCACTCCTCGGCGCGCGCCTCCAACTCGGCGCTCTCGTCGGCCAGTTCCCGCAGCCGGGCCTGCCAGGAGGCGCGCTCGCGCAGCCGGTGGGCGAGCCCGGCGAGGGCGTCGGCGACCCGGCGGGCGCGCTGTGCGGCCTCCTGCCGCTGGTCGCGCACCCGGGCGGCCTCGGCGGCCTCCTCGTCGGCCTCGGCCCGGACGGTGCGCACCTCGGCGAGTTCCGCGGCGGCGGCGTCCGCGGCCGTACGGGCCTCCTCGGCGGCGGTGGCCAGTTCGGCGAGGCGGCCGGGCGGGCAGCCCGTACGCCAGGAGGAGAGGCGGGCGGCCAGCGCGCGGTCACCGGCGAGGCGGGCCGCCAGCGCGCGGATCTCCTCGTCCCGCTCTATGGCGCGCGCCCGCAGCGCCTGACGCTCGGCGTCGGCGGCGGTCTCGTCGTGCATGGCCGGGTTCGGCGGGACGAGGAAGACGCCGCTGTCCTGGGCGTCCGGGGCGGGGGTGGGCGCGAGCAGGGCCGCCGCGGTGCCGACGGCGACGGTGGAGCGCGGCAGCAGCGCGGCCTGCGCGAGCACGTCGCGGGCCCGGGCGTGGGTCTCCGGGTCGGTGATGATGACGCCGTCGACCAGCTCGGGGCGGGCGGCCAGCACCCGGGTGTGGTCGGCGGGGTCGACGGACTGGGCGAGGTAGCGCCAGCCGGGCAGCGCGGGGACGCCGTGCTCGCCCAGGTACTCGACGGCGGCGAGCACGTCCGGGCCCGGCGGCAGCAGGCCGCCGTCGCCCAGCGCGCCCAGGATGCGGGCGTCGTCGGCGGCGGCGGTGCGCAGGTCGAAGAGCTGGCGCTCGGCGGAGGCCACGCTCTCGTCGAGCAGGTCGCGCAGGTCGTCGGCGTTGCGGTCGAGTTCTTCGGCGGACAGGGGGCCTTCGGAGGCGGGGCGGCGGATGCGGCGCGGGCCGTCGCCCTCGTCCGGTGCGTCGCCCGCGCGCTGCCCCGGCACGCCCGCCGTGGCGGGCGCCTGCGGCAGCCCCAGCAGGTCGGCGAGCCGCTGCTCGGCGCCGATCGACTCGGCGGCCCGGCGCTCGGCCTCGTACGCCCGCTCCGCTGCCTGGGCGGCGTCCTCGGCGCGGGCCGCGGCCAGTTCGGCGGCGGCGAGCCGGGTGGCGGCCTCCCGGGCCCGGTCGGCGGCGGCGGTCGCGGCCTCGCGCGCCGCGTCCCAGCCCTCGACGGTGGACTTCTCCGCGTCCGCCGCGGCGAGCGCGGCGCGGGCCGGGTCGGCGTCCGGGGCCGAGTCGTCCAGCCAGCCGGCCCGGACGGCCTCGGCGGTCTCCTGCTCGACCTCGGCGAGCCGCTGCTTGAGGTGCTCGGCCTCGCTGCGGGCGCGCTGGGCGTGGGTGGCGGCGGCGGTCGCGTCGCGGTGCGCGGTGTCGCCGGTCTCCTGGAGAGCGGCCGAGCGCTCCTCCTGCTCGTTGGCGATGCCCTCGCTGACGTCGGCGGCGGCCTGGAGGGCCCGTACCAGCTCGCCGGCGGCCTTCGAACGGGCGGCGAGCGCGGGCGCGGCGTCCCGCTCGGCCTCGCGGATCGCGGCGGCGACGCGGGTGGCCCGGTCGGCGGCGGCGCGGTGGCGCAGTACGGTTTCGGCGGCCTGCCAGGCGGAGTGCAGCGTCCGGGCGTCGTTCAGCTCGCGGCGCTGGGCGGCGGCGCCCTTCTCGGCGGCGGCGAGCGCCAGCGACGCGTGCCGGTAGGCGATCTCGGCGGAGATCAGGGCGCGGCGCTCGCGCACCCGCTCGGCGTCGGTGACCGCGTGCGCGGCGGTGGCGACCTGCTCGGCGAACTCGGCGGCGCGGCCCCGCTCCTCGGTGCCGCGGGCGTGCAGCCGCTGGGCGAGCGTACGGGTGCGGCGCTCGGCTCCGGCGTGCACGTCACGGGCGGTCTCGCGCTGCTCGGCGGCCTCCGCGATGCGGGACAGCAGGTCCAGCGAGCCGGCCGTGAAGTCGCGCTCGGCGGTCAGTTCGGCGCGGCGGCCGAGCTTGTGCGCGAAGCCGTGCACCAGGTCGGCGAGCCCGTCGGTGTCGCGGGTGTCGGTGACCGCGCGCAGCAGCAGGTCGGTGAAGTCGGAGTCGTTCTTGACCGCGAAGAGTCCGGCCGCCTCGCCCTCGTCGGCGTTCATCTCCCGCTGGTAGCGGAAGAGTTCGGGGTCCAGGCCCAGTTCGCCGAGGTGCTCGTTCCACCGCTCGTGGACCTCCACCCAGGAGACGTCCAGGTTGGGGTAGTTCTTGCCGGCCTCGACCAGGGCGTCGCGGAAGCCCTTCATCGTACGGCGGCGGCCGCGGGCCCCCGAGGCGCCCTCGGCCGGCTCCCCGCGCGGCCGCACGACGGTCGCCTCGGCCACCGGCAGCGAGTCCAGGCTCATGCCGGGGCCGGGCCGGAAGCTGTACCAGGCCTCGGCGAACTTGCGGGGGTCGTTGGAGACCTGCCGGCCGCGCCACTCGCTGACCTTGCCGACCACGATGGACTCGCCGGTGCGGGTGTGCTGCCACTCCAGGGCGACGTGGCCGCAGTCGTCGGCGAGCAGGAACTTGCGCAGCACGCCGGAGCTGGCGCCGCCGAGGGTGTTGCGGTGGCCCGGCAGCATCACCGAGAAGATCAGCTTGAGCAGGACCGACTTGCCGCCGCCGTTCTCCAGGAAGAGGACGCCGGCGGGGGCGGGCCGGCGCGGCGGACCGACCGGCTCGTCCTCGAAGAAGTCCGCCTGCGCCGGGGCCGGGTCGGGCACCGGCGCGCCGACTCCCCGCAGGTCCAGCACGGTGTCGGCGTAACGCGCACCGGCGGGCCCGATGGAGTAGAGGCGGACCCGGGACAGCTCGTACATGGCGGCGGACTCTCGTTGTGTGGGCGGACGGTGGTCGGTGGACCGGCGGTCGGAGGGGCCGGGGCCGGGTGGTGCCCGGCCCCGGGCGGTCAGGAGGAGTGGAAGGGCAGTCCCGCGTCGGAGACCAGGTCGAGGTCGTCGGTGTCCTCGGCGGGCAGCAGGGTGGCACTGCCGTCACCGACCGGGACCACGCCCAGCTCCAGCAGCTCGGCCATGGCGGCGCTGCCCGCCATGTCGCGCACCTGGAGCTGGTAGCGGGCGGTGGTGCGGTAGGCGCCGCCGGCGTCGTCGCCGGTGCGCTGGAGGAAGCCGGAGTCGACGAGGAAGGCGACGGCCTTGGCGATGATGCCGGTGGTCGAACCGGCCAGCCGCCGGGCGTCCTTGGTGGCGCCGGTCGCGCTGCGCCGGGCGTACGTCCGCCAGGCGGCTTCGAGGCCGGGCGCGTCGGTGGCCGGGTCGGTGTTCTCGCCCTGCTCCTCGGCGCGCTCCTCCAGGCGGCGGCACGCCTGCCGGACGAAGGCGTCCACGCCGTTGACGGTGATGCGCCCGATGTAGCCGTCGTCGGCGAGGTCCTCGGGGCGGGGGAAGGCCATCGCGGCGACGGCGAGGTGGGCCAGGCCGTGCAGGAAGCGGTCGGCGGAGTCGGCGGACGCGCGGCGGGCGTAGTCGCCCATCCGTACGGCGAAGACCGAGTCCTCGTCGGCGGTGACGGCCATGCCGGCGCGCGGCGACACCTCCAGGACGACCAGGCCGAGCCCGGTGGCGACGGCGTCGGCCAGGCGGGCGAAGGCGGGTTCGTCGCGGTAGCGGCGGAGGAGTTCGCCGTACTCGGCGTCGCGGGCGGGCAGCAGCTTGGGCTGGAGCCCGAAGGAGACGAGCCGGGCGGCGTCCGCGGCGTCGGCGGGTGTCACGGGCGCGGGGCCCGCGGACTCGGCCGGGCCCGGGCCGGGCGCGGACCAGGCCGGCTGGTCCGCCGCGCCGGGCAGGTCCCCCTGCGCCGGGTCCTCGGCGCCGCCCTCGGCGCCGGTTCCGTACTCACTCACGCCCGTACCTCCATGCGAACTTCCTTCCGACGCCCTGCCGCCGGCGTCCTGTGCGCGCCCCGCCCGGCCGGCCTCACGCCGCCTCCGAGCGGTCCGCGGCCATGCCCGCCGCGTCCAGCAGGGCCTTGCCGACGATCAGGTCGGCGCCGCCGAACTCCGGGTCGTCGAGCACGGTGCCGTCGTCGACGGCGAAGAGCAGGTGCTGTTCGCCCTGGCGGTAGGCGGTGCCGACCGGCGGGCTCGCCGCGTGGACCGCCAGCAGGGCGACCAGATACGGCAGGTCGGGGTCGCTGCGGCGGGCCTCGGCGAGCAGGCCGGACAGCCGGCGCGGCGCGTCGGCGGGCAGGTCGAGCAGGGCCTGGGCGGCCTCCAGCTGCTCCTCGGAGAAGCGGCTGTCGTCCGGGGTGGCGATCAGGTCGGGCTCGGGCATCTCGGCGCCCAGGTGCTCGCGCTCGACGGGCGGCTGGAAGAGCAGGCCGACGAGGTCGCCGAGCCGTACGGAGGTGCCCGTACGGAAGCCCGTGCCGCGCGCGAAGAAGGCGTCGGTGACCCGGGTCGCCTGCTCCACGGGCAGCGGCAGCACCGGGGCGACCAGCTGGCCGTACAGGTCGAGGCCGGCGTGGCCGGCGGGCGGCGCGAACGCCTGGCGGTCCTGCTCGGCGCGGAAGAGCGGGCCGGCCTCCAGCAGCCGGGACTGGAGCTGGGTGTGCCGGCGGATGCAGTCCTTGACGATGTCCACCAGCTCGGCGGCGCGGCGCTTGTGCTCCTGGTCCTCGGCCTCGTCGCGGGCCTTGCGGATGTTGGTGAGGATCGCGTTCTCGTGGCGGTAGCGCTCGGCGACGTGGTCCAGCGCCTCGGCGATCATGTCGGGGACGGCGCGCAGCCAGTCCACCGCGCGGACGTTGCGGCGGGTGGCGTCGAGGGTGCGGCGCAGCGTCTCGGCGTACTGCACGGTGCGGTAGCGGGCCTGCTCGGCGGCGAGCTGGGCGTCCGCCAGCCGGCCGCGGCTGATGAGCACCTCCAGCTTGACCTCGGCGGCGATCTGGGCGCTCGTCACGTCCGTGTCCAGGGCGCCGACCAGGACGTTGACCGCTTCGTCGGTGGTGCGCAGATACACCCCGCCGCCGGGGCCGGGGACCTCTTCGATCAGCTTGAAGTCGTAGTCGCGGCGGACGTACTCGCCCTCGGGGCCGAAGGTGCCGTACACGGCGCGGAAGCCGCGGTCCACGCTGCCGACGTTGATCAGGTTCTCCAGCACCCAGCGGGCGACGCGCCCGTGCTCGGCGGCGGGGCGGTGCGGGGCCTGCGCGGCGATCCGCGGCAGCAGCCTGGCCACTATCTCTTCGTGGTCGGCGCCGGTGTCGAAGTCCATGTGCAGCGTGACCAGGTCGATGGCGGCGAGGGCCACCTCCGCCATCGCGTACACCCCGTACTCACCGGCGAGGTTGGCCTTGCGCGCGTCCAGGTCATGCAGCGGCGCCGTGCACGCGAGGGCGCGCAGCCGGCGGGCGAGGCCCTCGTCGGCGGCCGGGCCCGGCGCGGGCCGGGCGGCGCCTTCGGGCCGGGCCGGGCCGTTGAGCTGGGACGCAGCGGTCCCCGGGGCAGGAAAAGTCACGTCGCACAGCGTAGGCGCTCCCACTGACAACGGACGAAACGGCACGGGGCCCGCGTCAGTGGGTGGCCCCTCCGACGACCTTGATGTCCGCATTTGTACGGGCGGCGGTGGCGGCGATCACACGCAGCCCCTCGGCCGCCGCGCTCACCGGGAGTGAGGGCAGCGACCGGTCGGTGACCTGTCCGGGCGCGTACGGCACGTGCACGAAGCCGCCGCGCAGCGCGGGCCGCTCGGTGGCGATCAGGTGCATCAGGTCGTAGAAGACGTGGTTGCAGACGAAGGTGCCCGCGGTGTGCGAGACGGAGGCGGGCAGCCCCGCCTCGCGCACGGCGGCCACGCACGCCTTGACCGGCAGCGCGGCGAAGTACGCGGCGGGGCCGCCGGGGACGATGGCCTCGTCGATGGGCTGGGCGCCCGAGGTGTCCGGGATGCGGGCGTCGTCGAGGTTGACGGCGATCCGTTCCACGGTCAGGTCGGGCCGGCCGCCCGCCTGTCCGACGCACAGCACCAGGTCGGGGTCGTGTGCCGCGACGGCCTCGCGCAGCGCGGTGCGCGAGCGCCCGTAGACACAGGGCAGTTCGGCGGTGGCGAACTCCAGGCCGTCGGGCGGGGCCGCGGCGGCGGCGCGCACCGCTTCCCAGGAGGGGTTGGTGGGCTCGCCGTCGAAGGGTTCGAATCCGGTGAGCAGGACCCGCGTTGTCCGTGTCATGGGCATTTCCTGTGGTTCATGAGGTACGCGCCGGTGCGAAGGGTACGCGTCCGGCGGGTGCGGTACGAGTGGGCCGGAGGGCGGAGCCGGAGAGCGGGCCCGGAAGGCAGCCCCGGAAGAGGGGCTCAGAAGGCGAACAGGGCCATGACCACGATGTTGCAGCCGAGC
Organism: Streptomyces sp. NPDC018019; assembly: GCF_044327805.1. Classification (NCBI taxonomy): domain Bacteria; kingdom Bacillati; phylum Actinomycetota; class Actinomycetes; order Kitasatosporales; family Streptomycetaceae; genus Streptomyces; species Streptomyces sp. NPDC018019. The sequence goes on along the minus strand of NZ_JBIRGD010000006.1, from coordinate 315,434 downwards.
AGGATGCCGGCGGTGGGGAGCTGGGCCTTGATCGGGCCGTACTGGTCCTTCAGTTCCAGCACCGCGGCCGGGACGATGTTGAAGTTGGCCGCCATCGGGGTCACCAGTGTGCCGCAGAACCCGGCGAGCATGCCGATGGCCAGGACGGCGGGCGCCTCGCCGTGGAAGTGCTCGATGAGCACCGGCCAGCCGACCGCCGCGGTCATCACGGGGAAGGCGGCGAACGCGTTGCCCATGATGACGGTGAACAGGGCCATGCCGACGCAGTAGACGATGACCGCGACGTACAGCGAGTCCTTCGGCAGGATCGAGGTGGTCAGCTTGCCGACCTCGGTGCCGACGCCGGAGACCTGGAAGATGGTGCCGAGGGTGGCGAGCATCTGCGGCAGCAGCATGGCCCAGCCCATCGTCTCCAGGATGGACCGCCCCGACTGTATGGGAACGGTAACCCGCTTCTCGCGCAGCAGGACCATGCCGACGACGAGCGCCACAACGGCACCGATGCCCAGGCCGAGGATGGTCTCGCTGCCCTCCTGGAGGACCGGTTCGCCGCCGATCGAGAGCTTCTTGACGAGGACCGCGCACAGCAGCGCGACGACCGGGATGGCCAGCGCGGGCACGAACAGCTTGTTGCCCAGCTTCAGGGCGCTCGCCTCGCGCTGTTCGGGCGTGGTGGTGCGCGGCGTGCCGCGGCCGGTGAACCCGAAGCCCGCCAGGACGACCATGGCGAGGACGGCCACGCCCAGCGGCTCGGGCGGGGCCTTCTCGGCCACCACCCAGCTGCTGTAGAAGAAGCCGGCGCCGAGCAGGCCCCAGAAGGCGGTGGTGCCGAAGCGCTTGGGGTTGCTGCGGTCGGTGAGCATCTGGGAGGCCATCACCAGGAAGCTCAGCCCGACGAGCCAGTAGAACCACTCTGCCTTGATCACTTGGCTGCTCCCTCGACGGCGACGGGCTCGATGTTGGCGGCGACCAGTTCGCGTTCCAGGTACCGGTCCAGGCGCAGCAGTCGCCAGCCGTGCACGGCCAGGGCGCACAGCGCGGTGGGGATGGCCCACAGCGCCAGGTGCAGCGGCTCCAGGTGGGTGTTGTACGTGGTGTTGACGAAGGTGGTGATCAGCAGGATGGAGCCGACCGCGAGGAAGACGTCCTCGCCGAAGAACAGCCCCACGTTGTCCGCGCTGGCGGAGAACGAGCGGACCTTCTCCCGGGACTTCTCGGTCAGCCGCCCGTGCTTGCGCTCGGCGGCGCCCTCGGCCATCGGCACGGCCAGCGGGCGCACCGTCTGCGCGTGCCCGAAGACCTGGGTCAGGCCGACGGCCGCGCCGATCTGCCGCATCGCCATGTAGAGGGCGAGGAAGCGGCCGGTGGTGAGCTTGCCGAAGCGGGCGATCAGCCGGCGGGCCTGCTCCTGGAGCCCGTAGCGCTCCAGCAGACCGATCACCGGCAGCGTGATCGCGAAGATCGTCACCGCCCGGCTGCTCGCGAAGCCGGTGCCGAAGGCCGCCAGGACCTCCCGCGGCGACAGGCCGCCGAGCAGACCGGTGACGATGCCCGCCACGCCCACGACCAGCAGGGCATTCCGTTTGGTGGCGAAGCCGACCACGACCACGAGCACGCCGAGAAGCACGATCATGGGTCCGCCTTCCGCATACGGGACCTCACGCGGACCGTGAGGAGGATGCGAGGAGGCTAGGTGATTGTTGAACGATCCGACAAGGGGTTGGCGGGAGCGAAATACCGGCGTCCCGAGCGCTCTAGCGCGCGGCGATGCGCTGGGCGTACGCCCCGGACAACTGCGCCCGCGAGTCCTCCAGGTAGGACTCCAGCAGCCGTTCCGCGTCGGCCGCGTCCCCGGCCTCCAGGGCTTCGAGGATCTGCCGGTTGCGGGTCAGGTACGGCGCGTGGAAGCGCCGCGGATCGTCCATCACGTGGAAGACCAGGCGCAGTTCCGCGAGCACGCCGCGCATCAGCTCGTCCGTCCGCGGGCTGCCCGCCAGGCCCGCCACCGCCTGGTGGAAGCGGAGGTTCGCGGTGCCCAGGTCGCGCCAGGCGCGCTCCGCGAAAGCGGTCTCGCCGGCCACCACGGCGGCCTCCATGGCGCCCACCGGGTACGGCGGCTCGCCCAGGCTGCGGACCGCGGCGCACTCCACGAGCGTACGGACGCGGTAGATGTCGTCCAGGTCGGCCACCGTCACGATGCGCACGAAAACGCCGCGGTTGAGCTGGTGCACCAGCAGACGTTCGTGCGTGAGCAGCCGGAACGCCTCGCGCAGGGTGTTGCGGGAGACGCCGAGGGCCCCGCCGATGCTCTCCTCGGACAGCCGCGCCCCGGGCGGGAAGTAGCCCTCGGTGATGCGGTCCCGGAGAATGTCGGCGACCCGTTCCGCGGTGCTGGAGCGCCCCAGCAGCACCCGGTCGCCCGCCAGCTCCGAGACCTCGGCGAGACCGTGCCGATCGCCCCGTGCCACTCCGCCCGCCATGATCGTCCCCGCTTTCGCCCCGTGCCCGACCTCGTGTGTGGTGAGCGGCAGTCAATCCCAGATGGCAGAACGAGACAACACACCCCTTGTCGGATCGTTGAACGATCGCCTACGTTGGCCCCATCACCGGTCGGCCCGAGTGCCCTCAGGGGGAGAGCCACTACGGATACGGGCCGACCGGCCCCCGCCATCAGTGACCCGCCGCCGGGCGCCCGCCCGCGCGGCCCCTCCCGGAACGGACGTACGACGTATATGAGCGACCCGGTGACCGCCCCCCTCGTCGACCTCAACGCCGACCTCGGGGAGGGCTTCGGACGCTGGGAACTCACCGACGACGAGGCCCTGCTGTCCGTCGTCACCAGCGCCAACGTGGCCTGCGGTTTCCACGCCGGGGACCCGAGCACCATGCGCCGGGTCTGCGAGCTGGCCGCCGAGCGCGGCGTGGTGATCGGCGCCCAGGTCTCCTACCGCGACCTCGCCGGCTTCGGGCGGCGCGCCATGGACGTGCCGCCGCGCGAGCTGGCCGACGAGATCGCGTACCAGATCGGCGCGTTGGAGGTCTTCGCGCGCGCCGCCGGGACCCGGGTCGGCTACGTCAAACCGCACGGCGCGCTCTACAACCGCTGCGTCCACGACGAGGCGCAGTCCGCCGCCGTCCTGGAGGGCGTACGCATCGCCGGCACCCCCCTGCCCATCCTCGGCCTGCCCGGCTCCCAGCTGCACGAGGCGGCCCGCCGCGTCGGGCTGCCCGTCGTCGGCGAGGCGTTCGCCGACCGCGCCTACACCCCTGAGGGCACACTGGTCCCGCGTCGCGAGCCGGGGGCCGTGCTGCACGACCCCGACGCGGTCGTCAAGCGCGCGCTGGGCATGGCGACGGAGGGCACGGTGACCGCGATCGACGGCAGCACCGTACGGATCGACGCGCGCTCGCTGTGCCTGCACGGTGACACCCCCGGCGCCGCGGACCTCGCCCGGCGGGTGCGCGACGAGCTGACGGCGGCCGGCGTGCGGATCGGCAGCTTCGCGTGAGCACCGGCCACGGCGCCGGCCGGACCCGGCTGCCGCTGCGCCCCCTGCCGGTCGGCGCCCACGGGCTGCTCGTCGAACTGGACGACGCGGCGGCCGTCGAGGCGTTCCACGCCGAGCTGCTGCGCCGGGCCGCAGCGGGCACCCTCCCCGCGGTCCGCGAGATCGTCCCGGCCGCGCGCACCGTCCTGCTCGACGGCCTGGCGGACCCGGGGCGGCTGGCCGCCGAACTGCCCGGCTGGGACATCCGCCCGGTCACCGCCGACGACCGCCCGGCCGTCGAGATCCCGGTGCGCTACGACGGCCCGGACCTCGCCGATGTGGCGGCCCTGTGGGGCACCACCCCCGAGGACGTGGTGCGCATCCACTCCGGTACGGAATTCCACGTCGCCTTCTGCGGGTTCGCGCCCGGCTTCGGCTATCTGACGGGGCTGCCCGAACGCCATCACGTGCCGCGCCGGGCCACGCCGCGCACCAAGGTCCCGGTCGGCTCGGTCGCCCTGGCCGGCCCGTACACCGGCGTCTACCCGCGCTCCTCCCCCGGCGGCTGGCAGCTCATCGGCACCAGCGACGTCGAGCTGTGGGATCCGGACCGCGAACCGGCGGCCCTGTTCTCCCCCGGCACCCGTGTTCGCTTCATACCGGTTACGGATGCACCGTCCCTGGAGGCCCGATGACCGACCGTGCCTTCTGCGTCGTCCGCGCCGGAGCCCTGACCACCGTCCAGGACCTGGGCCGCGCCGGACACGCCCACCTCGGTGTGCCGCGCGCGGGCGCCCTGGACGAGCCGGCCCACCGGCTGGCCAACCGCCTCGTGGGCAACCCGGCCGTAGCCGCCACCCTGGAGACGACCCTGACCGGCTGTGCCGTACGGGTCCGCACGGCCACCGTCGCCGCGGTGACCGGCGCGCCGTGCCCGGTCACGGTGAACGGCCGCCCCGCCCCCTGGGGCGCGCCGGTGCGCGTCCCGGCAGGCGCGGTGCTGGACGCCGGTCCCGCCACCGCCGGGCTCCGCTCGTACCTCGCCTTCGCCGGCGGTGTCGCGGCGGAGCCGGTGCTCGGCAGCCGCGCCGCCGACCTGCTGTCCGGGCTCGGGCCCGCGCCGCTGTCCGACGGCGGGGTGCTGCCGCTCGGCGACCCGTACGGTCCGCCCGCGCGGGCGGACGCCGTCGTGCGCGCGGGTCTGCCGATCGCCGAACTGGTGCTGCCGTGCGTCCTGGGGCCGCGCGACGACTGGTTCACCGAGGCGGGGCTGCGCACGCTGGCCATCGGGCGTTTCCGGGTGTCCTCGGCGAGCAACCGCATCGGGCTGCGCACGGAGGGACCGCCGCTGGAACGGCGCAAGGAAGGGGAACTGCCCAGCGAGGGCATGCCGCTGGGGGCGCTCCAGGTGCCACCGAACGGTCTGCCGGTGCTGTTCCTCAACGACCATCCGACGACCGGCGGTTACCCGGTCGTCGGGGTGGTGCCGGAGCGGTTCCTGGCGGCGGCGGCCCAGGCGGTGCCGGGGACACCGGTCCGCTTCGTGCCCCGGCCGTCACGCTTCTCCGGCCGCGCCTGACCCGGGCGGCCCGGGCGCCGCGTCAGGACCGCCCGGGCCCGGTCCGGGCACCCCGTACCCGCCGCCCCCCGGCGTCCGGATCACCAGGACGTCCCCCGCGCCCAGCTCCGCCACGTCGCACCCCTGGAGCGCTTCTTCCGTGCCGTCCGCCCGCCGCACCAGGTTGGCGCCGGTCGCGCCCGGTCCGCCGCCCGCCATGCCGTACGGCGGCACCCGCCGGTGCCCGGTGAGCAGCGCCACCGTCACCGGTTCCAGGAAGCGCAGCCGGCGTTCGGCGCCCCGGCCGCCGCGCCAGCGCCCGCGCCCGCCGCTGTCCTCCCGTACCGCGAAGCTCTCGACCCGTACGGGGTAGCGCCACTCCAGCACTTCGGGATCGGTCAGCCGCGAGTTGGTCATGTGGGTCTGCACGGCGTCCGCGCCGTCGAAGCCGTCGCCCGCGCCCGAGCCGCTGGCGACGGTCTCGTAGTACTGCACCCGGTCGTTGCCGAAGGTGAGGTTGTTCATCGTGCCCGACCCTTCCGCCTGCACGCCGAGCGCGGCGTAGAGCGCGCCGGTGACCGCCTGCGAGGTCTCCACGTTGCCCGCGACGGTGGCCGCGGGGAACTCCGGCGCCAGCATCGAGCCCGGCGGAATGCGGACCTCCAGCGGCTTCAGGCAGCCGCTGTTGAGCGGGATGTCCTCGGCGACGAGCGTGCGGAAGACGTAGAGCACCGCGGCCATCACCACCGAGCTGGGCGCGTTCGCGTTGCCGGGCAGCTGCGGCGAGGTCCCGGTGAAGTCGAGCACCGCGGCGCGGGCCGCGCGGTCCACCGTGAGCGCGACCTGGATCACCGCGCCGCCGTCGGTCTCGTAGCGGTACGCACCGTCCTCCAGGCGCGCGATGATCCGGCGTACCGATTCCTCGGCGTTGTCCTGCACGTGTCCCATGTAGGCGCGCACCACGTCCAGCCCGAACTGGGCGATCATCTTGCGCAGCTCGCGGATGCCCTTCTCGTTGGCGGCGATCTGGGCGCGCAGGTCGGCGATGTTGGCGTCCGGGGCCCGCGAGGGGTGGGGCCCGGCGGCGAGCAGGGCGCGCGTCTCCTCCTCGCGCAGCCTCCCGTCCCGTACCAGCAGCCAGTTGTCGAAGAGGACGCCCTCCTCCTGGATGGTGCGGCTGAAGGCGGGCATCGAGCCCGGGGTGATGCCGCCGATCTCGGCGTGGTGGCCGCGCGAGGCGACCAGGAACAGCAGCTCCCGGCCGGCGTCGTCGAAGACGGGGGTGACGACGGTGACGTCCGGCAGGTGCGTACCGCCGTGGTACGGGTCGTTGACCGCGTACACGTCCCCCGGCCGCATGTCCCCCGCGCCGCGCCGCCGCTTGAGCACCTCCTTGATGGACTCCCCCATCGACCCGAGGTGCACGGGGATGTGCGGGGCGTTGGCGATGAGGTTGCCCTCGTGGTCGAAGAGGGCGCAGGAGAAGTCCAGCCGCTCCTTGATGTTGACGGAGTGGGCGGTGTTCTCCAGGCGCACGCCCATCTGCTCGGCGATGGCCATGAAGAGGCTGTTGAAGACCTCCAGCATGACCGGGTCGGCGTCGGTGCCGACCGCGGCGCCGCCCGCGCGCGGCCGGGCCCGGGTCAGCAGCAGATGGCCGCGCTCCCCGGCGCGGGCCTGCCAGCCCGGGTCGAGGACGGTCGTCGCGTCCTCCTCGGCGATGATCGCCGGTCCGGTGAGCGTGTCGCCGGGCCGCAGGTCGTCGCGGGCGTACAGCCCGGTGTCCTGCCAGCGTCCCTGCGCGAACATCCGCACCCGCGCGACCGGCGCCAGTTCCCCCGTCCGCTCCCCCGTCGGCACCTCGTGCCCGGCCGTGCCGCCCGCCGCGCCGGCCGCCTCGACCGAGACCGCCTCGGCGATCAGCGGCTTGTCCATCGTGAAGGCGTAGCGCGCGCGGTGCGCGTTCACGAACTCCGCGGCCATCGCCCGCGGCGTGTCCAGCGCCACGGCGAGGGCGGAGTCCGTACCGGCGTAGCGCAGCATCACGCGGGCCCGGGTGCTGATGCTCTCCCCCGGCACGCCGTCGGCGAGCAGTTCGCGGCGGGTCCGCTCGGCGAGCCGGTCGCACACGCCGTGCACCTCGGGCACGGCCGCCGCGTCCGACTCCGGGTCGATCTCCACCTCGACGGCCTGCTCGCGCATGGCCGTCGCGTCGGCGACCCCGATGCCGTACGCGGACAGCACACCGGCCAGCGGCGGCACCACGACCGTGTCGATGCCCAGCGCGTCGGCGACCGCGCAGGCGTGCTGGCCACCCGCGCCGCCGAAGCTGGTCAGCGCGTAGCGGGTGACGTCGTAGCCGCGCTGCACGGAGATCTTCTTGACCGCGTTGGCCATGTTCAGCACGGCGATGTCCAGGAACCCGGCCGCCACCTCCTCGGGGCCGCGCCGGTCGCCGGTGGCCTCGGCCGCCTCCTCGGCCAGCCGCGCGAAACGCTCCCGTACCGTCGCGGCGTCCAGCGGCTGGTCGCCGTCCGGGCCGAACACCGCGGGGAAATGCGCCGGCTGGACGCGGCCCAGCATCACGTTGGCGTCCGTGACGGTCAGCGGCCCGCCGCGCCGGTAGCAGGCGGGGCCGGGCACCGCGCCGGCCGAGTCCGGGCCCACCCGGTAGCGCCGCCCGTCGAAGTGCAGCACCGAGCCGCCGCCCGCCGCGACGGTGTGGATGTTCATCATCGGCGCCCGCATCCGCACGCCCGCGACCTCATTGCCGAAGATCCGCTCGAAGGAGCCCGCGTAGTGCGACACGTCGGTGGAGGTGCCGCCCATGTCGAAGCCGATCACCCGGTCGTACCCGCCGTCCGCCGCGGCGGAGGTCCGGGCCATGCCGACCACGCCGCCCGCCGGTCCGGAGAGCACCGCGTCCTTGCCGCGGAAGTGCGCGGCCTCCCGCAGCCCGCCGTTGGACTGCATGAACATCAGCCGTACGCCCGGGAGCCGGCGCGCCACCTCGGACACGTAGCGGCCGAGGATCGGCGACAGGTAGGCGTCCACGACCGTGGTGTCGCCGCGCGGCACCAGCTTCATCAGCGGGCTGACCTCGTGGGAGCAGCTGACCTGCGCGAAGCCCGCCTCCCTCGCCAGGGCGGCCACCGCCTTCTCGTGGTCCGCGTGGCGGTAGCCGTGCAGCAGCACCACCGCCGCACTGCGCAGCCCGTCCGCGTACGCCCGGGCCAGCGCCGCCCGCACCGGTTCCGGGTCCAGCGGCCGGACCACCGCGCCCCGCGCGTCCACCCGTTCGGGGACCTCGATGACCCGCTCGTAGAGCGCCTCGGGCAGCACGATGCGCCGGTCGAAGATGCGCGGCCGGTTCTGGTAGGCGATGCGCAGCGCGTCCCGGAAGCCCTCGGTGGTGACGAGCACGGTCGGCTCGCCCGTGCGCTCCAGCAGGGCGTTGGTCGCCACGGTCGTGCCCATCTTGACCACGGCGATCCGCTCGGCGGGAACCGGGGCGCCGGGCGCCAGGCCGAGCAGCATCCGGATGCCGGCCACGGCGGCGTCCTCATCGTCGCCCGGACGGTGCGAGAGGAGTTTGCCGGTGACCAGTCTCCCGTCGGGCCGCCGGCCCACCACATCCGTGAACGTGCCGCCCCGGTCGATCCAGAACTCCCAGCGTCCCGTCATACCGCCATTGTGACAGCGGACTTGGCGGACCCGGCGTTTTCCGCCCGGCGGCCGCGCCCGGCCGCGGCGCCCGGTGCGGCCGGGCGGGCCGCCCGGGACCCGCCCGGCGGTCCGGCGCAATTCACTTCATCGCCTTTACGCCCCCTTGACCATCCGCGGAAACGTCACTTCAGCGGTACGCCCATCACTCCATACTAATTCCGCAATTACCGCCCTGACCTGCGGCGTTTCCTCGAAAGAGTGCAGCTGCCCGGAATCCTTTTACTAGCTCTTGGTTTCCTGGCACCGTCGATTGCACGACACCCCAGGGGCTCGCGACGGGCGAGCCCGGGAGGCGGGAGAAGCATGCAGTACGGCAGCGCCTTGCGCGAGGCGGTCCGGTCGCCTCGTACGACACCGCTCATCGGCATCTACGACATGTATTCGGCTTCCATCGCGGCACAGCACTACGACGGAATGTTCGTCTCCGGGTTCGGCTTCGCCGCATCCCATTACGGGCTGCCCGACATCGGGTTCATCGCCTGGCCCGACATGGTGCACTTCGTGGAACGGCTGCGCCTGGCCTTCCCGGCCCACCACCTCCTCGTGGACATCGACGACGGCTACGTGGACCCCGAGGTCGCCTGCCACGTCGTCCAGCGTCTGGAGCGCTGCGGCGCCTCCGGCGTGATCCTGGAGGACCAGAAGAGACCGCGCCGCTGCGGCCACGCGGACGGCAAGCTGATCCTGCCGCTGGAGGAGTACCTGGACAAACTCGACCTCGTCCTGCGGAGCCGCAAGGACCTCGTCGTGGTGGCACGCACGGACGCCACGGAAGAGGCGGAGATCGTCCGGCGGGCGGCGGCGCTCGCCGAGACCGACGCGGACGTGGTCCTGGTGGACGGGGTGCGCAGCGTGGAGTGGATCGAGCGGATCCGGTCCGTGGTGGGCGGCAAACCCCTGCTGTTCAACCAGATCGCGGGCGGCAAGTCGCCCCGGCTGTCGCTCACCGAGCTGACCGAACTCGGCGTGGACGTGGCGATCTACAGCACACCGTGCCTGTTCGCCGCACACGGTGCCGTCGAAGGCGCGCTGGTCGACCTGAAGGCGGCCGACGGGCGCCTGCCCGACACCGGCCGGACCGGCAGCGTCGAACTGAAGGCGGCCACCGAGCTGTTGGAACGGAACATCAGCCGACGGCGTACCCACCGCGAACCGGCTCCCGTCTGAGACGAGGTTCCCGCATGGCACCGAACCCCTCCGGGGGCGGCGCCCGACGGTTCCGGGACCGCGTTCTGCGGTCCCGGGCCGTGCGCCCCTCCACCGTGTCCGTCGCCGTGGCGGTGGTGATGGGGGTGCTGTGGGGCGGCGGCGCCGCCCAGGCCGACTCACAGCACCCGCCGCCCGCCCCCGAACCGCCGTGCACCTCGGAAGACGACGACGAGGAGCCGCCGGCGCCCCGCTCCGGAACGACCTTCGGCCTGCTGGTGGTCGACAACTCCTCGGCGGACTCCTGGCTGGAGGTCGACCGGACGCTCAACACCCTGCTCGCCGGGAAGGGCACGGCGGGCAGCGACCACGACGGTGGCGGCGGCGCCATCGACGTACGGACCGGGGACGCGAACGGTCCGGGCGCCGACCCGGCGCGCGTCGGGCACCCGCCCTGGCAGACCGGTGACGATGAGTGAGGCGGCGCGGGGCGCCCGGCCGGGGTGGGCGGACCGGCTGCGGCGGGCGGTCGACCCGTACGTCGCCGCGCTCCTCGGTACGGTCCTGCTCGCCACCCTGCTGCCCGCGACCGGGCGGGGCGCCGAAGCCGCCGGCACCGCCGCCGACCTCGCCATCGGGCTGCTGTTCTTCCTCTACGGGGCCCGGCTGTCCACCCGCGAGGCGGTGCGCGGGCTGCGGCAGTGGCGGCTCCACCTGCTGACCGGGGCGAGCACCTTCGCCCTGTTCCCGCTGCTCGGCCTGGCGGCCGGCGGCCTGGTCCCGTTCCTGCTGACCGACCGGCTGTACACGGGACTGCTCTTCCTGTGCGTCGTCCCCTCCACCGTCCAGTCCTCGATCGCCCTGACCTCCACGGCCCGGGGCAACGTCCCGGCCGCCATCTGCGCCGGCACGTACTCCAGCCTGTTCGGCATGGCCGCCACCCCGCTGCTCGCGGCCTGGCTGATCGGCTCGGCCCTCAGCTTCTCGACGGCCGGGCTGGTGGCCATCGCCACCCAGCTCCTGCTGCCGTTCCTCGCCGGGCAGTGCCTGCGCCGCTGGATCGGCGGCTTCCTCACCCGGCGCGGGAAACAGCTCGGCCTCCTGGACCGCGGCTCCATCCTGCTCGTCGTCTACACGGCCTTCAGCCAGGGCATGGCGCAGGGCATCTGGCACCAGATCACCCCCGTCCGCCTCCTCGTCCTGCTGTCCGTGACGGCGGTCCTGCTGGGCACGGCCCTCGTCACCACCGCGTTCGCCGCCCGCCGGCTGGGGTTCTGCCACGAGGACCGCATCACCATCGTCTTCTGCGGCTCGAACAAGAGCCTCGCCACCGGCCTGCCCATGGCGGCGGTGCTGTTCGGGGGCGCGGCCGGCCTGGTCATCCTGCCGCTGATGCTCTACCACCAGCTCCAGCTGATGGTCTGCGCGGTCATCGCCGGACGCTGGGCCCGCCGGCCGGAGGCACCGGTCGCGCCGGAACCGGCACCGCGCCGCACGGTCCGCCCGGTCGATACGGGCGAGTCACTGGGCTGACGGGGGAAGCGGCGGGGGGACGTCCCGCCGCGCGCTCAGCGCTTGTCGACGGCGAGGCGGCCGTTGAGAATCACCATGCCGAGGTCGCGAAGGCTGCCGATGTCCGCAGTGGGATCGGTGTTCAGCACGAGCAGGTCGGCGCGCTTGCCGGGGGCCACCGTGCCGAGGTCGGGACGGACACACTGCCGCGACGCGCCGCTGGTGCCTGCGGCCAGCACCTGGGTGGGCGTCATCCCGGCCGCCACCATGAGTTCGGCCTCGTCCAGGGTGTTGGCTCCGAACAGGCCCCGACCGCTGAAGGTGTCGCTGCCCAGTGCGATGTGCACGCCGGCCTCGGCGACCTTCTTGAGATTGCCACGGGCGTCCGGGTGGGCATCGTCGATCCAGAGCGTGGGCGTGTAGGTGATGTCATGTTCGAGCATCAGGTCGATGAGCGAGTGGTCGGTGAGGGGCTCGACGGTGACACCGTGCTCCAGACCGTCCGCCCCGGCCTCGATCGCCTCGCGCGCCGCGGCCTGCTGAGTGGTGTGGACGGTGACCCGAAGGCCCCGCTCGTGCCCGGTCTCGATACCTGCCCGAAGGAGATCGAGGGGAAGCCGTTCCAACGCGACACCATCCGGAAAGGCAGGATTCCGCCAGCGGTACTTCGGCCCGCCGGAGTGTGCGCACGCACCCTCCGACAGGAGTTTGATCGCGTCCACCTTGCGGTCGGCGAGATGGTGCACCAGGTCGCGGATCTGCTGCACGCCGTCGACCTCTCCCGTGAAGCGCTCGCGCGCCCAGGGGTTGCCGCTGAAGACCGTGGCGGCGGGATGCCCGTCGCGTCCGGTGACACCGCAACCGGTCGCCAGCAGTCGCGGGCCCCGCAGCGTGCCCGCGGCGATTCTCGCCCGCGTGTCCAGGATTCCGTCCGTCGGATCGCCCACCGACTTGATGGTGGTGACCCCGTGGTCGAGGAACAGCCCGAGCCTTCCGGGAAGCTCGTTCTCCTCGAAGGCCCGCATCGAATCCGGACCGGAGACCGCGCGCACGTCGTAGAAGTGGATATGAGTGTCGATCAGGCCCGGCATGACCCATCCTCCGGCCGCCTCCACCTCCTGCCTGCCGCTGAGCGGCTCGGCCGAGACGGAAGCGATCTCTCCGCCGTTGATGGCGATGTCGTACAGACCGGCGAGCGCCTGACGGCCGTCGAAGACGTGTGCGCGACTGATCACGAGGTCGTAGGTCGCGGGGCCGCGAGCTTCGGTGTTCGCAAGTGCTTCGGATTCCTGGGGCATCGCTCTCACTCCTGGTGCGTTCTGCGTAGGCGTTCGGGCCGCGGTGTACGCGGACGGATCATGCGGCCGCTGACATCGGGGGTCAGGAGGGCCCGGAGTGCCCAGGCCGGAAAAACTGCAACCAAGACAGTTACAGTCAAGTCGTGCGCCATGACGCAGAGCGTCAGCATTTGATCAGCGATTCCTCGGCTCGCTGCCGGAGGCCAGTATCCGATGCAGCAGGCCGGCGATCGTCGTCCTGCCGAGCTGTTCCTCCAGGGCTCGTTCCGCGCTCTGGAACTCGACGTCGAGCAGGTCGCCGATGGTGCGTCCGATCTCGCACGCCCCGCTGGGCGGATGCGTATGCCGCGAGAAGATCCGCCCCTCCTCGACGGCCGCGTACGCGTCATAGAGCGTGATGTCCCGCGGGGCGCGGGCGAGGGACCAGCCGCCCGCTCGCCCCTCCATGGACCACACCAGGCCAGCGTCCCGCAAGCGGCCGAGGATGCGCCGTACGAGGACCGGATTGCTGTCAAGGCTTTCCGCGATCTCGGCGGAAGTCAGCGAGCCCCCACGCCGGTGCGCCAGCATCGCCAGCGCGTGAATCGCGACCGCGCTCCTGCTGCTGAGCCCCGCCATCGCTTGCTCCTGACGCCGCCGATTAACTGGAACCAGGCTAGTTGCAGTTGAATCGATGGGCAACCGCCAGGGTGCGGAGCCCACCCGGCTCCGGGGGCACGAAGTTCGCGAGCCGTACGATGCACAGCCCGTATACCGGGTCTCGTCAGGTACGGAGCGCGCGGAGGTGCCCGGTCGCGCGGTCACGCCGCCACCACCGTCCGGCCGGCGAGCACGTCCTCGTAATGGCCCAGCAGCTCGTCACCGACCACTTCCCAGGTACGGTGCTCGACCGCCCTGCGGCCGGCCGCGCCCAGCCGTACGCGCGCCGCCGGGGCCCCGGCCAGCAGCCGCACCGCGTCGCGCACCGCCTCCCCGTCCCCCGGCGGCACCAGCAGCCCCGTACGGCCGTGCTCCACGAGGTCCAGCGGGCCGCCCGCGGCGGGGGCCACGACGGGCACCCCGGCCGCCATCGCCTCCTGGACGGTCTGGCAGAACGTGTCGTGGCGGCCGGTGTGCACGAACACGTCCAGCGAGGCCATGATGCGGGCCAGCTCGTCGCCGGTGCGGCGCCCGAGGAAGCGCACACCGGGCAGCGCGGCGCGCAGGCCGGGGGCGCTCGGCCCCTCCCCGATCACCACGGTCCGTACGCCGGGCAGCCGCGAGGCCGGGGCCAGCAGCCGCACCTCCTTCTCCGGTGCCAGCCGCCCGACGTACCCGACCAGCAGGTCCCGGCCCGCGGCGAGCGAGCTGCGCAGCACCTCGTCGCGCCGGGCGGGGTGGAACCGTGCGGAGTCCACACCGCGCGGCCACAGCCGCAGCCGGGGCACGCCGTGCGCGGCGAGGTCGTCCAGGGCGGAGCTGGACGGTGCCAGGGTGCGGTCGGCGGCGGCGTGCACCGCCCGCAGGCGCCGCCAGGCCGCGGCGCCGCCGGTGCCCAGGTAGGCGCGGGCGTAGCGGGCCAGATCGGTCTGGTAAACGGCGACGGTGGGCACGCCGCGCCGGGCGGCGGCCGTCATGCCGCGCGCGCCGAGGACGACCGGACCGGCCAGGTGCACGACGTCCGGGCGGTGTCCGTCCAGCGCGGCGGCCAGCCGGCGGCCCGGCAGCGCCACCCGGACCTGCGGGTAGCCCGGCAGCGGTACGGAGGGCACGCGGACCACCGGGCAGGGGCCGGCCGGTCCGCCGCCCGGCGTCCCGTCGGCGCCCAGCGGGGCGACGACGAGCAGGTCGTGGCCGCGCCGCACCAGGTGCCGGGCGGTTTCCAGGGCACAGTGGGCGACCCCGTTGACGTCGGGCGGGAAGGACTCGGTCACGATGACAACACGCATGGACCCGTTGTCGGCCCGCCGGGCGTGGCCCCGGCCACGGGGATCTGTCCTTCCGGGGAACGTCCCGTGAGCGTTGGCGCCCGGGCCGGGGCGGCGGCCGGAACGATCCCCGGGCGGCCCCTCGTCAGACCGCCGGCGCGTCCGGCCCGAACCGGGCCCGTACCGCCGTCTGCACCTCGGCCTCCTCGGCCGGATCGGCGGCCAGCCGGCGCAGCTGCTCCACGACCCGGTCGTCGCCGGTCGCCGCGTACCGGGCGGCCAGCTCCCTGGTCGTCTCCTCGCAGTCCCACAGGCACTCGACGGCGAAGCCCGCCGGGAAGCCGGGGTCGGTGACGGCCAGCGCCGCCGCGGCGCGGCCTCTGAGGTGGGACGAGGAGGTCTCGCGGTAGATGTGGCGCAATACGGGCGCCGCGCAGGCCACGCCCAGCCGGCCCACCCCGTCGACCAGCTCCCACAGCCCGTCCGCGTCCGGGCCCTCGGTGCGCACCGTACGGCGCAGCGCGGCCAGGACCAGGCCGGCGTCGCCGCGCCCGCCGCGGCGGGCCAGCATCGTGGCGCCGGCCGCGCCGAGGCGGTCCGGGCGCGGGGCCCACCGGCGGGCCCGCTCGACGGCGGCCACGGCGCACATCCGCTCGAAGGCGGCGATCGCGGCCTCGGCGAGCGGCTTGCCGGAAAGGGGGTCGGCGGCCGCGGTCTCGATGAGGTCGAGGGCCTCGGGATCGCCGCGTTCGGCGAGGTGGCGCAGGGCGGCGGCGCGGGCGGCGTCCGGTCCGGTGCGCGCGGCGCGCAGCAGCTCGGGGCGGTCATCGGGGCCCGCGACGGCCGCCAGACAGCGCGCGGCCGGCACCTGCCGCCACTCTTCCGGGTGCAGTTCCAGGCCCTGCTGGGCCCAGTCCAGGATCTCGGTGACGCTCCAGCCGGGGCGCGGTCCGCTCGGCCGCAGCTGGCGCTGCCAGCGGTCGAAGCAGCCCTGCTCCTGGGCGGCGCGGATACGGGCGCCGTAGCGCGGGTCCTCGGCCCACAGCCGCCACGGGCGGGGCTCGAAGGCGTCCCGGACGGCGGCGGCCAGCTCGGCGTCGCCCTCGGGAGTGCGGGGGAAGCGGGCCAGGATCGCGGGGGCGAGGGTGGCCAGGCCCGCGTCGTCGTCGCGCAGTGCCAGCTCGTCCAGGGCCCAGCGCCAGTTCGTCCCGGCCGCGGCGTAGCTGCGCAGGAGCAGCAGGGCGGCGTCCCTGCCGTACGCGGCGAGGTGGCCGAGCACGGAGAGGGCGAGGCCCGTGCGCTCCTCACCGGGGTCGGTGAGGTCGTCGGGGTGGAACAGATGCCGTTCGACCTCTTCGAGTCCGCCGTCGAGCTGCATGTACAGGCGTGCGTAGTACAGGGAGCGGTTCTCGACCTGCCAGTCGCGGCGGGGGTCGCGCAGCACGCTGTCGTTCAGTGCCGCGAGCGCCTCGGCCCGCGGCGCCGCGAGGGCATGCAGGGTCCCGTCGCCGCGGCCTCGCTGAAGGAGGCCGAGCAGGGTGCCACTGGGCGCTATGTCTGGATCGAACATGAGGTCAGCATCCGGTGCGGGGGACAGGCTGGCAACGGGATTTCCGCTGACCGGCATTCTTGCCGGTGACCACGGGTCGTATGCGTCGTTCCCACCATGGATCGGTGAGGACCGAGCGCGCTACGGCGGCGGCAGCCTAGCCTGGAACCTCGCGTTCCGCCGATTCGGCCGGACTATGCCCCAGGAGGCCGGGGGCATATGCCGAGCGCACCACCGTATCGGGTAATGCCAAATCCCTTACGGGCGGTCGCAGCCTGTGCAACAGTCGTTACCGGCCCTTCCGTCAGACCTGGCCCCGGTGCCGCCTGATATCGGAGTACGTATGCCGTCCCATCTCTTCGCGGACCGATCAGCCGCCCAGCCCCCCGAGCGCGACGCGGTCGAAGCGCTGATCACACAAGCCCGCCGGCTGCGCGGCGGTCTGGACGCCGTGCGCCGGGAGACCTCCGCGGTCGGCGAGGAGCATGCGGACCCGCAGCTGCGCTGGCAGCGGGCGCTGTGCGACCTGGCCGTCCACCATCTCGACGACCTCGGCGGACACCTGGACCAGCTCCGGGAGGGCCTGCCCGCCGACCCCGACACCGCCCCGGAGGAGGAGCTGCTGCCCGCGGCCCCGCCGGAGCCCGCGGACCACCCGCGCGGCTCGCTGCTCAGCCGGGTCGGCAGCGCGGAGTGGAACCTGCTCACCGACGAGGTGAGCTGGTCGGAGGAGCTGTTCGGGATCTTCGGCCGGGACCCGGCCGAGGGCCCGCTGACCCTGGACGAGCTGCCGTCCCTGGTCTTCGCCGAGGACCAGCAGCTGCTGACCACGATGGTCACCGACTGCCTCGTCGACGGCCGGCCGATCGACGGCGAATTCCGCATCGTACGCGCCGACCAGAGCGTCCGTACGGTGCACATGGTGGGCGAGCCGGTGCTCGACGCCGACGGAAGCACCGCATGCATGTGGGCCGTGCTGCGGGACGTCAGCGAGCTGCGTCGCAGCCAGCGGGCGGTGCGCGAGACCCGTGACTCGCTGCAGCGCCAACGGCACCGGGCGCAGACCGAGCACCGGCTTGCGGTCGAGCTGCAGGAAGCCGTGCTGCCGCCGTGGCGCGGCTCCCTGCGGTTCCCGCAGGGCGGCCCCGTCGCACTCGACCTGGCCGCCCGTTACCTCCCTTCCGGCACCAGCGCCCTGATCGGCGGCGACTGGTACGACGCGCTGCAACTCCCGGACGGCCGGACGCTGTTGAGCGTCGGCGACCTCACCGGCCACGGCGCCACCGCCACCTCCGGCATGGCCATGGTGCTCGGCGCGCTGCGCGGTATGGCGGTGTCCGGCCAGGAGCCGGGCCCGCTGATGGGCTATCTGAACCAGCTGCTCGACAGCTCCGCGCAGCCCGCCCTGGGCAGCGCGGTGTGCTGCCGCTTCGACCCGGCCACCCGCCAACTGGTCTGGGCGCAGGCCGGGCACCCCGCCCCGCTGCTGTTCCGCGGCGGCACGGGAAGCCCGCTGAACCCTCCGGAGGGCGTGCTGCTCGGCGCCACCACCGGCGCCCACTACACCCAGCGGCGCGAGCAGCTGGCGCCCGGGGACCTGCTGGTGCTGCACACCGACGGCCTGGTGCCGCGCCGTTCGCACGGCCCGCTGTCCGCCCACGAGGGTGCCGAGCGCCTCCTGTCGCTGGCACCGCGGTTCGCCGCGGCCCGTGACGCGCAGGACTGCGTCCGCGTCGTCGCCGAGGAGTTCGGCGGTGCCGAGCGCGAGGACGACGCGTGTGTGCTGATCGCCAGGGTGAGCGGCTGACGGAGCAGCGGCACCGTACGGGGTACGGCGCGCCCGTCAGAACCCTGGGCATGGACAAGGGACACGGGCGAGGGGATGCGTACGAGTACGTCGGCGGTGCGTTCCGTTCACGTACTCGGGGTCCGCGTGCACGGGCTCCGCGGGGTCCGGGCGGCCCGTGGACGTCCCGCCGTCAGATCCGCAGGCTCTTGCCCACCGGACCCAGCCCCGGCCCCAGACCCTGGCCCTTGGCCTTCGGCATCACCCGCTGGATCTCCTCCCGCAGGTCCTGGATCTTGGCGTAGTTCGCGTACTGGTTGGTGAGCCGGTACATCTCGCGCAGCCGGTCCCAGGTGCGGTGGGAGGAGTTCTCCTTGATGGAGACCAGCGCCAGCCGGGCGTACCGGTCGGCCTGTTCGGGATCGTCGCCGATGAAGCAGGCCGAGGCCATCGAGAGGTAGTCGAAGATCGTCGACCGCTGCCGGCCGGCGTCCCGCAGCCGCAGCGCCTGCTTGGCGTGCACCTGCGCGATCTTCGCCGTCTTCGGGTCGTGCTCGGCGAGCGTACGGAACGCCAGCGCCTGCATGCCGTGCAGGTCCGCCTCGTCGAACATCTGCATCCAGCTCGGCGGCGGCACGTCGCCCCGGTCGGAGACGAACAGCTCCTCCGCCTCGCCCAGGGTGCGGCGCATGGCCTGGCCCTGCCCCTTGGCCGCCTGGGCCCACGCCTCGATCGTGTAGAGCATCGCGCGGGTGCGCGGCAGGGTCTCGCCGCCGGAGCCGGACTTGGCCAGTTTCATCAGGTCCAGGGCGTCGTCCGGGCGGCCCAGGTGCACCATCTGGCGGGCCGCCCGGGAGAGCGCCTCCCCCGCGCGCGGCCGATCGCCGCCCTCCCGTGCCGCGTGGGCCGCGATCACGAAGTACTTCTGGGCGGTGGGCTCCAGGCCCACGTCGTGGGACATCCAGCCCGCCAGGACGGCGAGGTTGGCCGCCACCCCCCACAGCCTGCGCTGGAGGTGCTCCGGCTGGCGGTAGGCGAGCATGCCGCCCACCTCGTTGAGCTGGCCCACCACGGCCTTGCGCTGCAGCCCGCCGCCGCGGGCCGCGTCCCAGGCGCGGAAGACCTCGACCGAGCGCTCCAGCGCGTCGATCTCCTGCGACCCGACGGGGGCCGCCTCGTAGCGGTCGAAACCGATCTGGTCGATGGTGTTGTCGGCAAACGGGTCGTCGAATCGGGGGGCGTCGGCTGCCAGCGCCGGATCGGTGTGCAGCCAGTCGTGCATGGCGCTGCTGAGTGCGGAACCCGCGGCGAGCGCCGCGCCCGCGCCCACCAAGCCGCGTCGGTTGAGCATGAGGTCCATTCCCGTGAATTCCGTGAGGACCGCCGCCGTCCGCTCGGGCGGCCACGGGAGGCCGTCCGTGGCCTGCTTCTTCCCCGCGCGCCCGGAACGACCGAACCCGAGGTCCTCGATGGTTACGACACGGCCGAGACGCTCGGTGAACAGGGCGGCCAGCACCTTGGGCACCGGATCCCGGGGGGTCTCCCCCGTGTCGATCCAGCGCCGCACCCGCGAGGTGTCGGTCGCCAGCTGCGGATGCCCCATGGCGGCCGCCTGCCGGTTGACCAGTCTCGCCAGCTCTCCCTTGGACCAGCCGGCCAGGCCGAATAGGTCCGCGAGACGGGTGTTCGGCTCCCTGTCCACGTCAAGCCCCCAGGTTCCTCGACTGACTTGACAGTAACGGCCCGTCCCGGACGCTTGCGAGCATTCGCCAGGGTTCGCCAGGGTCCGCCAGATGGTCTGCCACCCGCGCCCGCGTGTTCTGTAGAAGTGCAGCCCCCGGCTCGGTGCCGGTACCGCATTCCCCAGGGTGCGGACACCGGATCCGGGGCCCTCGGGCCCCGGTCACCGGGCCGGGAGCGGCACCGCAACTCGTCGGCGCACGAAGGGATCAGTCTCACCCATGTACGCAGCATCGTCCGCCGTGAGCGCCCCGAACCGGCCGTACCGTCCGCAGCCCCCGGGCAGCGGGCCGTACCTCGACCCCTCCCAGTCTCCGGGGGCGGTCTCCGGCCTGACCGGCGGACGGAACCGGCGGACGCAAGGGGGAGGCGCCCAACCGCTCAGCGGGAGACTCGACTTGTCCGGCCCCCAGGGCGCCCAGCTGCGCGCCGCGGTCGCCTCCGTGCACCGCATCTGCCCCGAGTTCCACCCGGTCCAGGTGCTCCGCCGCACCGGCAGGTCCGTCCTGCTGGTGGGCACCACCGGCCGCACGACCGCGGTCGCCAAGTGTTTACTGGACCACTCCCCAGCGTGGGCCGAGCGGTTCCGGCACGAAATAGCTGCATATCGGGCCTTCGTACGCCACCGCCCGCCGGTGCGCGTACCGAGGCTGGTCGCCGCGGACCCCGACAACTGCACCCTGGTCGTCGAGCGGATGCCCGGCCGGGTCGCCTCCCTCCAACGGCATCCGACCGAAGCACCGCCCCGCGCGGACGTACGGGCCGCGCTCGGCGCGATCTGCCGGGTCAACCTCTGGCGGCCGCCGGCCGGGATGTTCGACGCGCCGCTGGACTACGGGAACCGCATCGGCCGCTTCCACGACCTCGGCCTGCTGACCGACCGGGACCTGGGCGACTTGCAGAAGCTGCTGCACGGTCTGGCCCACACCCAGGGCCAGTTCTGTCACGGTGACGCGCTGCTGAACAACGTCCTGCTCTCCCCCGCCGGCCCGGTGCTGCTCGACTGGGACAGCGCCGGCTGGTACCTGCCGGGCTACGACCTCGCGACCCTGTGGTCGGTGCTCGGCGACGCCCCCGTGGCGCGCCGCCAGATCAGCCAGCTCGCGCAGGCCGCCGGACCGGCCGCGCGGGACGCCTTCCTGGTCAATCTGATGCTGGTGCTCACCCGCGAAATACGGCGTTACGAGACCGCCGTGCAGCGCACCATGCGCGAGCCCACGCCGGCGGGCGCGCCGGGGCCGGGACACCCCGGCGCGCCGGCGGCGGGTGAGGAGCAGCGGCTGCTGCTGCGCCGGCTGCACGACGACTGCCAGATGGCGCGGCGTGCGGTACGGGCGGCGGTCGGCACCCGCTGATCCGCAAGGGGGGTATATGAGCGGCACGCCGTTTCGGGGCGTGCCGCTCATGTGTGTGCGGGCGGCGTCGCATCCTCTCGTACGGGGTTCCGGAGCACGAGCTGACATGCGAGGCCCCTGGAGCGAACGGTGATTGACGGATCGTCGGCCAGGCGATAGCTGTATTCGGGTCCCGTTCCGCGCACGGCCGTATGCACACCATCCGGCAGACGCCCCGGCTCGCCCCGGTCGGCCACAGGAGGCTGCATTGCGAGGATCCGACGAGAGAAGCACCCCCCGTTCCAGAGCGCGCAGGGCCGCCACCGCCGTCGCGGCGGCGGCCCTGTTGCTGCCCCTGGTCTCGGCCGCCCCGTCCGCCCCGGCCGGGCAGCCCCGCGCCGCGGCGGTGCAGCCGGACACCGGCGCCCTCCAGCAGGCCTTCGCCGACGCCGCCGGGCAGTACGGCGTGCCACGGAACGTGCTGCTGGCCGTCGCGTACCTGGAGTCGCGCTGGGACGGGCACGGCGGTGCGCCCAGCGTGTCCGGCGGCTACGGCCCGATGCATCTGACCGACGCCCGTACAGCGCTGGCCGAGCGGCCGCACCACGGTGAGGGCGACGAGGACCCGCGCGGCGACGAGTCCCGCGCCCGCAAGCGGGTGCACGCGCAGCCGCCGGCCGCCGGCGCGCTGCCCGCCCGGCTGCGCACCCTGGAGCGGGCGGCGCGGCTGACCGGGCTGCCGGCCGAGCGGCTGCGCCGGGACCCGGCGGCCAATCTCCGCGGCGGCGCGGCACTGCTGGCCGCGGAGCAGCGCCGCCTCGGGCCGCTCTCCGCCGATCCGGCCCGGTGGTACGGGGCCGTGGCGCGCTATTCGGGCGCGGACGACGTCCGGACCGCGGCGGGCTTCGCGGACGACGTGTACGACGTCCTGCGGCAGGGCCGGACCCGTACGACCGACGCGGGCCAGCGGGTGTCGCTGCCCGCCTCCCCCGGACTGACGCCGGACCGGGCCCAGCTCGGGCACCTGGGGCTGCGGTCCGCCGCGGCGCCGGCGGGCGGGGCCCGGCCCGAGTGCCCGCGGACGGTCTCCTGCATCTCCGTGCCGGCGCCGTACGAGGAGTTCGGCGACGGTGACTACGGCAACCACGACAAGGCGGACCGGCCGCGGGACCAGCGGGTGGACGCCATCGTCATCCACGACACCGAGGGGTCGTGGGAGACGACGCTGAAGCTCATCAAGGACCCGGCGTATGTGTCCTGGCACTACACGATCCGGTCCGCGGACGGGCTGATCGCCCAGCACGTGCCGACGAAGGACGTCGCCTGGCACGCGGGGAACTGGTACGTGAACGCGCACTCCGTGGGGATCGAGCACGAAGGTTTCCTCGCGGCCCCGGACGCCTGGTACACCGAAGCGATGTACCGCGCCTCGGCGCGGCTGGTGCGCTATCTGGCGCGCAAGTACGACCTGCCGCTGGACCGGCAGCACATCATCGGCCACGACAACGTGCCGGGCACCACGCCCGCCACCATCAAGGGCATGCACACCGACCCCGGCCCGTACTGGGACTGGGCGCACTACTTCCGACTGCTGGGCAAGCCGTTCGTGCGGACCGCCGGGCCCCGGGGCGGGCTGGTCACCATCCGTCCCGACTACGACCGTCACCGGCCCGTCTACACCGACTGCGCGAAGCCGGGGCAGCCCTGCGCGCCGCACGGCTCGACCGCGGTCCGGCTGCACACGGAGCCGAGCGGGAGCGCCCCGCTGGTCCGGGACATCGGGCTGCGGCCGGACGGCAGCCCCTCGACGACCGGCGTCAACGACACCGGCGCCCGCGCCACCACCGGTCAGCGGTACGCGGTCGCCGAGCGCCGGGGCGAGTGGACCGCCATCTGGTACCTCGGCCAGAAGGCGTGGTTCCACAACCCGGCGGAGCGGCCCACCGCGGTCGACGCCAAGGGGCTGGTGATCACCCCGAAGGCCGGCCGGGCGGACATCCCCGTCTACGGCCGGGCGTACCCGGAGCCGTCCGCCTACCCGGCGGGCGTTCCCGTGCAGGCCGTCACCCCGCTGCCGTACAAGCTCCTGGCGGGCCAGCGGTACGCCATCGGCAACCGCGTCCGCGGCGAGTACTTCTACGCCCCGACGTACGACCTGTCCCGGCACGCGGTCGTCCGCGGCCAGGACGTCTACTACGAGATCCAGGTGGGACACCGGGTGGGGTACGTACGGGCGGCGGACGTCGACGTACGGCCGTCGAACCGGTAGCGGGCACGGCGCCCGGCGCACGGGCCGGGCGCCGGGCCCCGCTCGGCGCTCAGCGGCTTCGCCCGTCCGTCAGTCCCACGCGTTGAAGAGGACCCCGCCCACCGTGGTGACGCCGTGGTGGCGCACTTGACGCCATTCCCCCTCGGTGAG
This sequence comes from Streptomyces sp. NPDC018019, assembly GCF_044327805.1. Classification (NCBI taxonomy): domain Bacteria; kingdom Bacillati; phylum Actinomycetota; class Actinomycetes; order Kitasatosporales; family Streptomycetaceae; genus Streptomyces; species Streptomyces sp. NPDC018019. The sequence continues at coordinate 291,971 of NZ_JBIRGD010000006.1, read as the reverse complement.
CGCCAAGGCGTCCAGGACGGAGAGCGGTGTGCCGAGCTGCTCACCGCTCAGGACCTCGAAGCCCGCGTCGCGGAGGGGGCGGGCCCAGGGCGGCGGCGCGAGGAACTCCTCTCCGGACCAGTGCGGGCGTTGCGGTGCGAAGGCGATCCACGGGTGGTGGGCGTGGCACAGGACGACGTGCTCACCCGTGGAGCCGGTGACCGTTGCACTGTGGAAGGTCAGCGGATACGCGCGTTCCCGTACCTCGCCCACGGTGCCCCGGGCGAGGCGGGCGGCGGCGTACAGCGCGGTGCGGAACGTCCGGACGTCGGTCTCCGGGAGCGGGCCGTCCTTCGGCCGGCAGAAGCCCGTCGCTCCCCGTGGCAGCGTCGGCCCGGTCTCGGCACGGAAGACAACGGGTCCTGCCGGGCGCGGGCTCATCCCTGCTGGAACATCTCCGCCGGGAGCGGCTTCAGGAGGGCGTACAGGTCGTCGGTGATGGGGCGGTCCCAGCTGGCGATGGTGACCAGGACGCCGTCGCTGCGGTCGAACTGCGCGCAGGAGATCCGGCCCTCGGAGCACTTGATGCGCTTGACGATCAGCAGGTTGTCGTCGTGCATGACCGGGGTGTCCTCGGTCTCGACGACGGTGACCGGCTCGTCGTTGCCGAGCGCGGCGAGCAGCTGGGCCACCTCGAAGGGCACCTGGCCGTCGGCGAGGTCGCGCGCCGGGGAGCCCTCCGGGAGGTTGCCGATGATCATCGCGGGGCCGCGGCCGCCGAACAGGTCGTAGCGCAGGAATACTCCCTGGCAGCTGCCGTCGGGGGCGGGCAGCAGCCCGGCCCCGAGATTGCCGGGCCAGTCCCCGGGGTCCATGGCGAGGACGTCGAAGTCAGGCCCGGCGGGCGTGGCTGCGCTGCGGCGGCGGAGGAAGGACATACCGCCATCGTACGTGGCCGCCGGCGGGCGGCGGGCCCGGCGTCAACCCGGTGGCGGCCCGTCCGGCGTGGTGGCCGGGCTGCCCGTCTCCAGGAGCCGCGGCAGCCCCGTGTAGTCCGTGCCCATCTTGCGGCAGACGCTGGACAGCAGGCGGGTGACGACCGTCTCCGGGGTGGCCAGCTCCTCGGCGATGCGGCCGGTGGACCAGCCCAGCGCGAGCCGTTCGGCCGCCACCCGCTCCTGCGCGGTGAGCGCGTCGGTGCCGGTGCTGTGCAGCTGGAGCGGGCGCAGGCCGGCCGCGGACAGCTCGTCGCGGGCGCGTTCCGCCAGGGCGTCGGCGCCGCAGTGGACCGCACCCTCCAGCCCGCGGTACAGGCGCTCGGCGGCGTCCTGCGGGAGACCGGCCCGGCGCAGGGCGGCTCCGTGGTCGACCAGCGCCTCGGCGAGGGCGTACCCGGCGGGTGAGTGCTCCAGCTCCCGTACGGCCTCGGCGAGCAGCTTCAGGGCCCGGCCGCCGCCGATCACGGTGGCGGCGCAGTGCAGCGCCTCGCCGACCGCCGTGGCGGTGCCGAACCTGCGGGCGCGGCGGACGCCTTCCTCGGCCAGCCGGACGGCGTGCGGGCTGTCGGTGAGCGCGGTGGCGCGGGCGAGGTGCAGCTGCCAGGGGCACCAGGCGGGGTTGCGCATGCCGCGGGCTTCCAGCCGCTTGCCGACCGCCTTCAGGTGGTGCTCGGCGTGCCGGTGCAGGCCGCGGGCCAGCAGCAGTTCGCTGTAGACGGTGCGGGAGTCGGGATAGACCACGGCGTTGGGCACCATGTCGCCGTAGTTGAAGTGGTCGGCGAGTTCCTGGGCCTCCTGGACGCGGCCGCGGGCCAGCAGGATCTCGATGAGGATGCCGATGGCGTACCACTGGGCGGGTACCGCGCCGTCGACCCGCTCGGCGATCCGCAGCCCTTCGCGGACCAGTGCCTCGGCCTCGGCCAGCGCGCCGCGGCGGTAGCGGATGTAGCCGAGCAGGGCGTGACCGAAGGCCAGGTGGGTGCCGCGCCAGCCCTTGCGCTCGCACTCGGCCATGCCGCGGGTGAACAGTTCCTCGGCGCGGCCGGGCTGGTCGCAGTACATGAACGTCATGGCGACGGCGACCGGGACCTCGAAGCCGCGGTTGTCCTCCGTCCAGCTCAGCCCGCCGACCAGGGCGGCTTCGGCGTAGCGCAGGGCGGTGGCGGCGGGCTCGCCGTGCACCACGCAGTCCCAGGCGCGCAGGCCCAGGATGTAGCGCTCGGCGAGGCCGTCGCCGGTCAGGTGGTCGGCGAGCCGGGCCAGCCTGCGGGAGCGGGCGGCGGAGTCCGGTTCGTCGGCGCGGAAGGCGCTCCACACGAAGTTCTCGGCCTGCATGCGCAGCCGGGTGGCGGGCAGGTTGGTGCGCCGGGCCTCCTCGGCGGCCAGCGCCGCGGCCTCGGCCACCTGGTCGGTGTGGGCCAGCGCCTGGGCCAGCCGGTAGGTGATGGCCTCGCGCAGCTCGGGTTCGACGTCCGGCTCGGCCAGCGCTTCGCGCAGGTAGTTGACGGTGGCCTCGGGCGCGGCGAGGAAGGTGGCGGCGCCCAGTTCGAACAGGACGGCGGCGCGGTCCCCGGGCGAGGGCGGCTCGCGCAGGGCGCGGGTCAGGACGCGGCGGGCGGCGTCGGGCGCTCCGGCGCGGACGAACTCCTGCGCGGCCTGGCGCAGCCGCTGGACGACCCAGTCGTCACCCTCGCAGGGCACCTCCAGCAGGTGCCGCGCGGCGACCGTCGGACCGAGACCGGCTTCCACCACCGCTTCGGCGGCCATGTTGTGCATGCCGACGCGCAGCGCGGTGGGGATCGCCCGGTGGACGGCGGTGGCGATCAGCGGGTGGGCGAACTGCAGGAGGCCGTCCGGGCCGTCGTCCGGCGCCAGGATGCGGGCCTCGCGCAGCTGGGCGACGGCGTCCGCGGTGGCCTCGCTGCCCAGCGCGGCCACAGCGGAGGTGATCCCGGAAGTGGCCGAGGTACCCAGGACGGCGACCGCCCAGGCGAGGCGGACGGCGGCGCCGCCGAGCCGGTCCAGCCGCTCGACCAGGCCCTTGCCCTTGACCGCCGAGCCCAGTTCGCGCAGCGCGGACAGGTCGTCCCGGCGGCCCGTGAGGCCGCGTTCGCGGAGTCCGGCGGCGAGCTCCACGGCCTCGAAGGGGTTGCCGTCGGTGACCGCCCAGCACTCGGTGCAGAACTTGTCCTCGGCCCCGTCGCCGACCGCGGCCCGGATGATGCTGGTGACCGCGTCGCACGTGAGCGGGGCGAGGTCGAAGGGCCGGGTGGCGTGGCGTTCGGCGAGCTTGCGGAAGGCGGCGGCGCTGCGCGGCAGTTCGTCCGGCCGGTAGGCGGCCACCACGAGCATCGGCAGGTCCTCGGCCCGCGGTGCGAAGGCGGTGAGCCAGCTCAGCGACTCCTGGTCGGCCCACTGCGCGTCGTCCAGGACCAGCACGGTGGGCTTCTGCTGCACGGCCAGGCGGGTGACCAGCCAGTCCAGGCCGTCGCGTACGCCGGTGGGATCGGGCGAGCTGCCGCCCGCGTCGGCCACCAGACCGAGGGCCGGGGCGACGATGTCGTACCAACTGCCCAGAACCGTGCGGGAGGTGGCTTCGTCGTACCCGGCCAGGACCGGCTGCACGAGCTGGCGTACGACGTGGAAGGCCATGCCGTGCTCCTGCTCGCAGCCGCGGGCGGAGAGCACGGTGCAGCCGCGGGCCGCGGCCCGGGCGCGGACCTCGGCGAGCAGCGCCGTCTTGCCCATGCCGGGCGACCCGGCGAAGGTGAGCAGGCCGCCGCGCTGGGCGGCCACCGGGCCGCCCGACGTCCCGCAGAGCCGGGACAACGCCAGCTCCGCGGCGCCGAGTTCGGCGTTCCGTTCGAGCAGCTCCTGCCGCACGTCACGTACGTGCTCCCACCCGTTGGCCATGTCCGGATCCGTTCGCCGCGCTGGGTTCTCCCGCCCGCCGCGAGTGCGGGCCCGTCCGGCCGCACTCTGCCTGCGATAGCGCCGAGCGTACGCCCATACGGACCCGCGGTAACCAGGATGAGTGACATGCTGCACACGGCGGACCGAACCGTGTTACGCGCGCCCGCACGTAGCCGTTCCGGCGCGTCCGATCCACCCGTAAGCAGCAACTCTTACGGGTGAATCGGTCGCGCGCAGGGGCAGTTGCGCCGCCTCCGGCACGGGTCAGCGGTGCACCGGCGCGAGCGCCCCTTCGGCCCGCAGCCGGTCCAGGAGGTTGCGGGCGGCCCGCTCACCCGAGCACACGCTGCTGTTGGTGGTCGAGTGCCCCAGGTAGTCGCCGCCGGCCAGCTGGACGCGGCCGTGGGCGTCGAATCCGGCCGCGAACCGGGCGATGGCGCGGTAGTCCCCCGGCCGCCGGCCGATCAGGCAGGGCGAGACGCGCCAGATGTGGGTCATCGTGGTGTGGCGCTCCAGCTCGGGCAGGATGCCCAGCCGCCGGACGCCCGCCAGCACGTGGTCCACCACCTTGTCGTCCCCCAGGTCCCAGTTGCGGTCGGACCACGCGCCGCGCAGGTGCGTCATCACCAGCCCGGTCCCCTGCGGTACGCGCTGCGGCGAGAGGTTGTGCTCCAGGACGAAGGCGCAGAGGTCGGGGTGTTCGACGCGGGAGGCCTGCACCAGCATCGCCCGCTCCCGGGTGGGGCGGTCGAGCCCGAAGGCGACGTGGACGCTGCGGGCGTACGGCGCGTCGTTCAGGAACTCCCGCTGTTCGGCGTCCAGTTGCCCGTATACCTGGGGCACCTGGGGCGGTGGTACGGCCAGGACGCAGGCCGCCGCCCGCTCGATGCGCTCCGGCTCGCCCGGCCGGTGCCAGGTGACGGCCACGTCGTCCCCGCGGTCCTCGACCGAGGTGACCCGGGCACGGTGTTCGACCGGGAGCTGCCGGGCCAGCCCCTTGGGCAGGAAGCCGACGCCCTCCCGGGAGGTGAAGAAGCCGCCGCCGCACAGGATCACGTCGATGAAGACGAACGGCATCGCGGCGGAGACCTCTTCGGGCTCGCCCAGGCACAGCCCGGAGACGAGCGGGTCGAGCAGGTACTCCAGCGTTTCGGGCCGCAGGCCGCGGCGGGTGGCGTACTGGGTGACGGACTCGAAGTCGGCCGCGGCCATCGGGGACATGTCGTGCGGCGTCAGCAACGGGCGCACCCGCCGGTAGTCGCGCAGCAGCTTGGCGACGTCACCGAGGGGGAAGCTGGTCAGCAGGCCGCCGGTGGCGAGCTGCCGGCGCGATCCCAGGCGTACCCGGCGGACCTCCCCGTCGCGCACCAGCCCGAACAGGTCGGAGCCGGGCACCACCTCGCCCGCCAGGCCGGCCGCGGCGATGAGCCGGATCAGTTCGCGATAGCTGTGGATGAGGATGGTCGCCGCCCGGTTGACGGCGAATCCCGAGACGTGGACGGTGGCCATCCGGCCGCCCGCCAGTTCGGGCGCGGCCTCGTCCAGGACGACGGTCTCGCAGCCGGCCCGCTGGAGCCGGAAGGCCGCGGACAGGCCGGCGATACCGCCGCCCACCACGACGACACGGGGCTGTGCACTCACACCGGTTCACCCTTCCTGCCGGTACCGGGCCGGGCGGCGCGGGTCGCGCCGGCGCCGGTACCGAGACGTTCCGACAATCCGACAAGACGAGGGGCCGAGGGGCCCGCCGGGAACGGGCCCCTCGGGGATCGTGGGCGAGGAGGCGTCACCGCCGCCTCACACCGCGGCGCTCAGCTGGTCCCACCACCACGCGACCGGGCGCAGCGGCAGCGGTTCGAGGCTCCCATCACTGGGCGAGTCCGCCCAGTCGCCGAACGCGGACGCCGGATCGGGGGCGGCGGCCGGATCGTCCCGGTAGCGCGGGCTGACGGCGCTGTAGTCCAGGTTGCCCCGGATGAAGTGGTCCAGCTGGCCGAGGTAGCACCGCACCTCCGGGGTGGCCCGGACGGCGGTCTGTTCCCGCAGGGCGACGTACAGGCACATCAGCCGGTCGTGCAGGGCCGCCGCCCGGACCATGGCCTCCTGGGGCGGCACCCGCAGCGCGTGCTCCAGGACGCCGACGAGGTTGGACTCCAGGGACTGCTCCTTGACCTCGCGGTGGTACGAGTAGACGTCGTTGGCGAAGGTGACCAGGGCCGACGCGATCTGCGTCAGGGCTCGTATTCGGGGAGTCTCCGCCTCCTCGTTGGGCAGTGAGGTGCCCTCCGCCATCTCGATGACCGCGATGGACGCCTTGGTGCCGCGGTCCCGGGGGCCGATGACGAAGTACTCCTCCAGGCTCGGCACGGTGCCCGAGGCCCGCTGGCCCATGCCGACGCACGCGGCGAGGAACCATTCGGCGACGCCGTCGATCCAGCGCCGTACGACCGTGCCGGTGGCGTGCCGCCGGTAGCGGTACGAGACCTCGCCGAAGGCCGCGGTGTAGGGGTCGACCGCTCGGTCCTCGGTGGTCTCGGGGTGGTCGGCCCCGTGGATCACCTGGACGGCCATCGGGAGGAAACGTTCCGGGTGCCGGCTGAAGAGTCCGCCGTCCAGGTAGACGTCGTCCAGCAGCAGGCCCAGGCAGGACCAGTCGGCGCCGATCTGCAGCAGGCCGCTGCTGCCGTCGGGGGCGATCCGGCACGCCCACTCGGCGGTGCGATTGGCCAGTACCTGGGCGTGGTGGAAGTCGTTGTCGCAGAACCCGAACCGCGCCATCCAGTCCACCACACGCCGCTCGATGCCGGCGGTCTCGTGGTGCGGCGCCGCCGGGACGGGGCAGTACAGCTGGGGGACGACGACGGCGGCGCGCGCCACCGTGGCGGCGTCCGCATCGTGCTCCGGGCCGGCCCCCGTCGGACCCTGGGCCCGGTGGGCGGCGGGCAGCTCGGATTCCGGGACGCCATAGCCTGTTGCCTGCATGGTTCTCTCTCCATGTTCACGGTGCTTCAGATGGCACGGCCGGTGCTGCGCCGCCCGGTCCGCGGCGTGGCTCGCAGACCATGGGCAGCGGGCCCGGGCTCAGCACGGCCGCCGGGACCGGTCGTACGGTCCTGGCGGACGGCGGGCGCAGGCGCCAGCGCGCGGCGATGGCGGCAAGGGCGAGCACGGCTTCGGTCATCGCGAAGTGGTCGCCGATGCACTTGCGGTTGCCGGCGGCGAACGGGAGCATCGCACCGCTCGGAACGCTCCCCGCGCGTTCCGGCAACCACCGGTCGGGGTCGAACCGTTGGGGGTCGGGGAAGGCCACCGGGTCCTGGTGGAGCACGTACGCGCTGTACAGGACGGTGCTTCCCGGTGCCAGCCGGTGGCCGGCCAGCGTGGTCTCGGTGGTGGTCACACGGGTCAGGGCCCAGCCGGGCGGATACATGCGCAGCGCTTCGGTGACCACGCGCCGGGCGTGGCCGAGCCGGGGCAGGTCGCCGGGGGCGGGCGGGCGGCCGGCGAGCACCGAGTCCACCTCGGCGTGCAGCCGGCGTTCTTCCTCGGGGTGGGCCGCCAGGAGGTGGAGCGTCCAGGCGAGGGCCAGCGCCGTGGTCTCGATCCCGGCCACGAGGAAGGTCATCAACTGGTCGTGGGCCTCTTGGTCGGTGAGCGGTTCCTGGGCGTGGCGTGCCTCCTGGGAGGTGGGCGGGGCCGTGCGGTGCGGGCATTCCGGGGCGGGGCCGTCGGCGGGGCGACCGCCCGGTTCGGGGGCGCCGTCGTCGGTGGCCTGGAGGAGGGTGGCCAGCAGGTCGTCGTGCCGGGCAGGGCCGGCGCGGCGTTCGGCGATGATGCCGTCGATGATGTGGTGCAGCCGGGCGAGGGCCCGGTCGAAGCGGCGGTTGCCGGGGGTGGGCAGCTTGTAGAGCGGGCCGAGCGGGACGACCGCGCGCAGCAGGACGCCGCGCATGACGGTCGCCAGGCACGCGCGGACCTCGGCCGCGATGCCCGGGGCGAGGGAGGTGGACATCAGCACGCCGGTGGTCACCCGGGCCGAGAGGTCCAGCATCGCGTCGGTGACGTCCAGCGTCCGGCCGGGCCGCCACTGCGCGACGGCCGTGGTGATCTCGTCGCTCATCACCGCGGCGTAGTCGGCGATCCGGGACGGGCGGAAGCAGGGCTGGGCCAGCCGGCGCTGCCTGCGGTGCGCGTCCTGGGAGCAGGTGACCAGGCCGTTGCCGAGCACCATGCGCATCGTGTCGTAGAGCGGACCGCCCTTGTCGTACGTACGCGGGTCCATGAGGATCTGCTGCACCAGCGCCGGGTCGCAGGCCAGCCACACGCGCTGCGGTCCCAGGCGGACGGCGACCAGGTCGCCGTGGGCGGGCAGCGAGGCGAGGAAGTCGAGCGGGCGCCGCCACAGCGGGAGCGCGTGCCCCAGCAGCGGCAGGCCGCCGGGCGCCGTCGACACGGTCCAGGTGTCCGGGGCGGCGGCCGCGGGGCCGCGCGGTGCGCGCACGCCCGCCTCACCACGTATTCCCATCGGGAACCACCTCGTTCGGCCGGGGTTCCGGGCCGCCGCGGGACGGCGTCCGGGAACGGGAGGGACAGATAGGTGAATCGGACCATTACCTACCCGGGCCGCCCTGCCGGTCCCATGGACATACTTTCTTGAGGGGGCGCGTCGGAGTGGGTTTCAGCTCACCGGAGTGCATACGCTGAAACGGTCCGCCGCGCGCCGGAGCCGCTCCCTTCTGGGCAGTAACGTTCCGCTTCCGAGGTGGGCGCCCTGGGGCGGACAACCGTTCGCGCGGGAGCGGCGGCCCACCGTGGCCGTCCGCGGCAAACCCGCCGTCCGGTGCCGTGGTGACGTACCGCGGGTACCGGTGGTATAGGCCCCGCCCCGGTGGGCGGTGCCCGGTACGGCCCGCCGGCACCGCTCAGCGCGGTGCGGGGGACCGTCCGCGCACCGGGCTGATTTTTCCACCTTTCCGATCACCGCCTCTTCGTACCCTCCACCTCTTCTTGAGTTCATTAGGGCCGGGTACCCGTCCCTTTGTGTCGGGCCTTTTCGTTCCGCATGTATGCCTGACACTCCTGTGGATCAGCCGGCACGACGTCTCGGCCGGCGCTTCTTCAAGCCCGTTGGCATCTCCGACTCCCCCGCAACCGACCGGCCGGCGGCCGAGACGGAATGCGAAAGGGAATACTTCCGCCCGGAACTCTCCGCGGATCTGCTGGACCGCCTCGGCGCGGAACTCGACCGGATCAAGGCGGCCCTGTGGTCGCAGCACACGGACGCCGAGTACGGCCCGGGGCCCCGGCGGTGCTGAGGGCGGCCCGCGCCGCCTGACCGACCAGGGCCCCGACGCCGCCGCCCAGCTCGCAGGGAAGTTGCCGTGTACGATCCCCCCACCCTCCACCTGCTGATGCCGTCCACCGCGGACGGGTACCGGATCCCCGCCCAAGTCACCACCGAGCCCGACCTGACCGCCGCCTTCGGCCTCGCCGACGGGCCGCTCTTCCGCGACCAGCCGGCCCACGAGAGCCTGGCCGACGCCTACTGCCACGACGCGGCGCCGATGATCGTCCCCGACGACCTCGACGCCGAGCTGGCCCAGCTCCTGGACACCGCAGAACAGCCGCCCGTCGTCGAAGCGTTGCCGGCCACCGAGCCGCACAGCCACCGCAAGCCGTCCTTCCTGCACGCCGGCCGCGCCGGCAAGGAGCGCGGCTCGCGGTCCTGGCAGCGCATCCTCAGCCTGGTCACCGTCACCCTCACGTCCGTGATCGTGGTGGCGGTCGGCCTGCTCGCCGCGGTGGCGTCCTACCCGCCGCTGCGGGCACTGGCCGGCGAGGCCACGTCGCCGCGCATCGCCCAGCTGTGGCCGCTGCTGGTCTACGGACCGTGGATGGCCGCCATCCTGTCCATCCTGCGGGCCCGCACCCACCGGCGCCGCACCGCCCACTCGTGGTGCGTGGTGATCTTCTTCGCCGCCGTCGCCACGGTGCTGTGCATCGCCAAAGCCCCCACCACCCCGGCGGGCATCACGGTGGCGGGCCTGCCGCCGGTGACCGTGCTGCTCTGTTTCCACCAGCTCATCCGCCAGCTCGAACCCGCCCCTTCGGCCGCGCCCGCCACCCGGCACGCGTACTCGAACCGCGGCGCGCACCGCCACCGTTCCGGCCGCTGAGGCCCGGTGCCGGACGCCCCGGCGGCCGTTCCGTACGGGACGGCCGCCGGGGAACGGCACCTCGGTTTCCACTTTTCCCGGCCCGTTCCGCTTTCCGGTGCCACAGCGCTCGGGCGGTGGGCGAATACCCGCGCTCCGCGGGCCGTCGATTTTCCGGAAATACCGTGTCCGTATGAGCCGCTGATCTCCTGGGCAGTGCGCCCCCGGAGCCGTTCCGGCCCGCACGGAAGCGTCCGGGACGTTTTCCGGCGGCGGATTGCGGACGTATACCGAGCGTTCGCCACGGCACACCCCCGCATGCGCCCGGCTGTCCGGAGGAAATTCCGCAGCAGAAACGTTGCTTGCCCTCGGTGAGCGTATCCGGGAATTCCATTCTTCGTTGGTGGAGGTGTGAGGTGGCCTTGCGTCCCTGCCCCCGACGAAGGAGTGAGTAGCGATGGCCGTGAGCTGGGCGAAAAGGATCGCCGTCACGGAGCCCGCCCCGAAACCCGTCCGTTACGCCCGCTACCTGGCCCCCCATTGGCAGGGGCTGCTCCGGGTGGACAGCGAGAACGGGATCGGCATCGTTCCGGCGGTCGCTTTCTTCGGCGTGCTGGGCTCGGTCCTCTTCGGCGCGGGCGGCGCGGGCGTGGCGCTGCTGGTCGGCGCCGCCCTGGAGCGCGATCACATGGCGCGCGCCTGGGTGACGTTCGACCTGGTGGCGGCCGTGACGCTGTCCGTCTCGTACTGGCTCGTCGCCCGGTACGGCCTGCGGTTCTACGACACCGATCCGGCCACCAACGACCTGTGGCGGATGATCACCGTCGCCAACACCGCCTGGCGGTCGCTGCCCCGGGCGCACCGCACGGCCCAGAAGCCCCGGCTGCGCGCGGTGAACACCGCCGCCCGCATCCTGCTGGCCGACCCGGAGGACACCCGCACCCACCAGATGCTCCACGCCCACGCGGACGTCCTGCGGCACCTGGCCACCACCGTCCTGGCGGATCCGCACCAGGGCCAGCCCGCGGAGCCCCCCGCCGCCGCGTACGCGACCCGTGCCGCCGATCCGTGCGGGCGCACCGAGCACGGCGTCCCGCTGCCGGCCCCGCTGGAACGGGCCCCGTCCATCCCCAACCAGCAGTGATCCGGGGGCGACGGCGCCCATGGCGCGGGTGCCGGCCGCCATCGCGGCGTGCTGTTCCGGTCGTTGCTGATGCGGGCGGCCGGATCGGCGGGGCGCGGCCCGCGGGGGATCCGGCCTCGTGGGCGGTGCGGAGGCGGGCCGGACCCGGGACCTGACCTTGGCCGGGTCTGATGGCCGTACCGTCGCGCCCCGGGGAGCGGGCTCCTAGGGTGGGACGCCGGAATCGGAAATATTTCCGTCCGTTCCCAGGAGGTTCCCGTGAGCGTCAGCGCCAAGGGCACGTACCTGATCAAGAACGCGAACAGCGGTCTGTATCTGACCGTCAAAGGCCACACCAAACAGACCCCCGCGGACATCGTCCAGGAGCGGCTGCTGGACTGGCCGCAGCGGGCGGCCCAGGCGTGGCGGCTGGAGTCCGCGCCGGGCGGCGAGCGCACCTTCCGGATCCAGAACCAGCACAGCGGCGGGTACCTCCAGGTCCGCAGGTGCAGCAAGGACAAGGGCGCGCACCTGGTCCAGGAGCACCTGGAGGAGAACACCCCGGCGTACCGGAGCCAGTCGTGGCAGCTGGCCGACGAGGAGCCGTACCGGATCGCCAACCTGCACAGCGGTCTGTGGGTGAACGTGCGGGACCACTCCGCCGCCGCCGGCGCGGCGGTCGAGCAGGCGACGGAGAGCACGGGCACCTACCGCACCGCCGAGCAGTGGACCTTCGAGCCGGTCGAGCCGCAAGGCGGCGACAAGGTCTTCGACGCGCTCTCCGGGGTCCTGGTGGAGCCGGGCGGCGGCATCATCTCCACCGTGGCCCATGTCTTCAAGGCGTCGCTGGAAGCCGCCGGCGGGGTCTTCGGCACCGTCGCCAAGTACGTGCCGGGCGACATCACGCCGTTCGTACGGTTCGCGGGCTTCCGCGGTGACGAGGTCATCCGGTTCTCCTCGCGCAACCGTGTCGAGTCGGGCCCGCGCAAGATCAGTACGCAGTTCCCGCACCTGCCCAAGGAGTTCCACGGCGGTTTCGACTTCGTCACCCGGGCCCCGCGGCGCGGCGAATGGACGTATCTGGGGATCAAGGGCGATCTGACCGTCGCCTTCTCCGACAAGGGCAACCGCGGCATCGACCGGACCGAGGAGTACTTCCCGTCCCGGGAGCTGGCGCCGTACGGCCGGGTCCTGGAGGCGGCGCCCGCCCGCCCCGACGACTCGCAGTACCTGCTGTTCTGCGAGCAGGCCACGGTGCTGATCGACGGCCGGTTCCGCGCGCAGGACATCCGCGAGGTGCAGCCGATGCCGCTGGGCCAGCTGCCCAAGGGCTGGCAGACTCCGGACGCGGTCGCCTCCGCCACGGTGGGCGACGAGGTCCACTTCTTCGCCACCAAGGGCACCGAGTACACCGTCTTCACCCTGCGCGACCTCGTCCAGGGGCCCGCGCCGGTCCTCAACGCCTATCCGTTCCTGCTGGGGCTGTGGGCGTAACGGGCCTGCCGCGCACGGCCGGGTGGCCGGCGGCCGACGCCGCCCGGCCACCCGGTTCCGCGCCCCCGTCCGCGAACGTGTCTCCTGTCGTGCCTTAGCCTGCGGACATGGCGAACGCTCCCGGCTCCGTACAGGTGATCAACCACTGGAAGGCGGGCCTGCGTTCGGTGCCCGCCGAGGTGTGGGAACGGACCGGGCTACGGGTGCTGATCCTCGCCGACAACGAATTGACCACGCTCGCGCCCGAGATCGGCAGGCTGCGCGCGCTGCACACGCTCGACCTCGGTCACAACGCCCTGACGCGGCTACCCGACCAGATCGGCGACCTCACCGGACTCACTCGCTGCCTCTACCTGCACGACAACCGCCTCACCGCTCTCCCCGCCCCCCTCGGCAGGCTGGACCGGCTCGGCTATCTCAACATCGGCGAGAACCCGCTCGGCAGGCTGCCGGGCTCCCTCGGCGACATGGCCGGCCTGCACGAACTACGCGCCCAGCACGCTGCCCTGACGGAACTCCCGGCCACCGTCGGCCGGCTGGCGCGCCTGCGCGAGCTGTGGCTGCGCGGCAACCACCTGACGGGGCTGCCCGCCACCATGAGCGGCCTCCGGACTCTGCGAGAGCTGGAGCTGCGGGAGAACGCTCTGGCCGAGATACCGGACGCCCTGCGCGGGCTTCCGCTTCTGCGCCGCCTCGACCTGCGCGGCAACGAACTGCGCGACGTACCGCCCTGGCTGGCCGACATGCCGACCCTGGAGAAGCTGGACCTGCGCTGGAACGCCGTGGACCACGACGCGACGCCGCTGCGTACCCTGCGGCAACGTGGCTGCATCGTCCTGACCTGAGTCCCACGCCCCTCACTTGGGATCAGGTGAGGTCGAACTCACCATCACGCGCGCCGAGGACGAACCCGCGCCATTCGGCCGGGGTGAACACCAGCGCGGGCACCTCCGGGGTACGCCGGTTGCGCATGGCGATCCAGCCCTCGACGAAGGCAACCTGGACGTCCCCCATCCCCTGGCTGCTCGACTGCCACGCAGCACCCGTCAGATCCAACTGCGGCCTGGCCCCGTCCACGACCCGCTGTTCGATGATGCCTTCGGTCACGTCGCTGCTCCTCCCGGTACGTCCGGTTCGGCCTGCGCGGTCAGCCTAGTCACCGTGACCGGTGGCGGACAGGGCGCGGCGCCGCGGAGACACCCGTTGGGAACTCCGCCACGACCTAGCCACCGCCAGAATGAGGTGGGAGAGCTGGGGACGCTGCGCGTCAGCTCTGCGGCTGTACCGAACGGTGACAGTCCGGTCCTCGTCCCTTGTACGGATTGGCGGCGTCCAGCGGTCTTCCTTCGATGGAGTACCGGTACGTGCAGAAGGGATAGGTGACCAGGATGTCGTGCGACTCCGGAATGGACTCGCGCCAGTACTCGATCGGCCCCGGGGGGACGTAGAGCCAGGTCCTGTTCGGAGTGTGGCTCTCCGTGGGCCCGCGAACGGGTCTACCGCTCCGGTGACTCGTCTCGATGTCAGGAGGAGAAAAAGCCGGCTTCGCGTCCGCCGATTCCTGGATGCGATACCACGCGGGCGCCTCCTGGGCCGGCGCGATGTCCACGGTGTGAACGGGAAGTCGAGCGGATCCCGTGCGGCCTCCCTGAGGGCGACCTCGATGGCGAGGTCGGTGAGCTCGCTCCGCATCTGTTGCCGGAACACGCGGATCTGCTCGGTGAGGAACGCGTCCACCGCGGCTCGCACGCCGCCCTCTCCCCGGCCGGCGGAACCCGTGATCACAGGACCGAAGTCCAGTACGGCGGCCAAGGCCATGATGCGTCCGGGAGCCCAACCCTGACGTGTCTGCCCCGCCACGTTCACCGAAAGGGAAATGGGCCGCAGACCCGCCCCGAACGCACCGATCGCCTCGGGAGTCGCTATCTGCTTTCCGCGGGCGATGTCCTTGACACCGAGGTTGCCGTGGTGACCGGGCTTCGCCACGACGTCGAGAGCGGGAAGTTACCGAAATCCGTCGTCAAATAGCATTCCAGCGTGTGCAGCCGAACGCGTACGAAGAAGCTGGGCACGGGATTGCTCCTGGCCAGGGATATATGGCACCCCTGACGGGCCTCTTCCGCCCCCCGGGTGGCGGGTGTCCCTCTTCATATGCTCCTTTCCGGTGTCCCAGGCGGCAACCCGGGCCCTTCATCCCACGGCGCCCACGGAAACAGCCACAGAACGGTCCGCTCCCGGGCGGTGGCCGCGCGGACCACCGCGACGGGGTATTCCCCGCGAGCCCGGCCCTTGAGGGAGGACACAAGCGTTACGGGTGGGGAGTCGTGATCACTGCCGGGGGATGTCGGCGGGGGCGGAGGGCCGGGGGCCGGCGGCGCGGCGGAGCCGGTTGGCGATCGCCAGTCCCAGCCCCTCCTCCACGGGCAAGGACGCGATGATGAGGTCGCATCCCCGCTGGTCGAGTTCGCGCAGGAACCCGTACAGCCCGCGCGCGTAGGCGGCCATGGAACCGGGGACCGCCACCACGGCGTGCGCCTTCACCTCGGCGTCGGTGAGGGGTCGGGGCAGAAAGACGCCTACCTGGTGCCCCAGCTCCTGCGCGAGCTCCGCTTCGGCGACGACCTTCTCGGGCTCGACGAGCACGACCCGCGCCCGCGGCGCGTAGTGGGACGGATGCTGGCCCGGCACCCGAACGCGGCTGGTCGCAGGCACCGCGAGCGGGCGTCCCAGCACCGCTTCGAGGTCCTCGCGCGTCACCCCGCCGGGCCGCAGGACGCTCGGGGTGCCGCCCGTGACATCGACGATGGTCGACTCGACGCCGACCTCGCAGGAGCCGCCGTCCAGCACGAAGTCGACCCCATCGCCGAGCTCGGCGCGGACGTGGTCCGCCGTGGTGGGGCTGACCGAGCCGAAGCGGTTGGCGGACGGGGCCGTGACACCGCCGCCGAAGGCCGACAGCAGCGCCAGCGCGACGGGGTGGTCGGGCACGCGCACGGCCACCGTCTCCAGGCCGCCCGTCGCTTCGAGGGGCACCCGGCGACTGCGCCGCAGGACCAGCGTCATCGGCCCCGGCCAGAAGCGCTCGGCCAACTCGCGCGCCGTTACGGGCACGTCCTCGACCCAGTCGTCCAGCTGCTCCGCGCCGCCCAGGTGGACGATCAGCGGGTGGGAGGTCGGACGCCCCTTGACCTGGAAGATGCGCCCGACGGCGGCGGGATCCTCGGCGTTGGCACCCAGGCCGTAGACGGTTTCGGTCGGGAAGGCCACCAGACCTCCGCCACGCAGCACACCGGCTGCCTTTTCGATGTCACTGGTTCTTGCCATCACCTCACAATCCTCTCACTGTCCCCGCTCTCCACATCAGGACGGCGCCGTTTGTAGGTCTGCCGGTCGAAGGGGGTGGGCGGGCGGCCCTGCCAGATCTGGCGGGAAGCTTGCTCGGGGTAGGGGGAGGTCTTCGATGCGGCGCCCAGGACGCGGGTGAGCTGCTGCTCGGGCCGGTAGGCGGGCCACCCGGGTTCCCCGGTGGTGGCGAACCGGACCCACGCCTGGCGGAGTTCCTGCGACACCGCGACGGCCTCGGGGGCCGGCGGGTCGCCGAGGACCTGCTTGCCGACGGGGCTGTCCATCGTGCCGAACGCCAGGGGGACATCGAGGCTGTGGCAGGCGCCCAGCGCCCCTCCGTGCGCCGGGGAGGCGAGGCGCAGCTCGAAGAGGAACGAGCTGCCGCCGGCTGCGGCGTTCGCCTCGGCCAGCAGGAGCGACGGCATCCGGAAGACGGCATCGGAGTACACCGTTTCCAGCAGTTCTTCCGGGGTGGCCCGCGGGTGGGCGGCGCGGTACGCCTCCGGGCCGTCCGGTGCCGGGGCGAGCAGGTCCAGGGCGGTGCGGGCGTCCTCGTCGGTGAACGTGCCCCGCCGCCCGGTCATGACGCTGAACAGCCGGAATTCGTCCCGGGTGTGGCCGGCGAGAAGGTCGATGCCGCTCGCACGGCCACTGGACAATGCGCTCCAGGGCGTTTCGCGGAGGACTTCGCCGTCGACCACGGGGCATACGGCGACACCGATACGGGCGAGCCGTCCCCAGCGCTGCTCGTAGCGAGGAAGGTCAACGGACAGCGAGGCGACCTCTTCGGCCAGGCGTTGCGGGGTGATGTCGCGCAGGGCCGCGACGGTGGGCACGGTGCCGAGCCGGTCCGCGAGCACGGCGCCGACCTCTTGCGCGAGTGCGCGGGTGCAGTGGCAGCCCGGCACCGAGTGGGTGATGGCCCGCTGGAACAGGGAGCGCACCGGCTTCATCGTCAGCAGGGCGGCGACCGACCCTGCCCCGGCGGACTGCCCGGCCACGGTGACCCGGCCCGGGTCCCCGCCGAACGCGGCGATGTTCCGCTGCACCCACTCCAGCGCCGAGATCTGGTCGAGGAGACCCCGGTTGGGCGGTGCGCCTTCGATCAGGGCGAAACCCTCCGCCCCCACCCGGTAGTTGATGCTCACCACGACGAGCCCCGCAGCGGCCAGTGCCGCCGGGTCGTACATCGGGTCGCTGGAGTCCGCCGTCACGTACGCGCCCCCGGGGATCCACACCAGCACCGGCAGCCCCGCCGCACCCGGGTCCGGGGTGCAGACGTTGAGCGTCAGCCAGTCGGTGCCCGCCGATGCCCCCGCGGCGTACGGCTTGGAGTGGGGGACGGACTGCGGCGCCACGGGGCCGAACTCCGCCGCCTGCCGTGTCCCGTCCCAAGGGCGGAGCGGGGCGGGTGCGGCGAACCGGAGCGCTCCCACCGGCGGCCGGGCGTACGGGATGCCGCGGAACACCGCGTGGCCCTGGTGGTGGCGGCCCTCGACCAGGCCCTCCGCCGTCCGCACACATGGCTGTCCGGACATGTCGTGTCCCCTCCCCGATCGCCCCTCCGAAGGTCTCCAGCGTTATCGGCCAACTGTATTATGTCAACTGTATGAGAACGGAGGTAGGCTACGGGGGCCGAGAAGGAGAGTCACGGAGAGGCCGACGATGCCGAAGCAGGTGGACCACCGCGAACGCCGCGAGACGATCGCCCGGGCGCTGTGGCGGGTGGTCGAGCGGCGCGGCGCGGTGCATCTGACGATGCGCGAGGTCGCGCAGGAGGCCGGCCTCTCCCACGGGGCGGTGCAGCACTACTTCGCCTCCCGCGAGGCGATGCTCGCCTTCGCGATGGACTTCGCGGCCGAGCAGACCGCCCTGCGCGTCGGCCGGGGCGTCCAGGAGCTCGGGGAACGGCCGCATCCCCGCGACGTGCTCCGGGTGATGCTCACCGAGATGCTCCCTTTGCACGCCGATGCCCGCGCGACCAGCCGGATGAGCGCGGCCTACGTTCTGGAGGCGCTGCACGACGAGAGCGTGCACGCACGGGCGCGCGACGGGATGTTCCAAGGCCGCGCCCTGGTGGAGCAGCTGATCCGGCAGGCTGTCGCCGACGGGCACATCAGCCCCGACCGCGACCCGGCAATCGAGACCAACCTGCTCCTCGCGCTCACCGGCTTCGCTCCCCTCATCGAACTGGACGTGACCAGCCCCCAGGAGGCTCTCACCGCTGTCGACCAGCACCTGGACAGGCTGTTCACCTGAGACGAACTGTCTGCCGGGAGGGGCCGAGCCGTCATGGGGCCGCGCTTCCCAGGGCCGTTTCCCTCACCGTCGCGCCGTGCCGCGGCTGTGCCTGACGAAGCTGGTCGCGGCGAGCGGCCCAAAACCACGTGCATCCTGCGCGCAGACCTGCTGGGATCGTTCGCCATGAATGTCCATGGTTTCAACGAAGCCGTCTTGACGGACAGGGTGGACAGGATGGAGCGGAATCTGGCGGAACACGCCTGTCACCTGCACCGGAACATGACCGGCGCGACCGTCACGGAAGCCGGTGACCTCCTGGTCGCCGACAGCGGCCTGGACGACGACACCTTCAACATCGTCGCCGCGGCCCGCTTCACCGCCACCACCGCCACGGCACGTATCACCGAAACCGCCCGGGCGCTGGCCGGTACCGGCCGCCGCTTCTCCTGGTGGGTGGGGCCCGCATCGACGCCACCGGACCTCAGCGCCCGCCTGACGGCGGCCGGCCTGCCGGTATCCGAACGCGAGACGGCCATGTGGGCCGAGCTGGACGACACCCTGCCGCGGCCTGCCGCCCAAGGACTGGACATCCAAGCGGTGGGCACGCCCGCACAACTCGCCGACTACGCCACCGTGCTCGCTGCGAACTGGAGCCCGCCCGCCGACACCGTCCGCCGCTTCTTCGCTCAGGCCGCCCCCCAAGCACTGGCCGCGCATTCTCCGGCCCGTTACCTGGTTGGATACGTAGACGGCCAACCGGTCTGTTCCGCCGAAGTGTTTCATCACGCGGGAGTTGCCGGGATCTACAACATCTCCACCCTGGCCGCCCACCGCCGACGCGGTTACGGCGGTGCCATCACGCTCGCCGCACTCCACACGGCCCGCGACCGGAACCACCGCATCGCGGTCTTGCAGGCGTCCACCGACGGCGAGCCCGTCTACCGCCGCCTGGGTTTCCATTCCTGCGGCCAGTTCACCGAACACGCCATCAACGCCTGAACGCCACACCAGTCGGCCTGTCAGATTGTTTTCGCGCTCCCGCGCCCCCGCGCGTCAACAGGCCGCTCACCGGTCCGTTCACCGCCATTGTGCCCATGAATGCTCCCCTGCCCCTCTCGCCCTTCTGCTGCTTGCTGCACGGAAGTTGGGCGCTGACAATGAGCACAATGGCGAACGGGGACGAACATGCGCCTAATATTCGGGGAAGAACACAGTCAGGGTGTTTCTGTACAGCTGCGGCGCGCTCGGGAAGACGTCTGGCGTCAGCTGCACGCCACCGAAGTGGTACAGGCGTTGCGGATCGTGCGCAAAGAGGTGTGGCCACTCGCCGAGGAACTGAGCGAGCGTGCGCCCAGGACTTTCGACGCGCACCGGGACGCGCTCGCGGTCCTGCTGAACGACTGCGCACTGGCTCTTGTCGACGAGACGCCGAGGCCGCCGGTGGCCTCCTTCGACGCTCCGCGGGTCCGCAGGATCGAGATCCGGGACGTCGACGGCCTGCTGGACGCGGGGCGCCCGGGCGAGCGGCCCGTCATCGAACAGCTCTTCTGCCGTGCGCTCCATGTGGTCCGGGACCCCGTGCTGCGTGAGGTGATCGCAGCGAATCGGCAGGGTGTGCAGATCCTCCAGCGGGCCGGTCGCCGGATCCGGATGCTCGTGGACGCCGTGTGAGTGTGGGGGAATTCCAGTGCCAGGTATCGGTCTCGATCACCTCGCCGGCCGGATCATGCGGGCCGGCGAGGGCAGGATGCTCCGCAGGCTTGAGGCGGAGGTGAGGCATGTCAATTCCCTGGAGGCGGAGTTACGGGGGCTGAGCGACGAGGAACTGCGAGCGCTCACCGCGGAATTCAAGGAGCGTTACGCCGGTGGCGAGAGCCTGGACGACCTGCTGGTCGAGGCGTACGCCGCGATGCGGGAGGCGACGCGGCGCACACTGGGGCTGCGCCCCTTCGACGTCCAGGTCATGGGCGGCGCGGCGCTCCATCTGGGCAACATCGCCGAGATGCAGACCGGCGAAGGCAAAACCCTTGCCGCCACCCTGCCTGCGTACCTGAACGCTCTCAG
Organism: Streptomyces sp. NPDC018019; assembly: GCF_044327805.1. Classification (NCBI taxonomy): domain Bacteria; kingdom Bacillati; phylum Actinomycetota; class Actinomycetes; order Kitasatosporales; family Streptomycetaceae; genus Streptomyces; species Streptomyces sp. NPDC018019. The sequence continues at coordinate 271,659 of NZ_JBIRGD010000006.1, read as the reverse complement.
CGGCAAGGGCGTCCACCTGGTCACGGTCAACGACTACCTGGCGGAGCGCGACGCCGCGTGGATGGGCCCGGCGTACCGTTTCATGGGGCTGAGCGTCGGCGTCGTCACGGCGCATTCCACTACGGCTGAGCGCCGCGCGCAATACGCCTGCGACATCACGTACGGCACCAACACCGAGTTCGGCTTCGACTATCTGCGCGACAACATGGCCTGGTCGCAGGGCGAACTGGTCCAGCGCGGGCACCACTTCGCCATTGTCGACGAGGCCGACTCGATCCTCATCGACGAGGCACGCACCCCGCTGATCATCTCCGGGCCGGCCGAGCAGCCCACCCACTGGTACGGGGCGTTCGCCAAGCTGGTCGGGCGGATGCGGGGCGTCAGCGTGCAGGAGGAGTTCTTTCCCCGGCAGGCGGACAAGGACCGGCTCGCCGAGTTGCGGGCCACATACGATTATGAGTACGACCCGAAGAAGCGCACGGTGGGAATTCTGGACCGGGGGGTGGAATTCCTCCAGGACCAGTTCGGCATAGAGAGTCTGTACGAGTCCGAACACACGCCGCTGATCGGCCACCTCAACAACGCGCTCAAGGCCAAGGAACACTTCAAGCGGGACAAGGACTACGTCGTCGTGAACGGTGAGGTGCTCATCGTCGACGAGCACACGGGCCGCATCCTCGCCGGGCGGCGCTACAACGAGGGGCTGCACCAGGCGATCGAGGCCAAGGAGGGGGTGACGGTCAAGGACGAGAACCAGACCCTGGCCACCATCACCCTGCAGAACTTCTTCCGCCTCTACGAGAAGCTCGGCGGCATGACCGGCACGGCGATGACCGAGGCGGCCGAATTCCACCAGATCTACAAACTGCACGTCATTCCCATACCGACGAACCGCCAGATGGTCCGCCGAGACGATCCCGACCAGGTCTACCGCACCGAGGAGGCGAAATACGCCGCGATTCTGGCGGACATCGAGGAGTGCAACAGGGCGGGACGGCCGGTGCTGGTGGGGACCGCCTCCGTCGAGAAGTCCGAGCTGCTGTCCGGGCTGCTCGCGAAGAAGGGCATCCGGCACGAGGTGCTCAACGCCAGGAACCACGAGCGCGAGGCCCAGATCGTCGCGCAGGCGGGCCGCAAGGGCGCCGTCACCGTGGCCACGAACATGGCGGGCCGGGGCACCGACATCATGCTCGGCGGCAACCCGGAGGTGCTGGCGGCCGACGAGCTCCCCGAGGACGCGAGCGACCAGGACCGGCAGGCCGTACTCGACCGGGTCGGCGCGCGGGCCGCGGCCGAGCATGAGGAAGTGACCGGGCTCGGCGGCCTCTACGTGCTGGGCACCGAGCGGCACGAGTCACGGCGCATCGACAACCAGCTGCGCGGCCGGGCCGGGCGCCAGGGCGACCCCGGCGCCTCCCGCTTCTACCTCTGCCTCCAGGACGACCTGCTGCGGCTGTTCCGTCCCCAGGTGGTCGATCGCGTGATGTCGATGGCGAACGTGCCCGACGACGTACCGATCGAGAACAAGATGCTCACCCGCGCGATCGCCTCCGCCCAGGCCCAGCTGGAACGGCAGCACTTCGAGTCGCGCAAGGACGTCCTGAAGTTCGACGAGGTCCTCAACCGCCAGCGCACCAGCGTCTACGCCGAACGCCGCCGCATTCTCGCGGGTGAGGACCTGAGCGAACCGATCCGGCAATTCATGGACGACACCGTCCGGTCGTACATCGGGCAGGAGACCGGCGAGGGCTTCCCCGAGGAGTGGGATCTGGACCGGCTGTGGAGCGCCCTCGGGCAGCTCTACCCCGTCCGGGTCACCGTCGAGGACCTGGAGGAGAACGCGGGCGGCCGGGCGGGCATCACCGCCGACGCTCTCATCGAGGCAGTGACGGCGGACATGCACACCCAGTACGCGCAGCGGGAGGCGGAACTCGGCTCCCAGGCCCTGCGCGCACTGGAACGCCTGGTGGTCCTGTCCGTCCTCGACCGCAAGTGGCGCGAGCACCTCTACGAGATGGACCTCCTGCGTGAGGGGATCGGTCTGCGCTGGACGCTCGGCCGGGAGCCGATCATCGAGTACGAACGCGAGGGCTTCGACATGTACAGCGCCATGATGGACGCCGTCAAGGAAGAGACCATCGGATACGTCTTCCACCTCGACGCCGCGGCCGAGAGCGTTCAGGACCTCTTGCACCGCACCCCGGCCGACGGCCTGCGCCTCACGGCCCCCACGATGGACACGGCGGAGGGCGTCGTCGAGAGGGACCTGCCCCCGACCGACACGGTATCGCCACAGCCCTCCACCACCGCTCCCGCTCCCGACGCCTCTTCCGAGAGGTCCCGCCGTGCCGCCAAGGGCCGCAGGCAACGCCGCGGGAGGTGAGAAGTGAGCGGTCGTCGCCGGCCTCAAGCCGTGGGTGGCTCGCTGGCCACCAGCCACATCGAGAAGAACTGCGAGCCGCCCCCGTACGCGTGGCCCAGTGCCCGGCGGGCGTCGGGGACCTGGTGTTCGCCTGCCCGGCCGCGGACCTGGAGGGCCGCCTCGGCGAAGCGGATCATGCCGGAGGCGCCGATGGGGTTGGCGGAGAGCACGCCGCCGGAGGGGTTGACGGGGAGGTCGCCGTCGAGTTCGGTCACCCCGGATTCGGTGAGCTTCCAGCCCTCGCCCGGCGCGGCGAAGCCCAGGTTCTCCAGCCACATCGGCTCGTACCAGCTGAACGGCACGTACATCTCGACCGCGTCGATCTCCCGGCGCGGGTCGGTGATCCCGGCCTGCCGGTAGACGGCCGCGGCGCAGTCCTTGCCCGCCTGCGGGGAGACGAAGTCCTTGCCCGCGAAGAGGGTGGGTTCGCTGCGCATCGCCCCGCCGTGCACCCAGGCGGCGGGCCCGGGTGCGCGCCGCGCGCCCGCGCGGTCGGTCAGGATCATCGCGCAGGCGCCGTCGGACGACGGACAGGTCTCGGAGTAGCGGACGGGGTCCCAGAGCATCGGGGACGCCTGGACCTTCTCCAGGGTGATGTCGTGCTCGTGGAGGTGGGCGTACGGGTTCTTCAGCGCGTTGCGGCGGTCCTTGTAGGCGACCAGGGAGCCGACCGTGGCGGGCGCGCCCGTGCGGCGCATGTAGGCGCGTACGTGCGGGGCGAAGAAGCCGCCCGCCCCGGCCAGCAGCGGCTGCTGGAACGGCACCGGCAGCGACAGCCCCCACATCGCGTTGGACTCGGACTGCTTCTCGAAGGCGAGGGTCAGTACGGTGCGGTGCACCCGGGCGGCGACGAGGTCGGCCGCGACCAGGGCGGTGGAGCCGCCGACCGAGCCGGCGGTGTGCACCCGCAGCATCGGTTTGCCGACCGCGCCGAGCGCGTCGGCGAGGTAGAGCTCGGGCATCATCACGCCCTCGAAGAAGTCGGGGGCCTTGCCGATGACCACCGCGTCGATGTCCTGCCATGTCAGCCCGGCGTCCTGGAGCGCCCGGTGGGCGGCCTCGCGGACCAGCCCGGCGATGGAGACGTCGCGGCGGGCGGCGACGTGCCGGGTCTGGCCGACGCCGATGACGGCGACGGGTTCCTTGGAAGCTGCGGTCTTCGGCGCTCCGGCCTTGTTCATCGCGGCTCCCCTTCGAGTACGGCGACCAGGTTCTGCTGGAGGCAGGGCCCCGAGGTGGCGTGGGCCAGCGCCCGTCGCGACGTGCCGCGCCGGATGCGCAGCGCTGCCTCGCCGATCCGGATGAGGCCGGTGGCCATCATGGGGTTGGCGGCGAGCGCCCCGCCGGACGGGGTGATCCGTACGCCGTCGTCCAGCCGCAGCGCCCTGCGCAGGACGATCTCCTGGGAGGTGAACGGCGCGTGCAGTTCGGCGGTGTCGACCGGCTGCTGGAAGGCGCCGGCGCGCTCCGCGGCGAGCCGGGTGGACGGTGAGTCGGTGAGGTCCCGTACGCCGAGTGCGTGCGCCTCGGTGCGGTGGTTCATGCCGCGGATCCAGGCGGGCCGGTCGCACAGCCGCCGCGCCGTGTCCCCGGCGGCGAGGACCACCGCGGCGGCGCCGTCGGTCACGGGCGGGCAGTCGCCGGTGCGCAGCGGCTGGACGACGTACGGGCCGGGCGGCGCCGGCTCCGTCCGCGGGCCGCCCGCCGCGTCGGCGCGGCTGCGGGCCGCGACCGAGGCCAGCGCCGCTTCGTCGGCGGCGCCGGCGTCGATGAGGGCGCGGGCCTGGAGGGCGGCCAGGGCGACGGAGTCGGGCCACAGCGGCGCGAGGTAGTACGGGTCCAGCTGGCGGGTGAGCACGTCGCGCACCTCGCCGGACGAGGACTTGCCGTACGCGTACACGAGCGCGGTCTCGGCGTCGCCGGTCAGCAGTTTGACCCACGCTTCGTACAGGGCCCAGGCGCCGTCCGTCTCGACGTGCGACTCGGCGATGGGCGGCCAGGCGCCGACGCTGTCCAGCGCCATGGTGAAGGAGAAGGCGCGCCCGGCGAGGTAGTCCGACGATCCGGAGCAGGTGAAGTCGATTTCTCCGGCCCGCAGCCCGGCCTGGCCCAGGGCGTCCTGGAGGACCGGCAGCAGCAGTTCGGCCTCGGAGACCTCGGCGGAGTCGGGGAGGGGGCCGCTCTGTGCGAAGGCGACGACCGCGATCTCGCGCGGGGGCGCGGGCGGGCCGGGGGTCGCGGACATCAGACCAGCTCCTTGTAGCTGTCGTAGTCGGCGTCGGGTTCACCGGTGGGCCGGTAGTGGTCCGGGTAGCGGCTGCCGTCGCGCCACACCGGCGTCACCCGCAGGCCCATCCGCACCTGGTCGTACGGGATGCCGCCGATGCGCGCGTGCAGGGCGAGGTCCGCACCGTCCAGGGCGATGTGCGCGTACACGTACGGCACCTCGATGTCGAGGTTCTTCGCCTTGATGTTGACGATGCAGAAGGTGGTGACGGTGCCCTCGGGGCCGACCTCGACCTGGTCGCGGGTGGCCACGCCGCAGGTGGGGCAGGCGCCGCGGGGCGGTACGTAGACCTTGCGGCAGGAGGGGCAGCGCTCGCCGACGGTGCGGCGTTCGGCCAGGGCCGCGAGGTAGCGGGACTGGGCGCGGCCGGGCGAGTAGGTGTAGTCGAGGCGGGCGGGGGTGGTGATGCCGGTGACGGGGCCGGCGAACTCGCCAGTGTGTGGGGGCGGTTCGGGGGCCTCGCGAGTGTGTGGGACCGGTTCGGGGGCCTCGGCGCTGTGCGGAACCGGTTCGGCGCTCTCGCCGCCGGACAAGCCCGTGTCCTCCGCCGTCCGGCCCGCGTCCGGCTCGAAGCACGCGATGTCGGTGATGGCGCCGGTGCGCTCGCGCGCCCACCGGACGCGCACCCGCATCCCGGTGTGCACGGCGTCCGGCCCGGGAGCGTCCAGGGCGTGCAGCAGCGCCGTGTCCGCGCCGTCGAGGCGGACCAGTACCCAGGCGAACGGCGTGTCCAGTGGCTGGTCGCGGCGCGGGGCCGGGTTCCAGGCCCAGGTGGTGACGGTGCCGGTGCCGCCGACCTCGACGAGGTCGCGCAGCTCCGCGGCGGTGACCGGGTCGTACTCCACGGGCGGTACCAGCACCCGCCCGTCACCGGTCCGGACGCCGAGGACGGTCCGCTCGCGCAGCCCGGTGAGGAAGGCGCTCTGTACGGGCCCGAGCGACCGGGTGAAGGGGAACTCCACCACGAGGGGCGCCGAGAGCGCCTCGCGGGTGCGGGAGGTCGGTGACATGCGGGCTCCTCGCTTCCGTACGGGATGGGGCACGGCGGCCCGTCAGGCGCGCCGGAAGACGGGCGGGCGCTTCTCGGCGAAGGCCCGGGAGCCCTCCTTGGCGTCGGCCGTCTCGAAGACCGGCCAGCCGCGTGCCAGTTCGGCCTTGAGGCCGTCCTCCTCGGTCATCGCGGCGGTCTCGTAGACCGACGCTTTGACCGCCTCGACGGCGAGCGGGCCGCACGCGTTGATCCGCGCGGCGATCTCCAGTGCCGTTCCGAGCGCGTCGCCGTCCGGTACGACATGTCCGATCAGGCCGATGCGGGCGGCCTCCTCGGCGGGGTACGGGCGGCCGGTGAGCAGCATCTCCAGGGCGTGGGTGCGCGGGATCTGGCGCGGGAGCCGGACCGTCGAGCCGCCGATGGGGAACAGTCCGCGCCGTACCTCGAAGAGCCCGAACGTGGCGCTCTGCCCGGCCACCCGGATGTCGGTGCCCTGGAGGATCTCCGTGCCGCCGGCGACGCAGGGTCCCTCGACGGCGGCGATGACCGGCTTGCGCGGGCGGTGGTGGCGCAGCATCGCCTTCCAGTGCAGGTCGGGGTCGGCCTCCAGGCGCCCGCGGTACCGCTCGCCGTCCATGCCGCGGCCGGCCAGCGCCTTGAGGTCCATGCCGGCGCAGAAGGCGCCGCCCGCGCCGGTGAGCACGATCGAGCGCACCCCGTCGTCCGCGTCGGCCTCGGTCCAGCCGTCGTACAGGCCCACCAGCATCGGCAGCGACAGCGCGTTCTTCGCCTCCGGCCGGTTCAGGGTGAGCACCAGGGTCGCGCCGTCGCGTGTCACCGTCAGATGTTCGGTCCCGCCCATGCGTCCTCCCGTCCGTACGGTCGCGTGCCGGACCCGTCCGCCGCCCGGCCGGCGCCCGTCCGCCCGGAACGTAGAACAGGTTGCAGCAGCCTGGGGCCGACTTCAAGAGTTTTCTGACAGGTAGTCAGTTTCCGTCGCACCGCCCCTTCCGCCGTACGCCGCGCGGCGCTCTAATGACCGGCGGACCGACGCCGCCGCCCGCCCCTGGAGGAGACGTGGAATACAATCTCGCCGATCTGTTCGAGTCGGTCGTCGACACGGTTCCCGGCCGGGAGGCGCTGGTGTACCTGGACCACCCGGGTACGGGGGCGGAGCGCCGGCTGACCTACGCGGAGCTGGACCGGGCGGCCAACCGGCTCGCCCATCACCTGCGCGACCACGGGGTCACCCCGGGCGCGCACGTCGGCCTGCACCTCTACAACGGCGTCGAGTACCTCCAGGCCGTCTACGCCTGCCTGAAGATCCGCGCCGTCCCGGTCAACGTCAACTACCGCTACGTCGAGGACGAGCTGGCCTATCTCTACCGGGACGCCGACCTCGTCGCGCTGGTCTTCGACGCGGAGTTCACCGGCCGGGTCGCGGCCGTCCTGCCGCGCACGGAGCGGCTGCGCCACCTGATACGGGTGGGCACGCCGCCCGCGGGCGCGCCGGAACCCGTTCTCGCGCCGGTACCGTTTCCGCAGGCCGAGGCGTCCGGCGCGGCCGACCGGGACTTCGCGCCGCGCTCCGGCGGTGACCGGCTCGTCATCTACACCGGCGGCACCACCGGCATGCCGAAAGGCGTGATGTGGCGCCACGAGGACATCTTCTTCTCCGGCATGGGCGGTGGCGCGCCCACCGGCGAACCGGTGCGGCGCCCCGAGGAACTGGCCGAACGCGTCGCCGCCGGCGGGGAGGGGCTGGTCTTCTTCCCCACTCCCCCGCTGATGCACGGCACCTCCACGCTCACCGCCTTCATCGCCTTCCACTTCGGCCAGAAGGTGGTCCTGCACCGCAAGTACGTGCCGGAGGAGGTGCTGCGCACCATCGAGCGCGAGAAGGTGACCAGCGTCTCGCTGGTGGGCGACGCGATGCTGCGCCCGCTCGCGGACGCGCTGGCGGGCCCGCTCAAGGGCACCGACTGCTCCTCGCTGTTCAGCGTCAGCAGTTCCGGGGCGATCCTCTCGGAGACCGTACGGCAGCAGTTCACCGCGCTCGTGCCGGGCGCCCTGCTGCTCAACAACTTCGGCTCCTCCGAGTCGGGCTTCAACGGCACCGCCACCGAGGACTCCGGCCCGGACAAGGGCTTCCGGTTACGCGTCAACGCGCACACGGCCGTGGTCGACCCGGCCTCCCCGGCGCACGCCCCGGTGGCGGCCGGTGAGGTGGGACGGCTCGCGCTGCGCGGCCACGTACCGCTCGGCTACTACAACGACCCGCGCAAGACCGCCGAGACGTTCTTCGAGGCGGACGGCGAGCGGTGGGTGCTGCTCGGCGATATGGCCACCGTCGACGAGGCGGGCATCGTCACCGTCCTCGGGCGCGGCTCGCAGTGCATCAACTCCGGCGGCGAGAAGATCTACCCGGAGGAGGTCGAGCAGGCGCTGAAGGCCCATCCGGACGTGTACGACGCGCTGGTGGCCGGGGTGCCGGACGAGCGCTGGGGCAGCCGGGTCGCCGCGGTCGTGCAACTGCGGGAGGGGGCCGGGCCGCTGGGCCTGGAGGCGGTGCAGGAGCACTGCCGGGCGCGGCTGGCCGGCTACAAGGTGCCCCGTTCGGTCGTCTTCACCGAGCACATCCGGCGCTCCCCGAGCGGCAAGGCGGACTACCGGTGGGCGAAGGCGGTGGCGTCCGGCGCGGGCGCCCCGTAGGCGCGCCGCCCGCCACAACCGACCGGGCTCCGGCCGCCGCCCCGACGGCGGCCGGAGCCCCTGACCGGCAGGTTCATCCGGTACGGCGGCGGAGGCGGCGCGGCCCACACATCCGGGAGCGGATGTGCGCCGCGCCGGGCCGGGGTATGACAGCGAGATTCTTGGACATGTTGGCGTTCTCCTGATTGGGAGGAAGGGGACATCCGCACGGTTGCCCGCACCCCGCGGCGGGACGACAACCGGTCCCGCCGCTTCACCCGCTTGGCACACGCCGCGCCGCCCGAATGCAGCAAGCGGGGGCACGTTCCAAGGGTGGGAAGGCGCCCGGCGGCGGTTCTAGGCTGAAGCATGGACTTCGACGGCGTGGAGCCCGGTGGCGCCCTTTCCGGTGCGTACGACTCCCGGGTGCGGCTGGATCCGGCGGAGCACGATCCCCGCTCCGACCCGGACTCGCTGTGCGCGGCGGGGCCGGTGGTGCCCGTTCTGCTGCCGGGCGGGGTGACGGCCTGGCTGGTGACCGGGCATCAGGCCGGGCGGGCGGTGCTGGCGGACAGCCGCTTCGTCAAGGACATCGGCGCCTGGCGCGCCTGGCGCAGCGGGGAGGTGCCGCGCTCCTGGCCGCTGGCGCCGCTGCTGACCGTGGCGAACATGACCACCGCGACGGCGGGCGACCACACCCGGCTGCGCGCGCCGCTGGCCCGCGCGTTCACCGCGCGCCGCGTGGCGCAGCTCCAGCCGCGCGTCGAGGAGCTGACCGGGGAACTGCTGGACGGCCTCGCCGCCGGCCGTGCGGCGGACCCGGTCGAGCTGCGCGCCCGCTTCGCCCATCCGCTGCCGGTACGGGTCATCTGCGAGCTGTTCGGCGTCCCGGACGACCGCCGCCCCCGGCTGCAATCGCTGTGCGGGGCCCTGTTCGCCACCCCGTCGGGCCCGGCCGACGCCCTGGCCGTCCACCGCGAGCTGCGCGCCGCGCTCGCCGGTCTGCTCCGCGCGAAACGCGACCGTCCCGGGGACGACCTGACGAGCGCGCTGGTGGCCCCCGGCCACGACCTCAGCGGCAGCGAACTCGTCGACACCCTGCTGCTGATGATCGTCGCCGGCCATGAGACCACGGTGAACCTGCTGGTCAACGCCGTGCATGCGCTGCTGACCCACCCCGACCAGCTCGCCCTGGCGCGCAGTGGTCAGGTGCCCTGGAGCGCGGTGGTCGAGGAGACGCTGCGCTGGGACCCGCCGGTCGCCAACTTCCCGTTCCGCTACGCGCTGTGCGACGTGGACGTGGCCGGCCGCACCATCCGCGCGGGCGACCCGGTGATGCTCTCGTACACCGCGTTCGGCCGCGATCCGCAGCAGCACGGGCCCCGGGCCGACCGCTTCGACATCACCCGGCCCCCCACCCGCCACCTGACCTTCGGGCACGGCATCCACCACTGTCTCGGCGCGCCGCTCGCCCGGCTGGAGGCGGCCGTCGCCCTGCCCGCGCTCTTCGGCCGCTTCCCCGGCCTGGCCCTGCACGGCCCCGGTCAGCCGCCGCCCCGCCGCCCGTCCCTGGTCTTCAACGGCCTCCGGGAACTGCCGGTCGTCCTCGCCCCGCGCGGCGACGCGCGGCAGCCGCCACGCCCTCGCGACGGCTCATGACGTCCGGCCCGGTTCCGTCCCGCACACCGACCGTACGGAACGGGCCAGCGCCACCGTGTGCAGGGCGTCGAGGTGCCGCTCGTGGCGTATCCGCGCGGCGGCGCCCGCCAGGGAGGGGACGCAGTACGGGGACGTACGCGCCGCGCCGGAGGCGGCGATCGCCCGCACCAGCGCGTCGTTGACACGGTTGATCTCCTCGCGTACCTCGCCGAGGTCCGGCCGCCCGGCCGGTGCCTGTGCCGGGTCGGCGGTCCAGCGGCGGTGCAGCCCCCGCTGGACGGTCTTGTTCGCCTCGATCTGGTCCCGGAAGATCCGCCTGGTGCGCCCCGGATCGGTGCCCAGCTCCGCGGCCCGCCGCGCGGCGGTGTCCAGCACCTGCCGCTCGCGCACCGGGTCGTCGACGGGGCTGCCGGTCCCCCACTTCGCGGCGGCCACCAGGTCCGCGGTGGCGAGGCGCCTGGCGGACAGAGCGGCCAGGGGGTCCAGCGCGTCCGTCCCGCGGGACGCCGTCGGGGGCACGGCGCCGGCCGTCGCGGTCGCCGGGGCGGCGGTGAGGAGGACGGCCGCGGCGGCGCACGCGGCGAGCAGCCGGCGCGGGGAGGTACGCGGATTCCGTGTCACGGTCGGCCCTTTCCGTTCCCGGGGATCGGCCCGGCTCGTCCGGCCTACGCTACTGGGGGACATGGCAGGGCGGGAGTGCGGGGGGCCGCCCGCGCTCCCGCCCCGGCCCGTTCGGGGCCGTACGCCCCGGTCAGCGCCGCGGGTGCAGGATGCGGTGCTCGAAGCGGGCGAAAGCGGCCTCCTGCCGCCATTCAAGAGCGGCCTTGGGGTTCTTGGCGAGGAACCGCGAACAGGCCGTGCGGGGCGGGCGTACCCCGGGACGTTCCGCGTGGCACGCGCGCGCGAGCCCGTACCCGCGCGACCCGGTGTCCCACAGGCCGCGGCCCGGCAGGAAGGCGTGCTCCAGCGAGGCGCGGGCCAGGTCCTTCAGCTCGCGGTACCGCAGACCGTAGGTGACGGCCGCGTACCGGTAGTCGGTGCTGATGTCGCTGCGCGAGACCCCGGGGTCGTCGGTGGCCAGCACGACCGGCACCCCGTACTGCCGGTAGAGCGGGAACGGGTGGTCGGCGCCGGAGACGCCGAGGATCTGCCGGTTGCTCGTGAACGGCACCTCGACGGCGATGTTGCGCCGGGCCATCGTGCGCAGCAGCGCGGGCGCGTTGTCCTCGTGGGCGACGTCCACCCCGTGCCCGATGCGTTCCGCGTGCCCGGTGCGCACCGCCTCGTTGATGTGGAAGCGCAGGTCCTCGGGCTTGACCAGGCCGGGTACGAGTTCCCCGGCGTGCAGGGTGATGTGGGCGCGCGGGTAGACGCCGTGCAGGTAGTCCAGCATCCGCATGTGGAGCCGGTAGTTGCGCAGCGCGTTCGCCTCGTCCTCCGGCTGTACGAGGTTCACCGCCACGTACCGGCGGTCGCGTTCGGCGAGGCGCATGCCGAGGGCCATCTGGGTGAAGACACGGGCGGGTGTGCCGCCGCGCGACACCTGGGAGATGTACCGGACGGTCATCCGGCAGCCGGGGCCCGGCTTGCGGGTGCCGCAGCGCGCCGCCCGGCGGAACTCCGCGGTGCCCTTATCGATCTCCCGGCCCGCCTCGCGCACCAGTTTGTCCAGCTTCCCGCCGGCCACCAGCAGTTGGTGCATCCGCGGCAGGTTCGCGTGGTAGCCGACCTGGTCGGCGAGCTTCTTGCTGCCGGACGAGGCGGGCGTGAGCATCGTCTCCAGGTAGAACTGGTTCTGCCGGGCCGCCGTGTCGGCCACGTCGGCCAGCAGCGTGCCGCCGTGGCGCCAGGCCACTTCGCCGAACTTCCCGAAGGCGGCGAAGAAGTGGTCGTGCCCGGACTCGCCGGACGCGGACGAGAAGTCCTGCATCGACCAGGCCCGCAGGATGCGCTGGTGGAAGGCGCGGTCGGTGCGCGCCTGCGCCGCCGGGCGGGTGCCGGGCCCGCACGGGGCGGGGCGGGCCGTCATCGTCCTGGTCTCGATGCACAGCCCGTCGTCCCCGGCCAGCTTGATCAGCAGCTCGGTCGAGGCCGCGCCCGACAGGTGGTTGTGCAGGTCGCCGCCCTTGGGCAGGCCGCGGAAGAAGGCGCGCAGCGCCGCGGGCCGGTTCCTGATCCGGTCGAGGTGGGCGTCGACCTGCCGCTCGGCTCCGGTGGGGGCGGCGGCCGCGCGCGGGAGCACCGCGTCCGGAACGGATGTGCCGGGGCCGGGCGGTGCGGCGAGCGCGGAGGAGGGCAGCAGCGACAGTACGGCCAGCAGGCCCGTACCCACCACGAGCGGGGTAGACCGGCGATGCCGTCGGCGAGGATGAGGGTTGGTGATCACGCGCTCATCCTGACGAATCCGGCGGCCTCTTGGGCGGCGGCAGGCGGGGCTGCGTCTCCTTGGGTGAACGGGAATCCGCCGAGCCGCGCGTCGGTGCCGGGCGGCCGGAGCGCAGGCGCGGCCGGGACCGGGGGCGGGTGCCCGCTTCCCGGTCTTGGCCCCGGCGACCGGCCGTCACGGCCCCGGCGACCGGCCTCCCGCAGCGGAGGCCGGTCGCCGTTCCCCGCTCAACCGGCCCTGGTCATCGTGGAGTCGTAACCTCCGCCGCCCGGGTAGAACCACGCTCCGGAGAGGCTGTTCCCGTCCGCGGCGAAGGTGCCCCGGAAGTACGCGGGCGATCCCTTCTCGCCACCCCAGATGGTCAGGGTGTCCCCCTCGATCTCGTACACGTAGTCGAACGTGTGGCCCTCGCTGTCGTAGAAACGGGACCTGATCTCGTCGCCCGGTGTGGGCGCACCGAACGGCTTCTCCCGGCCGATCACCTCGATACCGGTGATCCGCCGTCCGGCCTGTGCCAGTTCCACTTCCTGCACCAGGAAGAAGCCGCCTTCCAGCCACCGGTAGGTGACGGCGCCCTGCGCGCCCCCGTCGACCCGCCAGCGGCCCGCCAGCCGCTCCAGCGCCCTGAGCTGCTCGTCCGGCCCTTCGGCCGGCCCACCCGGTACTCCGGCCCGCTCGCCCGTGCCGACACCTTGTTCCGCCACGTCGTTCCCGCCTCTCCGTCCGCGCCTGTCGCGCTGTCGCACCGCACCGTGGCCGTACGGAATCCGTCCCGCGCCACGGCGCCTTACGGCCATACGACCGGCGGGCCCGCGAAAAGGAATCGGCGTCCGGTTGTGGCGTACGTCACCTGGTGCCCAGTGGGGTCATCGGTGGACGTCGGCGGGGGCCACGGTGGCCGGGAGGCCGAGGGCGGGCAGCAGGTCCGGCGCGAAGGTGGTGATCTCCGCGATCCGGCCGTCCTCGATGCGCAGCACGTCGATGTTGACCGGGGTGTACGACGTCCTCCCGGGCAGCCGTACGTAGTTCGCCACAGCGGGCTGGCGGTTCACGGCGACCGGTACGGCGTACCAGTCGCCCCACGCCTGATCGCCCTCCAGGGCCGCGCGCCACATGGCGATGATGGCCGTACGCCCGTCGAAGACCAGGTGGGCGGGCGGCATGGTCTGCCGGGCGTCCTCACGCAGGAGGGCGGCCAGCGCCTCGACGTCGGCCGCCTGCGAGGCCGCGACGAACCGCTGGAGGAGGGCGCGTTCGGCCTCGCTGGGTCCGGTGGCTCCCCGTTCCCAGTCCACGCGCCGCTCGGGCAACTGCTCACGCAGCGTGGCGCGGGCACGTTGCAGCGCGCTCTTGACCGCGGCGACACTCAGTTCGAGCATCCCGGCCGTCTCCGCGGCGGGCAGGCCCACGACATCGCGCAGGATCAGCACGGCCCGCTGCCGGGGCGGCAGATGCTGGATCGCCGCCAGGAAGGCCAGTTCGACGGTCTCCCTGGCGATCACCGTGGCTTCCGGGCCGCCGTCGGCCGGTGCGGCCAGGTCCAGCAGGGCGTCCGGGTACGGCTGGAGCCAGGTGACCTCGGCCGGGGCGGAGCGCGTCGGCACACCCGCACTGTCGACCGCCACCGCGATCTCCCGGGAGCGGGCGGGAGCGGCCAGCGCGTCCAGGCAGGCGTGGGTGGCGATCCGGTAGAGCCACGCCCGGAACGTCGCCCGCCCCTCGAAACTGTGCCGCTTGCGCCAGGCCCGCAGCAGCGCCTCCTGCACCAGGTCCTCGGCATCGGTGAAGGAGCCGAGCATGCGGTAGCAGTGCACCCGTAGTTCATGCCGGTAGCGCTCGGCGAGCCGCGCGAACGCTTCCGCGTCCCCCTCCCGGACCGCGGCCTCCGCCTGCTCGTCCACCCCGTGCGGCCCACGGCCCGCACCACTCCTCGCAGTCACGACCGGCCCCTCCCGCTCACCGTGCGCGCGCCGCTGCCCGCCCGGCGGTCTCACGGCCGGGCGGGCAGCGGCAGGCGTCATCCGTCCCGGTCAGTCTCCGTCAGTCCCCGTCCGAGACGCTGGTGACGCCCACGTTGGCGTTCTCGGCGAGGCCGTCGACCGGGAACAGGAACCCGCTCTTCGCGGGCCGTTCACCCGGTCCGTGGCTGCCGGAGGCGGGGCGGGCGCCCGGCTCGTCGTCGGAGTCGGCGTGGGCCACGGCGGGCAGCACCGCGCCGGACAGGGCCGCGGCGGCGAGCAGGCCGAGCGCCGCACGCGCGGTCGTACGAAGTGATGTGCGCATGATGTTCCTTTCGATGGTTGCGGCCAGCGCACCACGGGAAGACGGCACCACTTCGCCATTGGGCCGACCGTGGGCGCGCCCGGCGCCCGTACGGCGATCCCGTACGGCAGGTCCGTACGGCGGCCTCATACGGCACCTCGTACGGCGGGCCGGGCGCGCCCCGCTCTCAGGGCCCGGGGACCAGGAACGTGCGGACCGCGTCCAGGAACTCCAGCGGGCGCTCCTCGTGGACGAGGTGTCCCGCGCCCTCGATGGTGACGAACCGGCAGTCCGGGATGGACTCGGCCATCTCCTGGAGGTGCTGTTGCGGCAGGTGGCTCGTGGAGCCGCCCGCGATCACCAGGGTCGGCGCCGTGATCTTCGCCAGTGCGTCCCACCACGCCGGGTCCGGCGCGTTGCGCAGCGCCACCACGGCGGTCTTGGCCTGCCAGTCGAAGCCCTGCGGCCCCGGTGGTGGCGGGGGCACTTCCTGGGGCGGCTCGCCCTGCCGGGGTGGCGCCGCTTCCTCCAGGACCAGGCGTTCGACGAGTTCGGGCCGGTCGGCGGCCAGCAGCAGCGCGACGATCGCGCCCAGCGAATGGCCGATCAGCGCGACGGGGCCCAGGCCCAGCTCCCGGAGGAACCCGGCCACGTCGTCGCGCCAGCGCTCGAAGCCGTACTCCCCCGGCCAGTCGCTGTTGCCGTGCCCCCGCAGATCCAGCGCGTACACCCGGTGGGTGGTGGCGAGTTGGCCGACCACGCCGCGCCAGTCCTCACCGTCCTCGCCGAGGCAGTGCAGCAGCACCGCCGGGGGCGCGTCCGCGTCGCCCCAGCACCGGTATGCCAATCGGACGTCACCGACCTGCACCTTCTGAACGTCAGTCATGCGCTCGAAGCTACCCGGGAGGCACTTCGTCACTCCCCTTGACGCGTTCGCTGCTCGCTGATTACTTGGACCGCACTGGGCAACCGAATGATCGGTCGGCACACGGAACGGTGGCGGGTATGCCGGATGCGCACGACAGGGACGGGCGGCGGGAGGCGACAACGGGTCCGTATAGGGGTCCGTATGCGGGCGCGGGCGTGGACGCGGGCGCGGGACGCGACGGGTGCGCGGGTACGGACGCGATCGACGCGGTACGGCGGCTGACCGTCGACGAGCTGCGTGCCCGGCAACTGGAGCGGCTGCGCGCCTCCTTGCGACACGCGTACGAGAACGTCCCGTTCTACCGGCAGTCCTTCGACCGGGCCGGGATCCGCCCCGAGGACTGCCGGTCGCTCGGCGACCTCGCCCGCTTCCCGTTCACCGTGAAGGACGACCTGCGGGCCAACTACCCCTTCGGCATGTTCGCCGTCCCCCAGGAGGCCGTGCGCCGCATCCACGCCTCCAGCGGGACGACCGGCCGTCCGACGGTCGTCGGCTACACCGAGCGCGACCTGTCCGTGTGGGCCGACGTCGTGGCCCGTTCGATCCACGCGGCCGGCGGCCGGCCGGGCCACAAGGTGCACATCGCGTACGGCTACGGCCTGTTCACCGGCGGCCTCGGCGCGCACTACGGTGCCGAGCGGCTCGGCTGTACGGTCGTCCCGGCGTCCGGCGGCATGACCGCCCGGCAGGTGCAGATCATCCGGGACTTCCGGCCCGAGATCATCATGGTGACGCCGACCTACATGCTGACCCTCCTCGACGAGTTCGAACGCCAGGGCGTCGATCCGCGGACCACGTCCCTGCGCACCGGGATATTCGGCGCGGAGCCGTGGACGGAGGAGATGCGGCGGGAGATCGAGGAACGCTTCGCCCTCGACGCGGTGGACATCTACGGCCTGTCGGAGGTCATGGGCCCCGGCGTCGCGCAGGAGTGCGTGGAGACCAAGGACGGGCTGCACATCTGGGAGGACCACTTCTACCCGGAAGTGGTCGACCCGGTCACCGGCGAGCCGCTGCCGGACGGCGAGCACGGCGAGCTGGTCCTCACCTCGCTCACCAAGGAGGCCATGCCGGTGGTCCGGTACCGGACCCGGGACCTGACCCGGCTGCTGCCCGGCACCGCCTGCCCCGCCTTCCGCCGCATGGAGAAGGTCACCGGACGCTGCGACGACATGATCATCCTGCGCGGTGTGAACCTCTTCCCGGCCCAGATCGAGGAAATCGTGCTGCGCACCCCGGGCGTCTCCCCGCACTTCCAGCTGCGGCTGACGCGCGAGGGCCGGATGGACCACCTGACCGTACGGGCGGAGGCACGGCCGGACGCGACCCCGGAGGACCGGACGGCCGCCATCGGCCGGATCGCCCGCGGCGTCAAGGACGGCATCGGCGTCTCGGTGGCCGTCGACATCGTCGACCCCGGAACGCTGGAACGCTCCCTGGGCAAACTCAAGCGCATCATCGACACCCGCCACTGACCCCGCCGGGGGCCGCGCCCGGGCCCACGCCTGTAGCAGCATCCGCGCCCGCACCCGGGGTCGTATCCGAACCCGTGCCTACGCCCGTGCCCGTGCCCGTAGCAGCATCCGCGCCCGGGACCACGCCCGAGCCCGGGGTCGTATCCGAACCCGCGCCCACGCCCACGCCCGAGGTCGTGCCCGGGACCACGCCACGCCCGCGCCCGTGGTCGTACCCGTGCCCGCGCTCGGGGCCGTACCCGCGCCCGCACTTGGCCTCTGCCTTCTGGGGGGCTTCCCCCCCCCCGGCCCCCGCCCCCTCCCCACCCCCTACTCAAACCCCATGCGTCACCCCCGCCCCACTCCCACACGCCCCACGCCCCCACCCCCGATCCGGTACAACACGCTCGGCCGTAGCGGTCCTTCGGGGGCGGTGGGGTCGTCGAAATCGTCGGCCGGGTTGCGGGTCATGCCGATCCGTCGCATCACGGCCTGGGAACGGACGTTGGCGGCGGTCGTCACGGCGAGGATCTCCGGGAGTGCCAGCGTGTCGAAGCCGAAGGCCAGGGCGGCCCGGGCGGCTTCGGTGGCGTACCCACGGCCCCAGGCCGGGCGGGCCAGCCGCCAGCCGATCTCCACCCCCGTGAACGGCATGCCGTCGTCCACCCGGTCCAGGCCCGCGAAGCCGATGAACTCGCCCGTGGCCCGCACCTCGACCGCCCACCAGCCGTAGCCGCGCCGGTCGAACTCGGCCCGGAAGCGCTCCACGGAGGCATCGCTCTGTTCCCGGGTGAGCAGGTCGCCCAGGTGCTCCCGCACCTCGGGGTCGGCATTCATCGCCGCCCATGGTGCGAGGTCGGAGTCCTGCCATCGGCGGAGGAGGAGGCGATCGGTGCGCAGTTCGGTCATGCCGCCCAGCCAACGTGACCGCCGGCCCCAGAGCAATCCGATTTCACCGGAGCCAGAGCCGCCCCGCCACGCAGCAGGGGCACCCGGGCAGGCCGCCACCGTACGGCGGCCCGCCCCTCGCTCCGCTTCCCGCGCCTGCCCTGCCCTCCTTCCCCGCCTCCTTTCCCGAGGTCCTGTCCGACGCCTGGCCTCACCTCACCTGGGGTCCGGCTTGATCAGCGCATACACCGCCCCGAACGGGTCCCGCAGCATGGCCAGCCTGCCTATCCCCTCGGCGTCCGTCGGCGGGAGGATGGCCGTCGCGCCGCGCTCCGTGGAGGCGGCGGCCACGGCGTCGCAGTCCTCGACGGCGAAGTACGGGTGCCACTCCGACGTCGAGCCCGCCGCGAGGTTGTCCGGGGCCAGCTGCATGAGCCCGGCGTGACCGGCGTCGCCGGACGGATCCGTGCCGGCTGGCGAGGCGATCGTGTAGACCACGTCCCCGCCCATCTTGTGGTCGGTCGTCTCCCAGGCGAGGACCGAGCGGTAGAACGCCTTCGCGGCAGCCGCGTCGGTCGTGTACAGCTCGGTCCAGCAGAGCGCGTGCGTGGCGCCGGCCAGTTCCATGCCCGGTACGTCACCCGCCTGCCAGGCGGCGAACTCGGCGCCGGTCGGGTCCGTGAACCCGGCCAGCCGGCCCGCGGTGAACACGTCGCACGGGCCGAAGCGGACCGTACCGCCGGCCTGCTCGACCGACTTGGCGAGGGCGTCCACGTCCGGCGTGTGGAAGTAGACGGTCCAGGCCGGGCGGGCGCCCTCCTCGGTCAGCGGTCCGGCCCCGGCGACGGTCTTCCCGTCGAGCTGGAAGAAGCCGTACCCGCCGGCGTCGGGCACGGCCGGCCGGAAGGTCCAGCCGAAGACGCCGCCGTAGAACGCGACGGCCGCGTCCATGTCGGGCACTCCGAGGTCGAGCCAGTTCGGTGCTCCCGGGACGTACTGGGTGGTGAGCATGGTGATCTCCTCCGGCGTCCTGTCGTCGCTGTACGACGCGGGCGGCCGCCGAGCGAGCACGTACGCCCTCGTCACCGGGGCACGGACGGGGTCCGTCGGTTCCTGACCCCCGGCACTTTTCAGCATGGCAGGGGGGTCTGACAATCGCCCTCCACGGCCGGCGGAGCGAGGGCCGTCACGCCGGTCCGGGGCCGTACCGGGCCCGGAGTTCCCGCTTGAGGATCTTGCCGCTGGCATTGCGCGGCAGCGCTTCGGCGAACAGCACCCGCTTCGGCACCTGGAACCCGGCCAGCCGTTCGCGCGCGTACGCGATCAGCTCCGCCTCGTCCGGCGCCGCCGTGCCCGCGCGCGGGACGACCACGGCCGTCACCGCCTCGATCCAGCGTTCGTCCGGCAGCCCGATCACCGCCACCTCGGCGACCCCGGGGTGGGCGTACAGCGCGTCCTCCACCCGGCGCGAGGCCACCAGCACACCGCCCGAGTTGATGACGTCCTTGACCCGGTCGACGATGGTGAAGTAGCCCGCCGGGTCCCGTACGGCCAGGTCCCCGGAGCGGAACCAGCCGTGCCGGAACGCCGCCGCGGTCTCCGCCGGCTTGTCCCAGTAGCCGGAGCACAGCTGGGGCGAGCGGTAGACGATCTCCCCGGGCGTGCCGTCGAGCACCTCCGCGCCCCGCTCGTCCACCACCCGCGCCTCCACGAACAGCACCGGCCGGCCGCACGAGTCCAGCCGTCCCTCGTGCTCGTCCGGCCCCAGCACGGTGGCCAGCGGGCCGATCTCGCTCTGTCCGAAGCAGTTGTAGAAGGCGAGTCCGGGCAGCCGGGCGCGCAGCCGCTCCAGCACGGGCACCGGCATGACGGACGCGCCGTAGTACGCCTTGCGGAGGCCGCCGAGGTCGCGGGAGGCGAAGCCGGGGTGCCGGGAGAGACCGATCCACACGGTGGGCGGCGCGAACAGGCTGTCGGCCCGCCCCGCCTCCACCAGTTCGAAGATCCGGTCCGGGTCCGGGGCATCGAGGATGACGTTCTCCGCGCCCACGGCGAGGTAGGGCATCAGGAACACGTGCAGCTGCGCCGAGTGGTAGAGCGGCAGGCTGTGCACGGGCCGGTCGGTCGCTTCGAGGTCCAGGGCGACGACGGCCGAGGTGTACGCGTGCACCAGCGCGCCGTGCGTCATCATCGCGCCCTTGGGCAGCCCGGTCGTGCCGGACGTGTAGAGCAGCTGGACCAGTTCGTCGGAGCCCGAGCCGTACGGGCCGCCCGACCTGCCCGCTTGGACGACCGCCGTGCCTTCGGGTAGCCCCTCCCGCGCACGTTCCAGCAGTGACCCGGTGGCATCGCGCAGCGCCATGGTGCGGACGCCGGGCGGCAGCCGGTGTTCCAGCGCGGGATCGGCGAGGACGAGGGAGCTGCCCGACTGCTCGATGATGTAGCGCAGTTCGTCGCCGGTGAGGTGGTGGTTGACGGGTACGTGCACGAGCCCGCCGCGCGCGCAGGCCAGGAAGGCGATCACGTACGCGTCGGAGTTGTGCCCGTAGGCGGCGACCCGGTCGCCGGGCTCCGCGCCGCCGTCCAGCAGGGCGCGCATGGCGGCCGTCACCGCGTCGTCCAGTTCGCGGTAGGTCCAGGACCGGTCGCCGTAGCGCACCGCCGTGCGGTCTGGTGTCCGGTGCGCGCTGCGCCGCAGGACCCCGTCGACCGTGTTCGTCCGCACTCCCGTCATGGCGTGATCCTGTGCCCGGGCCCCGGCCCGGTCAAGGGAGCGGGGCGGGGCGGGACATTCCGGGGCGCGGAGCGAGCCAAAGGCCGGGACGCGCCGGGCCGGTCGCGGCCGGTCCTGGTTATGCTCGCCTCCTTGTGCTCAAACTCCTCTGTACTCCCGCAAGTTCGCACGTGCTCCGTGTACGGCACCTTCAGGACCACAGGGAGGATCACCCGATATGCGCAACCGATTCAGCAGGCTCGCCGCGGCCGGGGTGGTGGTGCTAACCGCGGCGTCGCTGTCCCCCGCCCCGGGCGCGGCCGCCGCCGGAACGTCCCACCGGTCGGGCGGCGGCCTCTCCGCCGACATCCGCTACACCGAATACGGCATTCCGCACATCGTCGCCGGCGACTACCCCGGTCTGGGCTTCGGCGTGGGCTGGGCGCAGGCCGCCGACCAGGTCTGCACCCTCGCCGACGGCTTCGTCACGGTACGCGGCGAACGCTCCCGGCACTTCGGCGCCACGGGCCGCCCCGACGGTTCGCACTCCTCCGCGAGCACCAACCTGGCCAGCGACCTCTTCTTCAAGGGGGTGCGGCAGGCCGGCACCGTCGAGAAGCTGCTGCGGCAGCCCGCACCGGCCGGGCCGAGCTACGCGGCGAAGGAGCTGATGCGCGGCTGGGCGGCGGGGTACAACGCCTGGCTGGCGCAGCAGAAGATCACCGATCCGGCCTGTGCGGGCCAGGACTGGGTCAAACCGGTCACCCAGCTGGACGTGGCGGCCAACGCCCACGCGCTCCTGATCACGGCCGGCCAGGCCGACGCGGTGGACGGCATCACCGCGGCCGGGCCGCCCGCCGCCGGCCGGTCGCCCGCCCCCACCGCCCACCGGGGCCGGCAGCAGGCCGCCCGGGAGGCCGTCGCCGCCGTCCGTTCCCGCCTGGCGCGCGGCGCCGGGGGCCTGGGCTCCAACGCCGTCGCGTTCCGCGGTGACACCACCGCCAACGGCCGCGGCCTGCTCCTGGGCAATCCGCACTACCCGTGGTCCGGTGGCCGCCGTTTCTGGCAGGCGCAGGTGACCATCCCCGGCGAACTCAACGCGGCGGGCGGCCTGCTCCTCGGCTCGCCCACCCCCTCCATCGGCCACAACGCCCGCGTCGCGTGGAGTCACACGGTCGCCACCGGCGTGCCCATGAACCTCCACCAGCTCACCCTGGACCCGGCCGGCCCGACCGCGTACCTGGTGGACGGCGTGCCGGAGCGGATGACGCGGCGGACCGTGCGGGTCCCGGTCAAGGACGGCCCGGACGTCGTGCGCACCCAGTGGTGGACGCGCTACGGCCCGGTCGTCACCGGCTACGGCGGCCTCGATCTGCCGTGGACGGACCGCACGGCGTACGCGCTGGGCGATCCCAACGCGGCGCAGCTGCGCCTGGTCGACACCTCGCTGGGCTTCGGCAAGGCCCGGGACGTGGCGGGCATGCAGCGGGTGCTGCGCCGGACGCAGGGCCTGCCCTGGGTGAACACGATCGCCGCCGACTCTGCGGGCCGTACCCTCTTCACCCAGTCGCAGGTGCTGCCGCGCATCACCGACGCTCTGGCCGAGCGCTGTTCCACCGCGCTGGGCCGGGAGTTGTACCCGGCCACCGGGCTGGCCGTGCTGGACGGCGCGCGCTCCGGCTGCGCGCCGGGCCGCGACCGGGACGCCGTACAGCCCGGTATCTTCGGTCCGTCCGCGATGCCCACGCTCACGGACGCCCCGTACGTGGAGAACTCCAACGACAGCGCCTGGCTGGCCAACGCGGACCGGCCGCTCACGGGCTACCCGCGCGTCTTCGGCGACATCGGCACCCCGCGCGAACTGCGCACCCGCGGCGCTCTGGAGGACGTCTCCGCCCTGGCGGACCGGGGCGGCCTGACGGTGGCCGGCCTCCAGCGCCAGCAGTTCGCCAACCGGGTGCCGGCCGGTGACCTGGCCGCCGCCGGCACCGCGCGGGCCTGTGCCGCGCTCCCCGGCGGGACGGCGACCGGCAGTGACGGCAAGGCCGTCGACGTGACGGAGGCGTGCCGGGTGATCGGTGCCTGGGACCGTACGGTACGGACGGACAGCAAGGGCGCGCTCCTCTTCGACCGGTTCTGGCGCCGGCTGACCGCCACGGTGCCGCAGACCGACCTCTGGAAGACGCCTTTCGACCCGGCCGATCCGGTGCACACCCCGCGCACCCTGAACACCGCGGCCCGAGGCCTGGCGACCGCCCTCGCCGACGCGGTGGCCGAGCTGCGCGCCGCGCGTATCCCGCTGGCCGCCCCGCTGGGCGAGCACCAGTTCGTGGTACGCAACGGCAAGCGCATCCCGGTCAGCGGCGGCGCGCACGGACTGGGCGTCTGGAACATGACCGTGGGCCGGTGGGACCCGGCGGGCGGCGGCTACACCGAGGTGCGGCACGGCTCCAGCTACATCCAGGCGGTGGGTTTCGCGGCCGGCGGCTGCCCGGTGGAGGCCCGTACGCTGCTGACGTACGCGCAGTCCTCGAACCCGCGCTCGCCGCACTACAGCGACCAGACCGAGCTGTACGCGGCGAACCGGATGATCCGGTCCCGCTTCTGCGAGCGGGACGTGCTCGCCTCGCCCCAGCTGCGGGTGGTGCACGTACGCCGGCGGTGACGGCTACACGGCGCGCTCCCGGCCCGCCCAGTACGGGTCGCGGAGCCGCCGCTTGTAGAGCTTGCCGTTGGGGTCGCGCGGCATCGCCGTCACGAAGTCGACGGACCTGGGGCACTTGTAGCCCGCCAGCCGCTGCGCGCAGTGCGCCAGGATCTCCGCGGCGAGGGCCGGGCCCGCCGGGTACCCGTCGGCGGGCTCGACGACGGCCTTGACCTGCTCGCCCCAGTCGTCGTGCGGGATGCCGAAGACCGCTGCGTCGGCGACGGCGGGGTGGGCGAGCAGGGCGGACTCGATCTCGGCAGGGTAGATGTTGACCCCGCCCGAGATGATCATGTCGATCTTGCGGTCGCGGAGGAACAGATAGCCGTCCTCGTCGAGGTGTCCGAGGTCGCCGACGGTGAAGAAGTCGCCGATGCGGTTCCTGCGGGTCTTGTCCGCGTCCTTGTGGTAGCTGAAGCCGCCGGTGGCCATCTTCATGTAGACGGTGCCCAGTTCGCCGGGCGGCAGGCGGTTGCCGTCGTCGTCGAAGACCGCCAGTTCGCTGATCGGCCAGGCCCGGCCGACCGTCCCGGGCTTCTTCAGCCAGTCCTCGGCGGTGGCGAAGGCGCCGCCGCCCTCGCTCGCCGCGTAGTACTCCTCCACACAGCTCCCCCACCAGTCGATCATCGCCCGCTTGACGTGGTCGGGACAGGGCGCGGCGCCGTGGATCGCGTGCCGCATCGACGTCACGTCGTAGCGGGCCCGTACCTCCTCCGGGAGGGCGAGCAGGCGGTGGAACTGGGTGGGCACCATGTGGGTGTGGGTGCAGCGGTAGGTGTCGATCAGGCGCAGCATCTCCTCGGGCGTCCACTTGTCCATCAGGACGACCTGGTGGCCGATGTGCAGCGAGGCGCCCGCGAACTGGAGGACGGCCGTGTGGTACAGCGGCGAGCACACCAGGTGCACGTTGCCGTCGAAGGGCCGGATGCCGAAGATCCCGAGGAAGCCGCCGAGATGGGATTCCTCGGGCGGGCGTCCGGGCAGCGGGCGGCGGATGCCGCGGGGGCGTCCGGTGGTGCCGGAGGTGTAGTTCATGACCCAGCCGAGGGTGCGGTCCTCCGGCGCGGTCTCCGGCTGTCCGTCCAGGAGCGCGGCGTACGGCCGGAAGCCGGCCACCTCGCCGACCGCGTAGCGCCGTTCCGGCGGCAGTCCCGCCTCGTCGGCGGCGGCCCGGGCGGCGTCGCCGAAGCGTTCGTGCGCGATCAGCGCCCCGGCCCCCGAGTCGGCGACGATCCAGGCGATCTCCGGGCCGACGAGGTGGTGGTTGACCGGCACGAGGTAGAGGCCCGCCTGGGTGGCGGCGAGGTAGGCGGTGACCAGCTCCACGCCGTTGGGCAGCACCACCGCGAAGGCGTCGCCCCGCTCCAGGCCGGCCGCGCGCAGCCCGTGCACCAGGCGGTTGCAGGCGGCGTGCAGCCGGGCCGCGGTCCACCGGGTGCCGTCCGGGTCGATCAGGACCGTACGCTCCGGATCGGCGGCGGCCTGCGCCCAGAAGCCGTTCGGGGGTGGTGACGCCATGGATGCCGGCATGTGTGTCCTCCTCGGCTCAGCCGCGCCCGGCGATGTGGTGGATACGGTCGACGGCCCGCTCGAACCCGCGGGTGAGGTCGTCGAAGACCGCCTGCACACTGCGTTCGGAGTTCATCTGCCCGACGATCTGGCCGACCGGCGTGCCGAGCAGCGGCTCGACCTCGTACTTCTGGATGCGCGAGACGGCTTCGGCGACCAGCAGCCCTTGCAGCGGCATGGGCAGCGGGCCGGGTCCTGACGGGTCGTCCCAGGCGTCCGTCCACGCCGTACGGAGCTGGCGGGCGGGCTTGCCGGTCAGCGCGCGGGAGCGGACGGTGTCGCCGCAGCCCGCCGCGAGCAGCTTCTCGGTGAGCCGCCGCGAGTGCAGTCCGGCCTCCTCGGTGGTCAGCCAGACGGAGCCGAGCCAGACGCCCTGGGCGCCGAGGGCCAGCCCGGCGGCGATCTGCTCGCCGGTGCCGATGCCGCCGGCCGCGAGGACGGGCAGCGGGTCCACGGCGCGGACGACCTCGGGGGTGAGCACCATGGTGGCGATCTCCCCGGTGTGGCCGCCGGCTTCGTAGCCCTGGGCCACGACGATGTCGATGCCGGCGTCCTTGTGGTGCCGGGCGTGCCGGGGGCTGCCCGCGAGGGCGGCGACGAGGATGCCGTGCGCGTGGGCGCGCTCGACGACGTCGGCGGGCGGTGGGCCGAGCGCGTTGGCCAGCAGTTTGACCGGGTGGTCGAAGGCGACGTCGAGCTGGGAGCGGGCGACCTGCTCCAGCCATCCCGTGATGCGCCAGCCGGACGCCTCGCCGGGCGGCAGTTCGGGCACCCGGTGCTCGGCGAGCGTCTTCGCGACGAACTGCCGGTGCCCTTCGGGGATCATCGCCTCGATGTCGGCCTCCGTGACGCCTTCGACCTTCTTGGCGGGCATCACGACGTCCAGGCCGTACGGCTTGCCGTCGGTGTGCCGGTCGATCCAGTCCAGGTCGCGGGCCAGTTCCCCGGCCGCCGCGTAGCGGACCGCGCCGAGGACACCGAAGCCGCCGGCCCGGCTGATCGCGGCGGCGACGGCGGGGAACGGGGTGAACCCGAAGACGGCGTGCTCGACTCCCAGCCGGTTGCTCAGCTCCGTCTGCATGGCCGCAGGATGCCGCAGGGCGCCGTACGAGGGAAGAGATTTTCTGATGCTGCGTCAGCAAAAAAGCCGTGGGCATCGCCGTGTCACGTCCGCGGTGCCACCATCCGTCCGGATGGACGGACACCTGCACGGCGGACCCGGGAGGCACATCATGCGGACGGACATCACCGTCATCGGCGGCGGTACGGCGGGCCTGGTGGCGGCCATCGCCTGCGCGGAGGCCGGAGCGGCGGTGACGCTGCACGAGGCGCACGGCTCGCTGGGCGGGCGCGGCCGGGCCACGGCGGCCCCGTACATCGCCCACGAGGGACCGCACGTCTTCTACTGCGACGGCCCGCACTGGACCTGGCTGGCCGAGCGCGGCCTGACCGGCCGGCTGGGGTGGCCGTCGGCCCGCGACCTGCTGCGGACCTCCTTCGTACGGGACGGGCGGCGCACCCTCCGGCCGCCTGCCGGATTCCTGCGGATGATCACGGTGGGCCGGTCCCGTACGGCGCCGGTCGACCAGGACTTCCACAGCTGGGCGTCCCGGCACTTCGGCGAGGCGGCAGCGCGCGCCGCGGCCAACGCCATCGCCGTCGTGACGTACGACGCGGACACCGGCCGGCTCTCGGCGGCGTTCGTGTGGAACCTGGTCCGCCGGGTGTTCGCACCCCGGATGCCGACCGTGCGGTGGGTGGTGGGCGGCTGGCAGGCGGTCGTCGACCGGCTGGCGGCCCGCGCCCGGCAGCTGGGCGTACGCGTCGAACTCGGCTCCCGGGTCACCGCGCTGCCCGGCCACCCCACCATCGTCGCCACGGAACTCTCCTCGGCGCGCGCCCTGTTGGGCGACGACTCGCTGCACTGGGAGAGCGGCCACTGCGTCCTCCTGGACCTCGCGGTCCCGCGCGGCGGACAGGACCGGTTCCTCACCTTCGACCTGGACGCGGGCGGCTTCCACGAGAGCTACTCGATGCAGGACCCGACGACCGCGCCGCCCGGCCGGTCGCTGTTCCAGCTGGACATGCCGGTCCGCGCCGGGGAGAGCCTGGCGAGCGCCCGGCAGCGGCTGGAACGCTTCGCCGGGCTGGCCGTTCCCGGATGGCACGAGCGCGCCGTATGGCACCGCCAGGGCACGGCACGCGGCCGGACCGGCGCCCTGGACCTGCCGGGGCTGACCTGGCGGGACCGGCCGGCCATCGACCGCGGCGACGGCGTGTTCCTGGCCGGGGACCAGGTCGCGGCGCCCGGTATGCGCGGCGAGATCGCGATCAACAGTGCCGTGCGGGCCGCCGCGGGTGCGGTGCGGGCGGCCGGTCTCCGGGGCAGCGGCACCGTGGGCGCCCCGTGACCTGCTTCAGCACCCCGTCAGCCCTGTTCCAGCACCGCCATCGCGGCGTTGTGGCCGGGAATTCCGCTCACCCCGCCGCCCCTGACCGCGCCCGCGCCGCACAGCAGCACGTTGGCGTGCCCCGTCGCCACCCCCCAGCGGGCCGCCGCGTCGTCGCCGTCGGCCTCCGTGCGGTACGGGAACGCCAGGTCCCGGTGGAAGATGTGGCCGCCCGGCAGTCCCAGGTCGCGCTCCAGGTCGAGCGGGCTCCTGGCCTCGATGCACGGGCGGCCGTCCGCGTCGGTGGCCAGGCAGTCGGTGAGCGGTTCGGCCAGTACGGCGTCCAGCTGGGCGAGGGTGGCCGCCAGCAGGCGCTCGCGGGTGGCGTCGTGGTCCTCCGCGAAGAGGCGGGCCGGGGTGTGCAGGCCGAAGAGGGTGAGCGTCTGGTAGCCCTGGCGGACCAGTCCGGTGCCGAGGATGGAGGGGTCCGTGAGGGAGTGGCAGTAGATCTCCGAGGGCGGCGCGGCGGGCGGCTCACCGGCCGCCGCCTGCCGGTAGGCCGCCTCCAACTGGCCGTAACCTTCGGCGACATGGTAGGTCCCGGAGAAGGCCAGGCGCGGATCGACGTCCGGGTCGCGCAGCCGGGGCAGCCGGGTGAGCAGCATGTTGACCTTGAGCTGGGCGCCCTCGACGGGCGCGGGAGGCCGCTCGCCGAGGAGCCCGGCGAGGGTGTGCGGAGCGGCGTTGACCAGGACGTGGCGCGCGCCGACCGTCCCCTCGGCGCAGGTCACCTCGGCCGTCCTGCCGTCCGTGGCGATCCCGGTCACCGGGCAGCCGGTGACGATCTCGGCGCCGGCCGTGCGGGCGGCGCCGGCGAGTGCGTCGGTGAGCGCGCCCATGCCGCCGAGCGGCACGTCCCAGTCGCCGGTGCCGCCGCCGACGACGTGGTAGAGGAAGCAGCGGTTCTGTGCCAGCGCCGGGTCGTGGGCGTGCGCGAACGTGCCGATCAGCCCGTCCGTGAGCACCACGCCGCGCACCAGGTCGTCGGCGAACGCGGCCTCGACCGTCTCCCCGAGCGGCCGTTCGAACAGCGCCTCCCAGGCCGCTTCGTCATCGATGCGGGCCCGTAGCGCCTCCCGGTCCGGCAGCGGTTCGGTGAGCGTGGGGAAGACCCGCTCCGCGACCCGGCGCGTCATCCCGTAGAAGCGCCGCCAGGCCGCGTACTCGCGGTCCGAGCCGGTGAGCCGGGCGAACGAGGCGCGGGTGGCGCCCTCGTCGGCACCGACGAACAGCCCGGTGGGACGGCCGCCGCGCACGGCCGGCGTGTAGGAGGAGACCGCGCGCCTGCGGACCGCGAACCGCAGGCCGAGGTCCCGCACGAGCTTCGGCGGCAGCAGGCTGACGAGGTACGAGTAGCGGGACAGCCGCGCGTCCACGCCGGCGAAGGCTTGGGCGGAGACCGCCGCGCCGCCGGTGTGGTCCAGCCGCTCCAGGACCAGCACGCTGCGCCCGGCCCGGGCGAGGTAGGCGGCGGCGACCAGCCCGTTGTGCCCGCCGCCGACGATGACCGCGTCGTAGAACGTCCGTTCCGGCATTCCCCCTTGGTAGCACGCGGTGATCGGCGCGGCCAGGTACGGACGGCTGAATTCCGGGGACCGGCCAGCGCGGCGCCTTGCCCCGCTTACTCCTACGTTCCTAACGTCCGACGATGCGTCGTATCGGCCCGCTCCGTCCACCCGTGAGGTGCCCTGTGCTCGTTCCGTCGGTACCGCGTCCCCCGAGACGCACCCTCATCGGCCTGAGCACCGCCGCCCTGTGCGCGGCGGGCGCCCTGTCCGCCACCGCCGCCGTCCCGGCCGCCGCCCTCCCCGCCGCAGCGGGCGAGGGCGGCGCGCGTGCCGCGGCGGTCTACCCGAACCTCGCCCCGAAACCCCCGATGGGCTGGAACAACTGGTCGTACTACATGTGCGACATCAACGAGAAGGTGATCCTGGACAACGCTCGCGCGCTGGTGAAGTCCGGCCTGGCGAAGAAGGGTTACGACACGGTGACCGTCGACGACTGCTGGATGCTCAAGCAGCGCGACGCCCGGGGCAACCTCGTACCGGACCCGGCGCGCTTCCCGCGCGGCATGGCGTACGTGGGCCGCGAACTGCACCGGATGGGGCTGAAGTTCGGCATCTACGAGGACGTCGGCACGCTGACCTGCGAGAAGTACCCGGGCAGCCTGGGCCACTACCAACAGGACGCCGACCTCTTCGCCAAGTGGAAGGTCGACTATCTGAAGATGGACGGGTGCAACCTGCCCACCGCTCCCGGCAGGACGAAGGAGCAGACCTACCACGACGCCTACCGGGCGGTCGGCCAGGCCCTCCGGAAGACCGGCCGCGACATCGTCTTCTCGGTCTCGGCGCCCGCCTACTTCCAGTACGACGGCGATCAGGTCTGGCACCGGGTCATCCGCTGGTCCTCGCAGGTCGGCAACCTGTGGCGGGAGGGCCGGGACATCGCGGTGGAGAAGCACAGCGGCGCCAGGAAGTGGTCCTCGATCAAGTACAACTACGCCTACAACGCCAAGCTGGCGCACCTCCAGCGGCCCGGCCGCTGGAACGACCCGGACTTCCTGCTCGCCGGCGACTCCGGCCTGTCCACCCGGCAGATCCAGAGCCAGATGTCGCTGTGGGCCGTGATGGCCGCGCCGCTGATCTCCAGCACCGACCTGACGAAGATCTCCCCGGCCGCGCTGAAGGTGCTCGGCAACCGGGACATCATCGCGGTGGACCAGGACCCGAAGGGCCTCCAGGGGCGCGTGGTCCAGCAGGGCGCGGGCCATGACGTGCTGTCCAAGCCGCTGCAGAACGGGGACCGGGCGGTCGCGCTGTTCAACTCCGGCGACGCGGACCAGACGCTGACCACCACGGCGAAGACGGCCGGCCTCCCGAAGGCCGGCTCGTACGAGCTGCGCGACCTGGTCACCAAGCGCACCTCCCGCACCACCGGGAAGATCTCCGTACGGGTGCCGGCGCACGCGACGGTGCTCTACCGGGTGCACCCGCGGCGGTGAGCGGACGCCGGGCCGGGTGCGCGGCGGGTACGGCCGGCCCGCCCTCAGCCCCGGCCCGGCGCACGCCGCTGCCGTAACGCGGCGACCCGCCGGTACAGCGCCACCGCCTCGGCGGAGCGTCCGAGCTGTTCCAGGCACTGGGCCTCGTCGCCGCGGCTGGCCAGCGTGTCGGGGTGGTCGGGGCCCAGCACCCGTTCCCGGGCCGCGGCCACCTGCCGGTAACCGGCCAGGGCCTCGGGCCAGCGGCCCAGCCAGCCCAGGGCCACGGCGATCTCCCGGCGGCTGACGAGCGTGTCGGGGTGGCCGGCGCCCAGCACCTGCTCCCGCAGCGCCGCCACCGACCGGGCCTCGGCCAGCGCCTCTTCCCAGCGTCCGAGGCGGCCGAGGTTGACGCCGAGGCCGTGCCGGGCGCGCAGCGTCTCCGGGTCGGCAGGGCCCTGTGCGACCGTACGGGCCCCGACGAGGTCCCGGTACAGCTCCAGCGCCTCGGCGCTGCGCCCGAGCCGCCCGAGGCTGATGCCCACCTCGTACCGGGCGGCGAGGGTGTCCGGGTGCCCCGGCCCCAGCGCCTGGGCACGGTCGGCGGCCACCTCCCGGTACGTCTGGAGGGCCTCCGCCCACCTCCCCAACTGCCCTTGCAGATAGGCGACCTCGTACCGCGTCACCAAGGTGTCCGGGTGCTGCGGCCCCAGCACCCGGGTCCGGGCCGACGCCACGTCGCGCGCCATCCGGTACGCGTCCTCCAGCCGGCCGAGGCGGCTGAGGTTGAAGGCGAGGTTGTGCCGGCAGCGCAGCGCGTCGGGGTGGTCGGGGCCCATCGTGCGTTCGCGGGCCGCGAGGACGGACACGTACACCTGGTGCGCCTCGAAGTGCCGCCCGAGCCTGCCCAGCGCGTACGCCGTCTCCTGGCGGGCGGCCAGGGTGTCCACGTGGTCGGGGCCCAGCACCCGCGCACGCCCCGCGGCGACCGCCTCGTACTCGCGCAGGGCGTCGGCGGCCCGGCCGCACCGGCCGAGCGTGAACGCGACCTCGAAGCGGCTGGCGAGGGTGTCGGGGTGGTCGGGGCCGAGCGCGTGCTCCCGTTCGGCGGCGACCGCCCGGTGCACCTCCCCCGCCTCCGCCCAGCGGCCGAGCCGGCCGAGGCTGAGCCCGGCGTTGTGCCGGGCGGCCAGCGCGGCGAGGTGTTCGGGCGACGGCACGGGCCGCGCGGGGACGTACGGCGCCGGGGTGTCGCGGCTGAGCGGCGGCAGTCCGCTGGTCCACGCCCCGGTGAGCCCGGCGGTCCGGTCGGCGCCGGCGCCCCGTCGCGTACGGGGGCCGGCCGGGAACCCGACGGTCATCCCCCGCGTCCAGGACGGCAGCGGACGCACGGCGCGCGCCGGCGTCCGGTCACCCGCCCCGGCGGCCCCCCGCGCCCCGCCGGACAACGGCTCCTTCTCCTGCTCCCGGCGGGCCGAGACGAGTCGTTTCCCCAGCTCGGCGGCGTCCCGCGGCCGGTCCTCCGGGTCCTTCTCCAGCAGGTCCAGGACGATGCGCTCGTACGCCTCCGGCAGATCGGGCCGGCGCCCGCGCGGCGGCTCCGGCGCGGTGTCCCGGTGCCCCACGAGCACCGCCCACGCGTCGTCGAGGTCGAACGGCGGCGCCCCCGTCGCCAGCTCGTACAGGACACACCCCAGCGAGTACAGGTCGCTGCGGTGATCGACGGTACCGGCACCGATCTGCTCGGGCGACATGTAGTGCGGGGTGCCCATCGCTATGCCGGTCCCGGTCAGCCGGGCGGTGAACCCGATGTCGTGCCCCAGCCGGGCGATGCCGAAATCGCAGATCTTCACCGTCCCGTCGGCGACCCGCACGATGTTCGCCGGCTTGAGGTCGCGGTGCACGACGGACTGCTCGTGCGTGTACGCGAGGGCCGCCGCGACCTGCTCGGCGATGTCGGCGAAGTCCGGCACCGGCAGCGGACCGTGCCGGTTGTCCTCCAGCAGCTGACCGAGGTTGCGCCCGTCGAGCAGCTCCATCACGAGGAAGAGGATCCCGTCGGCCTCGCCGAAGTCGTGGACGACCGTGATGCCGCGGTGCTGGAGGGCCGCGGCCACCCGCGCCTCCCGCCGGAAGCGCTCGCGCAGCACCCGCAGGAACGACGGGTCGTGCTGCGGCCCCAGCGGCTTGAGGCACTTGACCGCCACCTGCCGCCCCAGCGACTCGTCGCGCGCCCGCCACACCTCCCCCATCCCACCGCGACCGATCAGATCGAGCAACCGGTAACGCCCCTGCACCAGCCCGCTCTCCGCCATACCCCACCGCGCCCCCGTCCCCGGCCCCCGCGGCTCCCCCTGCCTGCCCGCGCCCAGTATGGCGCCGCCCGGGGCCGGGGTGTAGGGCGCTGGAGGGGGGCGGGGCGGGGGCGCGCGAGTGTCGGCGCTACCGCCGCACCCGTGGCATCCCCAGGCCGATCCACGAGATGATCTCGCGCTGGATCTCGTTGTTGCCGCCGCCGAAGGTGAAGATGACCGCGGAGCGGTAGCCGCGTTCGAGGTCGCCGTGGAGGGCGGCGCCGGACGAGCCGTCCTTCAGGGGGCCGGCGGCGGCCAGTACCTCCATCAGCCAGGCGTAGGCGTCGCGGCGGGCCTCGGAGCCGTAGACCTTCACCGCGGAGGCGTCCTGCGGGGTGAGGGTGCCGCGCTGGAGCGCGTCCACCATCTGCCAGTTGAGGAGCTTCATGGCGTCCAGCCGGGTGTGCGTACGGGCCAGCCGGCCGCGTACCCAGCCGAGGTCGATGACGCGCCGCCCGTCGGCCAGTTTCGTCTCGGCGGCCCAGCGCTGGACGTCGTGCAGGGCGCGGATCGCCGTCGTGCCGTGGGCGGCGAGGGTGACCCGTTCGTGGTTGAGCTGGTTGGTGATGATCCGCCAGCCCTGGTTCTCCTCGCCCACGCGGCGGGAGACGGGGACGCGGACGTTCTCGTAGTAGCCGGCGGTGGTGTCGTGCGAGGCGAGGGTGTTGATGCGGGTGCAGGAGTAGCCGGGGTCGGAGGTGGGCACGAGGAGCAGGCTGATGCCCTTGTGGGGCGGTACGCCGTCCTCGACGGGGGCGGTGCGCACCGCGAGCCAGACCCAGTCGGCCGTGTCGCCGTTGGTGGTCCAGATCTTCTGCCCGTTGACCAGGTAGCTGTCACCGTCGCGGACGGCCCGGGTGCGCAGCGACGCGAGGTCCGTGCCGGCGTCGGGTTCGCTGTACCCGATCGCGAAGTCGATCTCCCCGGCGAGGATCCTGGGCAGGAAGTACGCCTTCTGCTCGTCGGTGCCGTAGCGCATGATCGTCGGGCCGACGGTGTTCAGCGCCATCAGCGGCAGCGGCACCCCCGCCTGCGCGGCCTCGTCGAAGAAGATGAACTGCTCCATCGGCGTCATGCCCCGGCCGCCGTACTCCGCGGGCCAGCCGACCCCGAGCCAGCCGTCCGCGCCGAGCCGGCGGATGGTGGCGCGGTAGTAGCGCTTCTGGGCGGTGGGGCCGTCGCCGGGTACGTCCGGTGACCCGTCGGGACCGCGGAAGCGCGTGTACGCGCCGTCCGGGACCAACGCGGCGAAGTACTCCCGCAGTTCGGCCCGCAGCCGCTGCTGTTCCGGGGTGTATTCGAGGTGCACGGCCCCTCCTGGTCTGACGGCCTGACGGCCCCGGCAGGCCCGATGGTGCGGTGGCGCGCGCGGTCGGCGACGCACCTGACGGGCCGTCGGGTAACGGGTCGTGGGGCACGGTAGAACGTGTTCCATTAATAGGGAAGGGCACGGCCGGGCCGCGGCGGCGGCGCTACAGCGGCTGCGGCAGGAGGCGCAGGGCCAGCGGCCGGGTGAGGGGGCTGTGGGACAGGCGGATCGCGGCGCGGCGGGCGCGGGCCACGGTGCGGTTGGCGGGCAGGAACAGGTGCTGCATACGGCGGGCCTGATCGGCGTGGTGACGGGCCGTGGGACGGATGCGGTGTTCCCACCGGGCGACCGCCCGGACGAGCGGGCGGCCGTCGCGCACCGCGTCCGCGAGGTCCGCGGCGGCTTCGACGGCCAGGCAGGCGCCGTACGCCGAGTACAGGCTGAGGCTCCAGGCGGCGTCGCCCAGCAGGACGACGCGGCGGTCCGTCCACCGCGGCATGCGGATCTGGCTGACCTGGTCGAAGTGGACGGTTCCGGCGGCGTCGGCCGCGTCGAGGAGACCGGGCATCAGCGGCCCCGGGTAGTCGCCGAAGACCCGGCGCAGTACGGCGGCCGGCGGCTGCCGCAGTTCGGCCGCGGGGTCGTCGCTGCGGTACAGGAAGTACGCGACGGGCCCGCAGTCGCGGAAGCCGGCCACCCACGCGGCGCGGCCCGCGTCGGGCATGACGGCGGTGTCGCCCGTGCGCAGCCCCGGCAGGGGCCGTCCGGCCAGGCACGCGGCGACGATGTGGCCGAAGTCGTAGCGGAAGTGCCGTTCGGGGCCGAAGGTCAGGCGGCGTACCGCCGAGTGGCTGCCGTCCGCGCCGATGAGGAGGTCCGAGCGGATCTCGGTGCCGTCGTCGAGGGTGGTCAGCACGTGGTCCGCGGTCTGGGCGACGCGTACCGGTGACCGGCCGTACCGGATCGGGACGTCGACGGGCAGCCGGTCGTGCAGCGCGGCCTCGATGTCGCTCCGCAGCAGGGTCAGGGAGCGGCGGCGTGTGTCGGCCGGCAGGCGCATGCCGGGCAGCGTGCGGCCACGGCGGTCGATCTCGAACCACCGGCTGTCCGGGCCGAGCCGGTCGCTGAGGTGGTCGGTGAGCCCCAGACGGCGGGCCGCGCGGTAGCCGTTGCCCCGGAAGAAGACCAGGTAGCCGCCTCTGCGGCGGCCCGGGGCCCGTTCCACGATCGTCGCGTCCCAGCCGACGGCGCGCAGGGCCAGGGCCGCGGCCGTACCGGCTATGCCGGCACCGATGACGAGGGCGTGCGGGCGTGCGGCGGGGGCTGGCAGCATCAGTCAGGGGTCCTCGGGCGTGAGTGGCGGGGCGGGGCGGTCGGCCGCGAGTGGCTGGGAGCGCGGCCGACTGTGCAAGGCCGGGCTCGTGGCTTCAGTGGGCGGACGGTGCCGCGTGACCCGCCGTGGCCGTCGGTCGCCTGCCCGGGGCCGCTTCGGCCGTCCACCGGGCCGCGAACGATTCCTGCCACCGGTCCGAGGCCGCTTCCGGCGGTCGGCCGTCACCCGCGCCATCCGTCGTGGCCGCTGTCGCGGCGTCGTCGACCAGGCCGCGCAGCGCCGCCGTGAAGTCCGAGGACATGGCCAGGCGGTCGAGCAGGTCGTGGGCCTGCCGGTACAGGCTGTCGCGCGCCGCGAGTGTGGCGGCCTGTACGGCAGGGGCCAGGAGCATGCCCCTGATCTCCGCGCGGCTGTCGGGGCTGTCGGCCGCCTCCGCCAGGAGCCGCAGCGCCCGCTGCCGTTCCCGGCCGGTGAGCCGCTGTACGGCGCAGACCAGGCGGTAGGTGGCGGTGCCGTTCCGGATGTCCTCCTCCCGCTCGTCGCGCAGGTCCTCCTCGTCGTTGCGGAACTGCAGCAGCGTGCCGACCGCGTGCCCGAACTCCCGCCAGGCCGCGGTCACGGCGTCGGCGCAGCCGGCGATGCGCGCGCTCATGCCGCAGGCCATCGCGTACGCGGAGCCGCTCTTGTGCTCGTACGTCGTCAGCACGGACTGCGGGTCGGCCGTCGTCACGGTGGTGACCAGGTCCCTGATCTGGCCGTCGTTGGTCAGCGTCCAGCCGTCGAGGTAGTCGCTGATCAGGCTCTCCCGCAGGGCGGCCGGGAGGTCGAGGGCGGCGAGGGCGCGCAGCGGCAGCCCGTGGCCGCATTCGAGCGCGGCCATCAGGGCGGGCCCGGTGCCGACGCCGTACATCGTGGCGCCCGCGTCCCCGTCGGCGATGTCGTCGAAGGCGTTGGCCGCCCGCCACCACAGCGCGTGGGCGGCGGCGACCGGTACGGCCGGCTCGGGGAAGCCCGTGATGGCCGCGTGGGTCAGTAACGGCAGGGCGGTCTCGTTGCGCTCGTGGCGGCCGCGGTCGATCACCTTCCGCATGGTGGTGCGCAGCGGTCCGCAGGCGTCGGGGTAGTCGTCCAACTGCCGTTCGACGAACGCGGTCACTTCGGGCAGCAGCCGGGCGGTCACCTCGTCGGCCCGTGCCGTCGTGCTGGACATGCGTACCTCCGGTAAGGCGGTTGGTGAAGGTGCTGCTCCGTCAAGTGGGCGAAGGGGTGCGCCGCTTGGGTACCCGTGCGGCCGGGGTCCATGCCCGGCCGTAGCGGAACGGCCGTAGCGGAACGGCCGTACGGTGTCGCCGTTACGCGGGAAGGCGGCAGGCCAGCGCGGCGGCAGCCGCGGAGACGGCCGCGATGGCCGCCGAGGTGAGCGCGAAGGCGGTGCCGGTCGCCGTTCCGGAGTCCACCGCGCCGTAGTAGATGAGCCCCAGGAGGCAGACGCCGACCGCGGCGGCCGTCTGCTGGACGGTGGAGACCACACCGGAGGCCGATCCCGTGAAACGTTCCGGCGCGGTACGCAGCGTCGCGGTGAGCGCCGGCGTGATGAACAGGCCCTGGCCCGCGCCGACGACGGCGAGCGAGCAGAGCAGCCAGAGCGGGTGCCGGCACAGGGCACTGCCGGCGGCTGCCGCGTACCCCAGCGCCGCCACGGAACCGCCCCACACCAGGAGGTGCTTCAGGCTCGCCTTCCGCAGCCGCGGCACGAGCAGCGACAGTACGGCGAAGAGACCGGCCAGCGGCAGCATCGCGCTCCCCGCCTGCATCGGGTCCCAGCCCAGGCCCTGTTGCAGGTGGAGGCCGAGAACGAGGAAGAAGGCGTTCAGGCCGCTGTTGAACAGCGCGATCAGCAGCAGGCCGAGGGGAAAGCGGCCGGTCAGCAGTCCGGGGGGCAGCAGCGGGGCCCGGTCCCGGCGCTGGGCCCGGCGTTCATGGGCCGCGAAGGCGGCGCCCGCCGGGACCGAGAGGCTCAGGCACAGCCAGATCCACCAGGGCCAGCCCAGGTCGCGGCCGAAGGCGGGCGGTACGGAGAACGCCGCCAGCGCGAGCGCGCCGAGCAGCAGCCCCGCGCCGTCCAGCCCCATCCGCCGGCGCCCGCCCCGTACCGCGACGAAGGGCACCGCGCACAGCGCCGCCAGCCCGACCGGCACGTTGACCCAGAACACCGACCGCCAGCCCAGGCCGAACAGGTCGGCGCCGATGAGCCAGCCGCCCAGCAACTGTCCGGACACGGCCCCCAGTCCCATGACGGCTCCGGTGGCGGCGAAGGCCGCCCGCTGTTCGCGCTCGCGGAACAGGGTGCGGGCGGCGTTGTAGACCTGGGGCACCAGCAGGGCCGTACCGGCCCCCTGCACCAGCCGGGCCGCGACGAGCGCCGCGGCGCCGGGGGCCAGCGCGCACCCCACCGAGGCGAGGACGAACACGGCCATGCCCGCCGCGAAGACACGGAAGATGCCGTACATGTCGCCCAGGCGACCGCCCGTGATCAGCCCCAGCGCGTAGACGAGCTGGTAGCCGGCCAGCACCATCTGCTGCTGGCCGGCACCGGCGCCGAGGTCGCGGGAGAAGGCCGGGACCGCCACCACGACGATGAACACGTCCAGGTTGGCCAGCAGCGTCCCGCACAGCATCACCGCGAGCGCGGCCCAGCGGCGCGCACGGGACACGGTGGCCGGCGGGTCCGCGGCGGGCGGTCCGGTGGCGGACGGTCCCGTCGCGGCCGGCCCGGTCATCGGTGATCGCTCCGTCATGCCCCCAGCCTGGCCCCTCACACGGTGGAAACGGCGGACCCCGCCGCCCGGCACCGCGTACCCGCCCGGCCCGCTCCTCAGTCCGCGGCTTCCGCCAGCCGCCGCAGCAGCGGCCCCGCCTCGGCGAGTTGGCGGACCTCGTCGGGCCGCAGCGAGGCGAGGCGCTTGGTCAGCACCTCGGCCTCGCCGCGGGCGATGTCGGCGAGTGCGGTCGCGCCGCGCTCGGTGGCCAGGACGCGGCTGGCCCGCCCGTCGGTGGGGTCGGGCTCCCGGCGGATCAGCCCGGCCGACTCCAGCCCCAGTACGGCCGCGGTGGCGGTCGGCTGGGAGCAGGGGACCCAGGCCGCGATCTCGCCGATCCGGGAGGGGCCCTGCTGGGTCAGCAGGGCCAGGACGGCGAGCTGTGTCGGCTGTATCCCGCCGGCCGCCGCGGCCCTGCGCAGGCTCCGGGTCAGCCGGTGCAGGGAGATCACCAGTTGCAGTGCCGCATCGTCACCGATTGTCATCGCTCAGCCCATCGCGCCGCCCGGTCCGGGTTCAGGAAAGCGTAAGGCGGGGCCGGTACATGTCCAACCACAGGGCCAGGTCCAGCGTCTTTTCCAGGCCCTTGCGGGACGCCTGGGTGACCTGCGGCGCGTCGTGTTCGACCGCCCGCTTGAGCCAGTCGCGGTCCACGATGTCGAAGACCGGGTGCGCGGGGCCGGCCAGCAGGTCCTTGGCGTGCTG
Organism: Streptomyces sp. NPDC018019; assembly: GCF_044327805.1. Lineage (NCBI taxonomy): Bacteria > Bacillati > Actinomycetota > Actinomycetes > Kitasatosporales > Streptomycetaceae > Streptomyces > Streptomyces sp. NPDC018019. The sequence continues at coordinate 232,752 of NZ_JBIRGD010000006.1, read as the reverse complement.
CTGGAGCGCGACGGCGTACTTGGGGTCCTGCGTGGACGGGTACGGGCTCTTGACCCGGTCGTACACCGACTTCGGCAGCACATCGGCGGTGGCCTCGCGCAGCAGGCTCTTCTCCCGCCCGTCGAACGACTTCAGCGCCCACGGCGTGTTGTAGACGTACTCGACCAGCCGGTGGTCGCAGAACGGGACGCGCACCTCCAGGCCGACGGCCATACTGGCGCGGTCCTTGCGGTCCAGGAGGAGGCGCACGAACCGGGTCAGGTGCAGGTAGCAGATCTTGCGCATCCGGAACTCGAAGTCGCTCTCCCCGTCCAGCCGCTGTACGTCCTTGATCGCGGTCCGGTAGCCGTCCTGGACGTACGAGGGCAGGTCGAGGGAGTCGGCCAGCGCGGGGACGAGGATGCTGCCATCGTCCCCGAACTGCTCGGCGAAGCGGACGAGCCAGGGGAACGTGTCGGCCCGGCGGGCCTCCTCGTCGAAGAACTGCTTGTAGCCGCCGAAGACCTCGTCGGCCGACTCTCCGGACAGGGCGACGGTGGAGTGCTGCCGGATCGCCTTGAACAGCAGGTAGAGCGAGGCGTCCATGTCGCCGAAGCCCATCGGTATGTCCCGCGCCCGGATGACCTTGGCACGCACCTCGGGGTCGGCCAGGGCGTCCGAGTCCAGGACGATGTCCTGGTGGTCGGTGCCGGAGAGGCGGGCCACGTCGTGGACGTACGGCGTGTCGGGGGTGGCGCGCAGCGCGTCGGCGACGAAGTTCTCGGTCTGGCCGACGAAGTCGACGGCGAAGCTGCGGACCGTCTCCCCCGTCTCGCCCAGCCGGCGGGCCGCCAGCGCGGTCATGGCCGAGGAGTCCAGGCCGCCGGAGAGCAGGGTGCAGCGCGGCACGTCGGAGACGAGCTGGCGGCGGACGATGTCGTCGAGCAGGGTACGGACGTGGGCGACGGAGGTGTCCCGGTCGTCCTCGTGGGCGCGGGTCTCCAGCGACCAGTACACGTGCCGGCGCAGACCGCCGCGGTCGACGGTGACCACCGTGCCGGGCTCGACCTCGTACATGCCGTCCCACACGGCGTGGCCGGGCGTCTTGACGAAGGCGAAGAGTTCGCGGATGCCGTCGAGGCCGACGCTGCGGTCGGCGAGCGGGTTGGCGAGGATCGCCTTCGGCTCGGAGCCGAACAGCACGCCGTCGGACGTCTCGTAGTAGTAGAACGGCTTGATGCCCATCCGGTCGCGGATCATCACGAGCCGCCGGCGCTGCTCGTCCCAGACGGCGAACGCGTACATGCCGTTAAGCCGTTCGGCGACCGCCTCGCCCCACTCCAGGTAACCGCGCAGCACGACCTCGGTGTCGGAGTCGGTGGTGAACCGGTGTCCCCGGCCGGCCAGTTCCTCGCGCAGCTCGCCGAAGTTGTACGTCTCGCCGGAGTAGACGATGACGACCGGGCTGCCGTCCGCCCGGTGCACGGTCATCGGCTGACGGCCGCCGGGGAGGTCGATGATCGCCAGGCGGCGGTGGCCGAGGGCTGCGGGCCCCTGCACCCACGTACCGCGGTCGTCGGGCCCGCGGCAGGACATCGTCTCGGTCATCGCGTCCACGGTCTCCTGCTCGGAGCGCAGGTCACGGTCGAAGGAAATCCAGCCGGTGATGCCACACATGCCATGTCCTCCTGCTCCGGCCCGGAGGGCGGTCCGCCGGGCACCGGCACACCGTGCGCGGACACGGTGGAGCCCGGCGGCTCGGCACCCTCACGGGTCAGTTGTATCGAGCACCTATATATCGAGGGTGTTCCTCGGCCCACCGCGCCGTCAACCGGGCCGTAACACGCTGTCGGGCCGCGCAACGGCGAGCAAACGCCCGGCATTTGAGCCCCTTCCGGCGTTCTGATCTGCGGGTTCGCGAAATCGACGCAGCGGCCGGGCACGGCGGTGGAGGGGCAGCGGCTTACGGCACCGTGGGGAAGGCTTTACCAGGAGCTGACGGTGTTACGGCAGTCGGCAGGCCGGTGTGACAGGCAGCCGCACGTCACCTGACCGCCCGTCCGCCCTCGGGCCGCTGTGCGGTGCCACCACGAGGGGCGCAAGGTTGTGGAGTTGGCTACGCCTGGGCCAGGAACGGCTTCAGGAGGGCGAGCAGCCGGTCGGGGCGGTGCAGGGGGATGATGTGGCCACAGTCCTCGATGAGGTGGCCGACGAGGTGATCGGCCACCGGCCGCAGTTGCTGTTCGAGTGCCCTGCCCACCGGGTGGGCGCCGATGGCCATGGCCGGTACGGTCAGCCGTCCCGTACGGACGGCCTCCTCGATCTGCCGGGCGCTCGTCGGCAGGGCGCGGTAGTACGAGAAGGCGCAGCGGAGGGCGTCGGTCCCGGTGTACGCGTGGACGAACGCGTCCCGGACGTCGGGGTGCACACCCTGACCGAGGGTGCCGGCGCGCAGGAACCAGTCGACGTACCGGGCTTCGTTGCCGACGAGTACGGATTCCGCGAGGCCGGGTGCCGCATGGAAGCCGAACCACCAGGGCGCCCCGTGGGCGAGGAATTCCCCGGCGCCCGGCAGCCCGCCCAGCAGCGACTCCATCACCACCAGCCGGCGGACCAGGCCGGGGCGGCGCAGGGCGAGCAGGAAAGCGGGCGGAGTGCCCGCGTCGATGCCGACCACGGCCGCGTCGCTCTCCCCGAGTGCGGCGAGCAGGGCTTCGGCGTCGGCCGCGAGCGTACCGGCGTCGTAGCCGTCGGCCGCCCGGTCGCTCGCGCCGAAGCCGCGCAGGTCGGGTGCGATCACGCGGTGCCGGCCGGCCAGCCCGGCCACGACGTGGGTCCACAGGCGCCAGGTGTGCGGGAAGCCGTGGAGCAGGAGTACGGCCGGCCCCTCGCCCGCCAGGGCCACGTTGAGGCCGGTGCCGTTGACCGTGATCCGCCGGAGTTCGACGCCGGGCTCGGGCTGTTGACGGTTGCCGGTGCGGTTCGGCGTCGGGGGTGGTGCGTACGTCACGTGATGCTCCAGGCGGTTGGGAGGTCGTTGCCGTGCCGCGCGGCGCCGCCGGGCGGGACGGCACAGCGGGTGGTCACCATTGGTGACAACAGAACGCTAGGTAACTAGGGTGAGGGAGCCAAGACCGCACTTCTGCCTCAGGTGGTGAGCTTCAGGTGACCTCCGCACCCCGGCGGTCCCCCGGCGGCGAGCGTGGGGACCTGTTCGACCCGGAGTGCCCGACCCGCCGGCTGCTCGACCGGATCGGCACGAAGTGGCTGTCGATGGCCGTCAAGGTGCTGGCGGAGGCGTCCCCGGAGGAGGTGCGCTTCGCGGAGCTCCGGCGCAGGATGCCCGGGGTCTCGCAGAAGATGCTGTCGGTCACGCTTCAGGGCATGGCGCGGGACGGCCTGGTCGGCCGCCGGGTGGAGCCGTCGGTGCCGCCGCGTGTGTACTACCGGCTCACACCGCTCGGTCTGTCGCTGGAAGAGCCGCTGGCCGCGGTCCGGTCCTGGGCCGAGCGCCACATGGCGGAGATCGACCGCGCCAACCGGCGCAGCGACGAAGCCGCCGTCGGCGATTGATCACGGCCGGCCGGGGCGCCGGCCGCTTCCCCGCCCGCCCTCTGTCCTCTCCTCCTGCCCCTTCCCCTACCGGCGGAATATGTGCAGGGCCCGGCCCAGGGCGCTGCCCGTCCGGCGGAAGATGCCGCGCCGTTGCCGTCGCCGGGGCAGGGTGATGTCACCGGCGGCCCGCCAGTCGGCCGCCTGCGCCACCATCGCGGTCAGGCTGCGGCAGAAGGCCGCGGAGCGGTCGGCTCCGTCCAGGTCGGCCCAGGTGAGCAGGTGCGAGAGGACACCGTCGTACTCGTGGTACGGGCGGGCCCGCATGTGGTCGGTCAGCTTGGTCCGGACCGCCCGCTGCCGCTCGGGCGGGAGGCCGGAGCCGGGCAACTCGTCCAGCAGCCGCTGTACGTTGCCGATGACCAGGTCGACGAAGGCGTCGCGGCGCCGGGCGTCCACCCGCCCCAGCCGGGCGTTCTGGTGGTCCTCCTCGCGCCCGGGTGTCTCGTTCCGCACCTGGTCCTCCTCGGCCGCGGACAGCGGGGGCACCCGGAAGTTCAGCATGCGGGAGTCGTACGCCTGGTCGACCGCGACATGGGTCAGCTCGTGGACCATCACCGCGAGGTGGTCGGTGCGGGACATGTCCGGCGGGTGGGCGTAGGAGACGGCGTACCGCCCCTGGCCGAGGGCGCGTGTGCTGCCGCCGCCGGCGCCCGACGTTCGCTCGAAAGCGGCCCGGTCGAGGTGGCCGAGCAGCTCCCTCAGGAGCCGCTGGACGTACGGGTCGCGGGTCTCGCGGGAGTAGGCGCGCAACAGCTGCCGGTCCTGCGTCGTCGAGTCGTCCGCCACGATGCCCTCCGCCCGGTGTGGCCCGCGGTGCGGTGGGCGGCGGTGGGCGCTGCCGCACGCCGCCGTACCGCGCCGGTGGCTTGCCGCGGTGACGTGTGCTCCGGCGCCAGTCTGCGCACCGCGGCCCGCCGCGCGGTATACCTGAACCCGCCGCGACCGCGCGGCCGCCGCGCCGACTCAGACGCCCGTGCTGCCGTCGATGCGCTCCCGTATGAGGTCGGCGTGGCCGCAGTGCCGGGCGTATTCGGCGATCATGTGGGTGTAGATCCAGCGCAGGGTGACCTGACCGCCCCGGTAGGTGCCGGTGTCCTCCAGCGCGCGGGGGGCGCAGTTCTCCCGGGCGCGCTCGATCTCGGCCTGCCATTTGCGCCGGGCGTCCTCGTAGGTGGCCGTTTCGTCGAAGACGAATCCCCGGTCGGCGAGGGCGGTGTCGGCGTCGCCGCTGAAGACCGACGGGGCGTCCTCGTGGACCAGGACCCTGCGGAACCAGGTCCGCTCGACCTCCGTCAGATGCCGGACGAGGCCGAGCAGGGTGAGCTGCGAAGGCGGCGCGGACGCCGCCCGGACCTGCTCCTCGGTCAGGCCGTCGCACTTCTGGGCGAGCGTGGTGCGGTAGAAGTCGAGCCAGCTCTCCAGGGAGGTCCGCTCGTCGGCGTCCATGGGAGGCAGTGGGCGTTCGGGTGTGATCATGTCCTCATCGTGACACGGGGGTCTGACAACGCGGCCGGACAGCGGCGGGCGAGCGCCGCCGCCACGGACCGGCCTACGGCCGGCGCCCTCGGCGTCAGCCGTTTGCGGCCCCAGCGGTCCGCGGTCTCAGCCCACGGTTCCCCCGTCGGAGACGGCGGGGCCGCCCCCGTCGGAGACGGCACCGCCGTACGCGTCGGCTCGCGCGCCGGGCCCTGCGGCGATCGCTCGCAGCGCCGCCAGATGCTGCTCGTAGACCGCGCGCCCCGCGGCCGTCAGTGAGAGCCACGTACGCGGGCGGCGGCCGGCCCGCCCCTTGCCGACGGCCACCCAGCCCGCCGCCTCCAGTGCCGCCACCTGCTTGGAGAGGGCCGAGTCGGTGACCTCCACCAGCTCCCGCACCACGGCGAACTCGGACTTCTCCACCGGTGCGAGGGCCGCCACCACGGAGAGCCGGACGGGCGAGTTGAGCAGCGGCACGAGGGCGTGCCGAGGATGGCTGCCGCGCGATCCGGCCGGAAACCGCTGTGCCGTCACGACGATCGCCGCGTCTCCAGCCACGCCCCCACGGCGAGCGGCAGCGCACACGCCACGGCGGCCACGGCCGCGAACACCCGGCTGTCCGCGAACGCCAGGTTCCCGAGGAGGAGCACCGCGCTGTAGAGGACGCCCCAGCAGGCCATCAGCGCTCCGTGCCGGGCCCCGAAACCGCGCCGCACGCTGCGCTGCCGCGCGGCGTACACCGTGAGCCCGGTGACGAGGCACGTGTTGACCAGCGCGAAGACCGTCGCGGCGACGGTCCCGTGCCACAGCAGGGCGATCGGTACGAGCACCAACTGCCCGGCGGCGTACGTCCAGAGGTAGCGCGCGTACCAGCCGCTGCGTAACCGTGCCGCTCGCTCCACCGCGGCAGCCCGCTCCAACGGCCGCCCCCGAAACCCCGGCCTGTCTCAACTCCCCGACGGCAGCGGCAGTTCGGTCCACACAGTCTTGCCCTCCCGTGTGTGGCGGGCGCCCCAGCGGTCCGTGAGTTGGGCCACTAGGAGAAGGCCGCGCCCGCCCTCGTCGGTGCTGTGTGCGCGTCTGAGATGCGGCGCGGTGCTGCTGGGGTCGGAGACCTCGCAGATCAGCGAGCGGTCGCGGATGAGCCGCAGGATGATGGGCGTGCCGCCGTACCGGTAGGCGTTGGTGACCAGCTCGCTCACCACCAGCTCGGCGGTGAACGCCAGCTCTTCCAGGCCCCATTCGGTCAGCTTGGCGGAGGTCAGTTCGCGTGCCTCGGCCGCGGCGGTCGGTTCCGCGGGCAGTTCCCAGGAGGCGACGCTCTCCGGCGGCAGCGCGCGCGTACGGGCGAGGAGCAGCGCGACATCGTCCTGCGGGTGGACGGGCAACAGCGTCTCCACCGCCGCTTTGCAGCGGTCCTCCAGGCGGCATGCGGGCTGCTCCAGCGCTCTGCGCAGCAGTGCCAGCCCTTCGTCGAGATCCCTCTTGCGTACCTCCAGCAGTCCGTCCGTGTAGAGGGCGAGCAGGCTGCCCTCGGCGAGTTCCAGTTCGGCGGACTCGAACGGCAGGCCCCCCAGCCCGAGCGGCGGCCCGGCCGGCAGGTCGGGCAGGTTCATCCGGCCGTCGGGGGCGACCACGGCGGGCGGTACGTGGCCCGCGCGGGCCATGGTGCAGCGGCGGGAGACCGGGTCGTAGACCGCGTACAGGCAGGTGGCGCCGATGATCTGCGGGCTCTCCGGGCCGCCGGCGGCCGACTCCTGCTCCTCGGCCAGGCGGTTGACCAGGTCGTCCAGGTGGGAGAGCACTTCGTCGGGCGCGAGGTCGAGGTTGGCCAGTGTGTGCACCGCCGTGCGCAGCCGGCCCATGGTGGCCGCGGCGTGCAGCCCGTGGCCGACGACGTCGCCGACGACGAGGGCGACGCGGGCGCTGGAGACCGGGATGACGTCGAACCAGTCGCCTCCGACGCCCGCGGCGGGATCGGCGGGCAGGTAGCGGTGCGCGACCTCGACGGCCAGTTGCTCGGGCAGCTCGCGCGGCAGCAGGCTGCGTTGCAGGGTCAGCGCGCCGTGGTGCTCCTGGGTGTAGCGGCGGGCGTTGTCGATGCAGATGGCGGCGCGGGAGACGAACTCCTGGGCCAGGACGAGGTCGTCCCGCTCGAACGGCTCGGAGCGTTCCGCCCGCCACAGGCTCACCAGGCCGAGCACCAGGCCCCGGGCGGCCAGCGGCACGACGATCAGCGAGTGGGCCCCCAGGCGCAGGGCCTGTTGCGAGCGTTCCGGGTCCTGGATGTACCAGCCGGTTTTCTGCGCCAGGTCCGGTTCGAGGATCGGCCGCTGCTCGGTGAGGCACTCGGCCTGCGGCGTACCCGGGGCGAACCGGAACACCTCGCCGACCGGGTACATGACGTCCAGGCCCTCCGCGACGACGGAGCGCACGGCTGTCCGGTGGACCGGCACATACGTCCCCCGGGTGGGGTCCTGGCCGCGGGTGACCGGCTCCAGCAGGTCCACGGAGACCGCGTCGGCGAGGTCGGGCACCGCGACCTCGGTCAGTTCGCGGGCGGTCTGCGCCACGTCCAGGGTGGTCCCGATGCGGGCGCTCGCCCGGTTGAGCACCGCGAGCCGGTGCTGGGCCCGGTGCCGGTCGGTGACGTCTTCCACCATTTGGGTGACGCCGAGCACCTGGCCCGAGGAGGAGTCGCGCATCCGGAACGCGGACACGGACACGATGCGCTCGCGGCCGGGGTCGATCCGCAGCCGGCACGACTGCTCGGTGAAGATCAGCGGCCGGCCCGTCTCCAGCACCCGGCGCAGCCGCTCCTCGATGGTGGCCACGTCCGGCCCGACCAGGAAGTCCTCCATGCGCAGGCCCCGGTGGGCGGTGGCCGGGCGCCGGCTGATGTTCGCGATGGCCCGGTTGATACGGAGGATGCTCAGGTCCGGGGCGTGGACGGACAGCCCGATGGGGGAGTTCCGGAACAGGCCGTCCAGCACGGAGCGGTCGATCTCCCACTGGGCGACCTCGGCCGCGGGCGCGGCGACGAGGAACCACTCGTGCACGGAGTCGCCCCGGACCACGGGCCGGACCCGGAAGCCCAGTTCGACGCGCCGTCCGTCGCGGTGCAGCACCGGCAGGACGCCGGACCAGCCGCCGTCGCGCCGGGCCGTGGCCGCGGCCGCCGCCGCGGCGGCCCGGTCGTCGTCGTGGAGCAGGACGGTGTCCGCCCGCCGCCCCAGCACGTCCTGCGGCCGGTAGCCGAGCAGGTCCTCGGCGCAGTCGCTCCAGCCCGCGACCGTGCCTCGTTCGTCGAGCACCGCCGAAGCGGCCCGGCGCGACGCGAACGGGTCCTCCGGGCGCTCGGCGAACTCCGGCACCGGTGCGTCCATCGCTTCGCCCCTTCGACTCGCCGACCGGGCCCCGGCCGTCGTCCTCCGGCGACTCCCGGGACGGCCGGAACCATGATGCGCGCAGCTCTGCCCCAGTATCGTTTCGCCCCGCGCGCCCCGCGCCCCGGGCTGCGCGCGGGGTGCCGGGCGCCCGGCCGGGCGGGGGGGGCGGAGGGGCACCGAACGTCACCCGAAGGGAGGCGCCGCGGGTACTCCCGGTGGCGGGGTGCGCCCGGCGTCGGGTGGAGTCCGCCCCGGCCCGCCCTCGTCCCCGGCTCCGCCCTCACCCATCGCACATGTGCTCGATAAGGTGCGCGTAAGATCGCATTCCCGGCATGAGCGGGTATGTCGGCGACTCGGCCCCCACCTCCCACGGAGAGACCATGCGACGTGCCCTCATCCCCCTCGGCGCCGCGGTACTGCTGTGCGCCGGCTGCTCCGGAGGGGCGGCGGACGAGGCGAAGCGGCCCGCGAAGGCGTCCGCCTCCGCGTCGGCGCCGGCCGTCGATCACGGGGCGGCGGTACGGGCCGCCGTGGCCGCCACCACCAGGAGCAGCGCCCGGATCGACGAGACGATCGAGATGGGCGACGGCACCACGACGTACACCCTCACCGTCAAGGGCGACTTCGACTGGGCGGGCGGCAAGGGGCGGCTCAGGACCGGCCTCCACCAGGGCCCCGCCTCGGCCGCCGGCACCGGTCCGCAGATGGAGCAGATCTTCACCGGTGGCACCGTCTACGTCGGCGGGTTCGCCGACCAGCAGGGGACCTGGGGATCGGTCCGGCGGGACGAGGCGGAGGCGCAGAACCTCCTGCGGGCGCCCGTGAACGACCCCGCGCACGTCCTGGAGCAGGTGTCCCGGATGCGCGAGGCGAAGAAGGCGGGCGAGGAGCAGGTCGGCGGCAGGCCGGCCGTGCGCTACCGCGGCCGGCTCGACGACGAGACGATCACGCTGCGGATGTCGGAGCGCGGCCGGGCGAAGCTCGCCCGCGCCCGGCAGGCCCTCGGCGACCTGGTTGTATGGGCGGACGCCTGGGTGGACCGCGAGGGCCGTGTCGTCCGTACCCGGCTCTCCTGGCCGCTGGGCGCCGGTGGCACCACGGCGACGATGAACCTCACCGGCTTCGGAAAGCCGGTGCAGGTCACCGCCCCCGCGCCCGGCAAGGTCACCCCCATGCCGGCGGCCGACGGCCCGATGCTCGGCTGAGCGCCCGCACCCGTGCCCCGGCCCGTCAGTCCCCCTCCAACCGCAGCACGCTGACCGAGTACGCCGGAAAGGTGTACGTGAACCGCGTACCCAGGCCGTTCACCCGCACGGAGCGGGGCGCCACCGCGGTGGGCTCGCCGAGGGTGTTGGTGGCCTCCGGACCGGGTCCGGTCAGGATCTCGGCGCGGCCGGTGCGGCCGACGTCCCGGACACCGTCGATCCGTACGGCCGTGGTGCGCGGCGTCCCCCCGGTGTTGACGACGGCGAGATGGAGCCGTCCGGTCCGGCGGTCGCGGGTGGTGACGGCGCTCAGGCCGGGCAGGGCGCGGACCGCGGTGGGCAGCACGATGTCGCCCCGGTGGGTGCGCAGCAGCTGCTGCGCGTAGGAACTGGGCGAGTGGTAGCTGGTCAGGCCGTCGTACGCGATGAGGTTGGTGGCCCAGGTGTTGTCGCGTACGTGGCTGAACAGCGGCGCGTAGCACTCCATCACCACGTGGTCGCTGTTGCGGATGATGCCGGTGAGCCAGGCCGCGTCGCCGAGCGCCGCCCGCAGGTTGGGGGTGGGGCGGCCTTCCTGGGCCGCCCACTCGCCCACGAAGACCTTGGGGGTGGCGCGGTCCCGCCGGTCGTAGAGGTGGGAGCCCGCCGCGAAGACGGCGGGTGAGCGGTAGTAGTGCTCGTCGATGAGGTCGTGGGGGCGGCTGCGGACGGGGGTGGTCGCGATGAGCTTCAGGTGCGGGTACGCCCGGGTGAGCGCGTCGTGGAAGGCCGCGTAGCGCTCCTCGTAGGAGCCGGAGACGTCGAACCAGTCCTCGTTGCCGATCTCCACGTAGGTGAGCGGATACGGCGCCGGGTGGCCGTCGGCGGCGCGCCGGGCGCCCCAGCGGGAGGTGGCGGGCCCGGTGACGTACTCGATCTGGTCCAGCGCGTCCTGCACGAAGGGCCGCAGGGCGTCACCGGTGACGTGCTCGCCGTGGAGCGAGTAGCCCGCGTACACGCACAGCACCGGCTCGCAGCCGAGGTCCTCGGCCATCTGGAGGTATTCGGGCAGGCCGAGGCCGTCGGTGGACCAGTAGCCCCAGGCGGAGTTGCGGTGGCCGGGGCGCCGTTCGACGGGGCCGATGGTCTTCTTCCAGTCGAAGCGGTCGGCGATCACGTTGCCTTCGAGGTAGTTGCCGCCGGGGAAGCGCAGGAAGGCGGGGCGCAGCGCGGCGAGCGCGGCCATCAGGTCGGGGCGCAGCCCGTTGGGGCGGTTCCGGTAGGTGGGCGGGAACAGGGAGACCTGGGCGAGCCAGAGCGTGCCGGTGGTGCCGGCGGTGCCCGCGGTGGTCAGCGTCAGGCGCGCTTCGGTGGTGTGCGGGGCGGTGGGCGGGGTGCGCAGGGTCAGGTCGTAGCGGCGCCAGTCGCGGCCGGGGGCCGGTGCGGCGGCCCGCGCGTGCACGGTGCCGTCGGTGCCGGTGAGGGCGAGGGTGAGCGGCCCGGTGCGGCCATCGGCCTTGGCGAAGTAGGAGGCGCGGTAGGTGGTGGCGGGGCGGACGGGGATGCCCCAGTAGCCGTTGTTGGCCGTACCGGAGCCGGGGCCGCGCACGGTGATCCGCAGGGACCTGGTGAGCGCTTCGTTGAGCGGCGCGGTGGGGTCCAGGGCGATCGAGGCGCCGCCGAGGGCGCTCCAGTGCACCGGGGTGCGGGCGTCGGCCATGAAGCTGCGGTTGTTGACGAGTTCGGCGTACAGGCCGCCTTCGCCGCTGTGGTTGATGTCCTCGAAGAAGATGCCGCCGAGCCGGGGCGGGACGGTGGGGCCGGGGCGGCGGGCGTCGATGGTCAGCAGCGGCGTGGTCGCCTGCTCCGGTACGCCGGCCAGCCGGGCGATCTGGGCGCCGCTCAGGGCGGTGTCGTAGCAGCGTACGTCGTCGATGCCGCCCCGGAAGTGGTCCGCCTCGGCGCCGGCGAACAGGCCGCGGCCGACGGTGGTGTCGCCGGTGGCCCGCCAGCCTCCCGGGTCGGGCACCTCGCCCTCCAGTACGCCGTCCACGTACAGCCGTAAGACGCCCGCCGCCGCGTCGGCGACACCGGCCAAGTGGTACCAGCGCCCCGGTTCGGGGGCGAAACCCGCGCCGGCGATCGCGGCCGCGCCGTTGGCGTCGGCCGCGTCCCGGGGCAGCCGGGTGAAGGCGAACGCCCGGGTGTCGTCGCGCAGTTGGAGGTAGCAGGCGCTGACGGCGGTGCCGTCGACGGCGGTGCGGAAGCCGTCCGTGGCCGTGAGCCGGACACGGGCGGCCAGGGTGAAGCCGTGCGCGGTGTCGACGGCGGGCCCGTCGGCGGTGGCGCAGGCGCGCCCGGCCAGCGCGAGGCCGTGACCGGTGTGGCCGTCGCCCCAGGCGGCCCCGCCGCGCAGGGTGAGGGTGCGGCCGTGGCCCGAGCTGTCGGCGGCGGTGGGGCCGCGGCCCTCCTCGAAGGCCCAGTGGGCGACGGGAGCGGGCAGCCCGGGGCCCGGTTCCGCCGCGGCGGGCGGCGCGGCGCCGGTGCGCAGCGCCTCGGTCAGGGCCGTCGCGCCCAGTGCGGCGATCACGGTTCTTCGTCCGGGCCCGCCCGGGACCGCTCCCGGGCGCTGGTCGTCGTCGCTCGCCATGGGGTACCCCTCCACTCGTCTGCGTACGGTATATCGAACGCCGTGCGGAATACCGCCCGGCTTGCGAGGGAGGATGCGCCCCGCGCGCCGCCGCGTCAACACCCGTCACACACACCGCGCGGGAACCGTTCCCGCCGAACGGCGGCGGCTTCCCGCGCCCCCATTGACACCGTCCGGCAGCGCTCACTACGGTCACGCCACCATTTCGGACACGTGACGAAATATCGAACACGATGGAGGGTCAGCTCCCGTGCGCATCACCGGTATCAGCACGCACGTCGTCGGCACCCCCTGGCGCAACCTCACCTATGTACAGGTCCACACCGACGAGGGGCTCACCGGCGTCGGCGAGACCCGCATGCTGGGCCGCACCGACGCCCTCCTCGGCTACCTCGCCGAAGCGGCGGACCACCACATCACCGGCTCCGACCCGTTCGCCGTCGAGGACCTGGTGCGGCGCATGAAGTACGGCGACTACGGGCGCGCCGGGGAGATCGTCATGTCCGGCATCGCATGCGTGGAGACGGCCTGCTGGGACATCAAGGGCAAGGCGCTCGGCGTACCGGTGTGGCAGCTCCTCGGCGGCCGGGTGCGCGACCGCGTCAAGGCGTACGCCAACGGCTGGTACACCACCGAACGCACCCCGGAGGGCTACCACGCCGCCGCCCGCGCCGTGGTGGAGCGCGGCTACCAGGCACTGAAGATCGACCCGTTCGGCACCGGCCACCTCGAACTCGACCCGGCCGCCACCCGCTACGCCGTCTCGCTCATCGAGGCCGTACGGGACGCGATCGGCCCGGACCGGGAGCTGATGGTGGAGATGCACGGGCGGTTCAGCCCGGCCACCGCGGTCCGGCTCGCCCGCGAACTGGCGCCCTTCGGCCCGGCGTGGCTGGAGGAGCCCGTACCGCCGGAGAACCTGGAGGCGCTGGCCAAGGTCGCCGGGAAGGTGGACACGCCGATCGCCACCGGGGAGCGCATCCACGACCGGACCGAGTTCCGCGAGCTGTTCGCGTCGCAGGCGGCGGACATCGTCCAGCCGGACGTCGGCCACTTCGGCGGCATCCTGGAGACCCGCAAGCTCGCCGCGACCGCCGAGACGCACTACATGCTGATCGCACCGCACAACGTGGGCGGCGGGGTGCTCACCGCGGCCTCCCTCCAACTCGCGGGCTGCACCCCGAACTTCAAGGTCCTGGAGCACTTCAACGACTTCGCCGACGCCGGCATCAAGCGGGTGGTCAAGGGCGCGCCCGAGGTGGTGGACGGGTACTTCACGCTGCCGGACGCGCCCGGTCTGGGCGTCGAGCTGGACACCGACGCGGCGGCCGAGTTCCCGCAGCAGCCCGCCCGCTTCGACCTCTGGGCCGAGGGGTGGGAGCGGCGCGAAGCGGGCGCCGGGCGCCGGTGAACGCGCCCGCGCGCACCCGGTCCGTCCTGGTGGAAGGGCCGGGACGGCACCGCCTGGTGCACGCGCCCACCCCCTCCCCCGGGCCCGGCGAGGCGCTGGTGCGGGTGGCGGCGGCGGGCCTGTGCGGCAGCGACCGCGAGGTGTACGACGGCGGGCGGCCCGCCCCGTACGTCCGCTACCCGCTCGTGCCCGGCCACGAGTGGGCGGGCACGGTCGTGGCGGTCGGCGACGGGGTGCCGGCCGGGCTGACCGGCCGCAAGGTCGTCGGCGAGAACTTCCGCACCTGCCTGACCTGCGAGCGCTGCCGGGCCGGCGAGACCTCGCTGTGCGCCGCCGCCTACGACGAGACCGGCTTCACCCGGCCCGGCGCCTTCGCGGACACCCTGGTGGTGCCCGCCCGGCTGCTGCACCCGCTGCCCGACGACGCGGACCTCGGAGCCGCCGCGCTGCTGGAACCGGCCGCGGTGGCCGCCGCTGCCACACTGGCCGCCCGCGCGGTGCCCGGTGAGCGGATCGCGGTGCTGGGCGCCGGCACCCTCGGACTGCTGGCCGTACGGTTCCTGGCCGCCGTCTCCCCCGCCGAGCTGATCGCCGTCGATCCGCGCCGGGCCCGCGCCGAACAGGCCCTGGCGCTGGGCGCGACCGGAATCCACTCCCCCGGCACGGCGACCGGCGGCTTCGACGTGGTGGTGGAGACCGCGGGCGCGCCCGGAACCGCCGCGGCGGCAGCCGAACTCACCCGCCGGGGCGGCCGGATCATCCTCACCGGGCTGCCGGGAGCCGGTGCCCACGGCCTCGACCCGGTGCGTCTGGTGACCGGTCACCTCACCGTACGCGGCGTCTTCGGCGCGCCGTCCGCCGCCTGGACCCATGCCGTACGGGCCTTCGGCACGGGCCTGCTGGACCCGGCGCCGCTGATCACGCACACCTTCCCGCTGGAGCGCTGGGGCGAGGCCCTCGCGCTGGTGGGGAGCGGTGATCCGGAGGTGGGGAAGGTGCTGGTGCGTCCGGCGCCGTAAGAGCCCGTGTCCCAGGTGCCGTAAGAGCCCGTGTCCCAGCGGTACGCACCAGGCTGTGCGCGCCACCGAACGTCGTCCGGCATACCGAACGAGGAGCCCCATGTCCGTACCCCTCTCCACCCCCGAATCCGGAACCCACCCCCAACCCCGCCCCCAACCCCACTCCGCCCCCGAATCCCCTCCGGACGCCGTCCCCCTCCCCTTCCGCCACCCCGCGAACCGCGCCCTCGCCCCCCTCGGCCACGCCGCCCCGGACGACGACCCCGCAGACGCCTCCCCGCACACGTTCCCCGACGGCGGCACCTGGCGTACCGAAATACCCTCCGTGGAAGGGCCGGAAGTACTGACGGCGGTCCTCGCGGAGGCCGGGCGGCTCGGCGTGCCCGTCCACCGTGTCAGCCAGGGCAGCGGTGTGTGGATGCTGACCGACACCGAGATCGGCGACATGCTCGGGGCCTGCGTCGCGCACGGCACGGAGCTGTGCCTGTTCACCGGGCCGCGCGGCACCTGGGACGTCGGCGGCGCCACCGGGCCGCGCGCCCGGGGTCAGGAGGCGGTGGCCGGCTGCGTCGAGGACGCGCTGCGCGCCACCGGCCTGGGCGTGCGCTGCCTGCTCGTCGCCGACGAGGGCGTGCTGTGGCTGCTGCACCGGCTGCGCGCGGCCGGCACCCTGCCCGCCGACACCACCTTCAAGGTCTCCGCGCTGATCGGACCGGTCAACCCGGCGGCGTACGAGATCTACGAGCGGCTCGGCGCCGACTCCCTGAACGTGCCCAGCGACCTCTCCCTGGACCAGCTCACCCAGATCCGCCGGGTCTCCCGCGCCCCCATGGACTTCTACGTCGAGGCCCCCGACGACCTCGGCGGCTACGTGCGGATGTACGACGTGGCGCAGCTGGTCCGGCGCGGCGCGCCGCTGTACCTCAAGTTCGGCCTCAGCCGCGCCCCCGTGCTGTACCCGTACGGCGCCCAGCTGCGCGCCGCCGCCCTGGACAGCGCGCGCGAACGGGTGCGGCGCGGCCGGCTGGTGCTGGACCTGCTGGCCCGGCTCGGCGCCGACGGCCGCATGTCACCGCCCGGCGCACGGCTGCCGGGCGAACTGCGCCGCTTCCCGGTACCCGAGGAGGGCCGGTGAGCGGCCCCGCGCGCATATCCCGCCGCACCGCGGTGGCCGCGGCACTCGCCCTCGGCCTGGCCGGGTGCGGCCAGGAGGCCAGGGGCGGCAGCCGTTACCGGCCCGGCGGCTCCGGCGGCGCCGTCGGCATCGCGATGCCGACCAAATCGTCCGAGCGATGGCTGGCCGACGGCCGGAACATGGCCCGCGAGTTCGCCGCCAAGGGCTACCGGACGGACCTCCAGTACGGCGACGACCGGGTGGAGAACCAGGTCGCGCAACTGGAGAACATGGTCGCCAAGGGGCACCGGCTGCTGGTCGTGGCGGCGATCGACGGCTCCGCGCTCACCGACGTGCTGCGCCGCGCGAAGGAGGCCGCAGCCGCGGTGATCGCCTACGACCGCCTGGTGCTCGGCACCCCGGACGTCGACTACTACGCCTCCTTCGACAACGCCCGGGTCGGCCGGCTCCAGGGCCGCTACATCGCCGACAAGCTGCGGCTCGACGCGCGCCCGGGCGAGCGGTTCACCATCGAGCTGTTCGCCGGGTCGCCCGACGACAACAACACCCGGTACTTCTGGAACGGCGCACTGGCCGAACTCCGCCCGTACCTGAAGCGCGGTCAGCTCGTGGTGGGCAGCGGCCAGACGGCACTGAACCAGGCGACCACGCTGCGCTGGGACGGCGGTACGGCGCAGAAGCGGATGGACGACCTGCTCAGCAAGTACTACGGCGCCACCCGGCTGGACGCGGTGCTCTCCCCGTACGACGGCATCTCCCTCGGCGTCATCTCGGCGCTCAAGAGCGTCGGGTACGGCGGCGCCGGCCGCCCGTACCCGGTCGTGACCGGGCAGGACGCGGAGCTGGCCGCCGTGAAGTCCATCCTGGCCGGGCAGCAGACCCAGACCGTCTACAAGGACACCCGCAAGCTCGCGCGGCAGGCGGTGCTGATGGGCGACGCCGTGCTGCACGGCCGGAAGCCGCAGGTCAACGACGCGCGGACGTACGACAACGGTGCGCGGGTGGTGCCCGCGTTCCTCCTCGACCCGGTCAGCGTGGACCGCGGCAACACCCGGCTGCTGGTCGAGGAGGGCTACCTGAAGGCAGCCGACCTGGGCGGTGCCCGGTGAGCGGGCGCGGAGCCGTGCGTACGGACGCGCCCGTACTGGAGATGCGCGGCATCACCAAGACGTTCGGCGGCGTCCGCGCGCTGGACGACGTACGGCTGTCGGTGCGCGCCGGGGAGATCCACGCCGTCTGCGGGGAGAACGGCGCGGGCAAGTCGACCCTGATGAAGGTGCTCAGCGGGGTGTACCCGCACGGCAGTTACACCGGGGAGATCCGTTTCGACGGCGCGCGCTGCGCGTTCCGCGACGTCCGGGCCGGCGAGCGCCGCGGCATCGTCATCGTCCACCAGGAACTGGCCCTGGTGCCCTGCCTGTCGGTGGCGGAGAACATCTTCCTCGGCAACGAGCGGGCCCGGCGCGGCGTCATCGGCCGGTACGAGACGCTGCGGCAGGCGTCCGCGCTCCTGGCACGGGTGGGCCTGGCCGAGGACCCGCGCACCCGCGTCGCCGGTCTCGGCGTCGGCAAGCAGCAGTTGGTGGAGATCGCCAAGGCGCTGGCCAAGGAGGTGCGGCTGCTGATCCTCGACGAGCCGACCGCCGCGCTCAACGACGCGGACAGCGACCACCTGCTGGAGCTGGTGTGCCGGCTGCGGGACCAGGGCGTGGCGTGTGTCCTGATCTCGCACAAGCTGGACGAGATCCGGCGGGTCGCGGACACCGTGACCGTGCTGCGCGACGGGCGCACCGTCGAGACGCTCACCGTACGGGACCGGCCCGGCGCCGCCCCGGCCGTCCCGGAGGAGCGGATCATCCGCGCCATGGTCGGCCGGGACCTGGACCACCGCTTCCCGCCACGGACGCACTACGCGGGCCCGGACGCGGGCGCCCCGGCGCTCGCCGTCGAGCGGTGGACCGTGCGGCACCCCGCCGACCAGCGGCGCAAGGTGGTGGACGGGGCGTCCCTGCACGTCGGGCGCGGCGAGATCGTCGGCCTCGCGGGGCTGGTGGGCGCGGGCCGTACCGAACTGGCGATGAGCGTCTTCGGCCGGTCCTACGGGCGGTACACGGGCGGCACCGTACGGCTCGGCGGCCGGCCGGTCGTGCTGCGCACCGTGCCGCAGGCGGTGGCGCACGGCCTCGCGTACGTCACGGAGGACCGCAAGACGTACGGCCTGAACCTGCTGGACACCGTGCACCGCAACATCTCGCTGGCCGCGCTGCCCGGGCTGGCCCGGCGCGGGGTGGTCGACCGGCACGCGGAGCGGCGGGCCGCCGAGGACCTGCGCGGGTCGCTGGGCATCAGGTCCCGCACCGTCTTCGAGCCCGTCGGCCGGCTCAGCGGCGGCAACCAGCAGAAGGTGCTGCTGGGCAAGTGGCTGCTCGCCGATCCGGAGGTGCTGATCCTCGACGAGCCGACCCGCGGGGTGGACGTGGGCGCCAAGTACGAGATCCACACGGTGATCGGGCAGCTGGCCGCGCGCGGCAAGGCGGTGCTGCTGATCTCCTCCGAACTCCCCGAGCTGCTGGGCCTGTGCGACCGCCTCTACACGATGGCGGCCGGACGGGTGACCGGCGAGCTGCCCCGCGCGCAGGCGTCGCAGGAGGCGCTGATGCGCCTGATGACCGCCGGGCCGCCGCGTCCCGAGGGACCGCCGGCCGCCCGCCCCGCCCCCACGGACGAGAGCTGAGGCCCCCATGACCACCGCAGTCCGACCGTCCGCCGACCGCCCCGCGGGCCCGCCGTCCGGTGCCGGGCCCGGCCGGTCCGCCGGCGCCCTGCTGCTGGCCGTGGTACGCGGCAACCTGCGGCAGTACGGCATGATCATCGCGCTGGCGGTCATCGTCGTGCTGTTCCAGGTGTGGACCGGCAACACCCTGCTGCTGCCCAACAACGTCTCCAACCTCGTCCAGCAGAACAGCTACATCCTCATCCTGGCCATGGGCATGATGATCGTGATCGTGGCGGGGCACATCGACCTGTCCGTCGGCTCGCTGGCCGCGTTCGTCGGCGCCGTGGCGGCCGTCCTGATGGTCCAGCACCATGTGCACTGGGTGGCCGCGCTGGCGCTGTGCCTGCTCATCGGCGCGGCGGCGGGGGCCTGGCAGGGCTTCTGGATCGCGTACGTCGGGATACCGTCCTTCATCGTCACCCTGGCCGGGATGCTGCTGTTCCGCGGCGCGACCCAGATCGTCCTGGCGGGGCAGTCGCTGTCGCCGTTCCCCGGCCCCTTCCAGGACCTCGCCCAGGGCTTCCTCCCGGAGGCCGGCCCGTACACCCGCTACCACAATCCGACCCTGCTGATCGGTCTGCTGGTGGTGGCCGGGCTCCTGCTGCGCGAGCGGCGCGACCACAGGCGGCGGGCCGCACACGGGCTGGAGGTGCTGCCGCGCTCCTTGTGGCTGGCCAAGTGCGCCGCCATCACGGCGGCCGTGGCAGCGTTCACGCTGACCCTGGCCAGCTACCACGGCGTCCCGGTGGTGCTGCTGATCATGTGTGCGCTGCTGCTCGGGCTGGGCTTCGTGATGCGGGACGCGGTCGTCGGCCGGCATGTGTACGCGCTGGGCGGCAACCGGGCGGCGGCCCGGCTCTCCGGTGTCAAGGACACGCGCATCACGTTCCTGGTCTTCGTCACGATGGGCGTCCTGGCCGCCCTGGCCGGCTGCGTCTACGCGGCCCGCCTCAACGCGGGCACCCCGCAGGCGGGCATCAACTTCGAACTGGAGGCCATCGCGGCGGCGTTCATCGGCGGCGCCTCCATGAGCGGCGGCGTCGGCACCGTCTTCGGCGCCGTCATCGGGGCGCTGGTGCTCGGCGTGCTCAACAACGGCATGTCCCTGGTCGGCATCGGCACCGACCACCAGCAGGTCATCAAGGGCCTGGTGCTGCTGGCCGCGGTCGGCTTCGACGTGTGGAACAAGCGGCGGACGGGTACGTGACGCCGGCCGCGCGGAGCGGCGCCGGCAGCACGCCGGGGCCCTGCCGTCCGACGGCAAGGCCCCGGTCCGGCGCTGCGCGGCCGTGGGGCGTCACGCGGCGGGCACCGCCGCCTCCTCCTGGACCGGCGGGTCGCAGAGCAGGGAGTCGTCCTCGACCCGGGCGCCCGGCAGCCGGTGCCGGGCCGCGATCAGCGCGGCGTCGACATCGCGCGTACCGGTGGACACGCACAGGGTGTAGGCGACGTCGTCCATCCGCTGCCGGACCTCGGGGCTCCCGTTCGCCGCGTCCAGGACGCGCAGCGTCTCGTACTGCTCGATCAGGTCACGCAGCACAGCAGGGTGAGCCAGCAACATCTGGGCCTCCTCGTTCACACCGTCCAAGAACAACTGCGCTCCGTGTACCCGGCCGCCCCACCCGTACGCCCCCGACTTTTCCCGCCCGCCTCACCCCGCGAACTCGGGCTGCGCCAGCCCCCGCCCGGCGTCCGGCACCACCAGCAGCGACCCGCCGAGCGGAGCGCTGCCCGGACCGCCGCGCGCCGTGGTGACGTACAGGTCGGTGAGCCCGGCACCGCCGAACGCGCAGGCCGTGGGGCGGCCGACCGGCATCGGTACGACCCGTTCCAGTACGCCGTCGGCGCTGTAGTGCCGCACCTGCGCGCCTTCGAACATCGCCACCCACACCCCGCCGTCGGCGTCCACCGTCAGCCCGTCCGGGTAACCCGCCGACTCCGCGGGCTCCCCGATCTCCACGAAGGGGCGGCGGCCGGTCACCAGCCCGTCGTCCGTGACGTCGAAGACGTCGACGCGGCGGGTGGGCGTGTCGATGTAGTACATCCGGCGGCCGTCCGGGCTCCACCCCGTGCCGTTGCTCACCGTGACGTCCGACAGGACGCGAGTGGCCCGGCCGTCCGGCGCGATCCGGGTCAGCGTGCCGCGGCCCGGCGCCTCGTCGTACGCCATGGTGCCCGCCCACAGGGACCCGTCGGGCGCCACGGCGGCGTCGTTGCCGCGCCGCCCCGGCACCGGCTCGCGGCACAGCCACGTGAAGACGCCCGCCGCGTCGTACACGCCCACCCCGTCCCGGAGGTTGACCACCAGTCCGCCCCTGGTGCGGGGCTTGGCCGCGCCGACGTGCTGTTCGGTGGCCCGCACGGTGCGGCGGCCGGTGGCCGGGTCGAAGGTGTGGACGCGGGCGGAGAGGATGTCCACCCAGATCAGCCGTCCGGCGCGGGCGTCCCAGGTGGGCCCCTCGCCGAGCCGGGCCGGCGCGGCGACCGCCACCTCCCAGGCCCGGGTCACGGCTGCCCCCGGTGACCGAGCCGGGCGGACAGCTCGTCGGCGCCCTTGCGGGCCAGCCCGGCCAGCTCGGCGCACCGCTCCTCGCTCCACCGGATCATCGGCACCGAGACGCTGAGCGCCGCCACGACCCGCCCCGACCGGTCCCGGACGGGCGCGGCCACACAGCTCACGTCCGGGTTGGACTCCCGCTGCTCCACCGCCACGCCCCGGTCCCGGATCAGCGCGAGCTGGGTGTGCAGTTCGGCCGGCGAGGTGACACTGTGCTCCGTCATGGCCGTCAGTTCCCCGTCCGCCGGGATGCGTTCGGCCAGCGCGGCCGGCGGCAGCGAGGCCAGCAGCATCTTGCCAACGGCGGTGCAGTGCGCGGGCAGCCGCCGCCCCGCCGCGGACACCATCCGTACCGCGTGGGTGCTGTCCACCTTGGCGACGTAGATGACATCGGCGCCTTCGAGGAGCGCGATGTGCACGGTCTCCCCGCACGTCTCGGCGACCTCACGGGCCACCCGCTGTCCCTCGGCCGCCAGGTCGAGCTGTTCGGCGTACCGGCTGCCGAGCTGGTAGGCGCGCACGCCGAGCCGGAAGCGGCCCGGCTGCTCGGGGACGTACGCGAGGTAGTTGCGCGCGACGAGCGTACTGACCAGTTCGTGCACGCTGGTGCGCGGCAGGCCGAGCCTGCGGGTGATGTCGGGGGCGGACAGCGTGCCGTCCCCGTCGAGGAAGAGCTCCAGTATGTCCAGGGCCCGCGTCACCGCGGGCACGAGCCGCCCCATGCGCCCGCCCCTCATCCGTCGCCGGACCGGCCGACCGGGCCGGTCGTTCGAGATACCGGCCGTGCGCCGGTATCACGGACGCACCCTAGTGCGCGTCCCCACCCTCGGCAACGGCAGCACCGCTCCGCGGACGACGTGTCCGATACTGGACCCGGCGGGGTGGTGACCTGAGGGGGATCAGGACATGGACGGCGGGGGCGCGGCGCACAGCACGGGCGGTACGGGCGGTACGGACGGCCCGGGTGGTACGGGCGGTACGCACACGTCGTGCGGCTCGGACGCCGAGGCGCCGGAACGGCCGGAACGGCGGGGACTGCGCTGGGATGTGGCGGAGTTCGGGCGGCTGGTCGCGGGCATCGAGGCGGGCGCGAGCCTCGAAGAGCTGGGGGCCGGGCACCAGCGCGGCGTCTCCGGAATGCGCTGGGCCGTGCGGCAGCTGGTGCCTCCGGAGGAGGGGGCCGACGGGGAAGCGGCCTTCGCGTGGCTGGCCCGACGGCTCGCCGACGGACCGTACGACTGGCAGGCCCGGCTGGCGGAGTCCCGGCGGGCACGAGCGGCGGGCAAGAAGGCCGGGGCGGGCGCACGAGGGCGGCGGACGCGTCCGGAGCGGTGCGAACCGGCCTCCGTCGTGGCGGTCTGGCAGGAGGTGACCGGGCACCGGTTGTCGCCCGAGCGCCGCGCCGCGTTCCTGGACCGTACGGCGGTCCGGGCCCTGACGGCCCATCCGGAGGAATCGTTACGGCCGGTGGCCCGGCGCCTGTGGCGGACGTCCGGACGGCTCCTCCTCGACGCCTGGCTGCTGGACACCGTGTGTCCGGGTTACGCGGCGGCCGACCTGTCCTGGGGGCCGGTGGCCGACGGCACACCGGACACGGCCACCGTGCTGCGCGACCTCGCCGCCGCGGCCGTCGACGAACTGCGCGACGCCCGCGGCCACGCGGTCCTCTGCCGCCGGCTCGGTCTCGACGGCCACGAGCCGCGGAGCCAGCCGGCCATAGCGCGGGAGCTCGCGCTGTCGAGGCAGCGCGTCAGCCAGCTCCAGGCACGCGGCATCACCAGGATGCTCGCCGGTCGCGAACCGGTCACCCGAGCCCTGCGCGAGACCATGGCCGCCCTCCTGAACGAGGACCGGCCGCGTACCGCCGAGCGCCTTCTCACCATCGCGGAGACGGCCTTCCCCGGCGCGCCGCTCAACCCCGCGGGCCTGTTGCTCGCCCGCCTCGCCGGCAGGGACGACAGCGAGGCCAGACACCTGATCCGGGAGGCCGCCGGGGTGCTCGCCGAGCGCCACAAGGAGGAGCGGCGCCGGCAGCGGCTGGCGGACCGCGCGGAGCGGGCGTCCGCCCGCTGGGCCGCCCTCGCCGCGGCGACCAGCTGGTTCGGCGCTCCGGGCGCCGCCCCGGCCCCGGCGGAACTGGCCGCGCTGCGCGACGTCACCCCGCGGGAGCACTCCGGCACCTGGTACAGCCCCAAGCTCGGGCGCGAGGTGCAGTACGAGTCGCAGACCGAGCTACGGGTCATCCACCTCCTCGACCACGCCGACCGGATAGCCCACTACCAGGAACAGCCGCTCGCCATCGACTACCGGTACGAGGGCCGGGCCCGCTCGTACTACCCCGACTTCCTCGCGGTCACCACCGAAGGGCACGCCGTACTGATCGAGGCCAAACCGCAGTGCGACATCCCGCTCGCCGTCAACCTGGCCAAGTACCGGGCTGCGGCCGGCCTCTGCGCACGCAACGGCTGGGGCCTGCTGGTCACCGACGGCACCCGCACCCTCCAGGATCTGGAACGCCACCCGGTCGCCCCGGAACTGGAACACCGGCTCCGGGCCGCCCTGGAAGCCGGCGAACTGACCTGGCCCGACATACGCGACATCGCCCGCGGGACCGCGTTCACCTCCCTCGACCTGGCGGCGCTGATCCTGCGCAACGGCTGGCGGTGGGAACTGGGGCCGTACCGGCTGCGGGCGGGGCGGGGCGTTTGAGGTGGGGTTTGGACTGGGGGCTGCCCGTGGCCGGGGGCTGGGCAGGGCCTGCCGTGGGTGCGGGTGTCCGCCGTAGGCGTCCGCGCGTGGCCTCAGCTGCCCGTTCCGGGGGCACAGGCCCGCCGGGCCCACTCCCGGTAGGGCCCCACCCGGTCGGTGAGCACCACGTCCACCCCCGCGGCCTTCATCTTCTCCCACGCCGGGGGCCAGTTCGCCGTCCAGGCGTGGACGCGCAGCCCCGCCGCGTGCCACTCGCGGACGCGGGCCGGAGTGACGAGGAAACGCGAGATGTTCAGCGCCGTGCCGTACCGGCCCGCCTCCGCGCCACCGATGGGCGTCGCCTCGTGCGTGAGCGCGGTCCGCAGCGCGGGCGCCGCCTTGCGTACGGCGTCCACCGCTGCGGTGTTGAACGAGTGCACGATCACGTACCGGTCCGCCCGGGCCGCGCGGACCGTGGCGAGCAGGCTGCGTATCTGCGCGGCCGTCGGCGTCGGTTTCAGCTCGACCATCGCCGTCAGCCGGTGCGCCGCCGCGTACCGCAGCGCCTCGTCGAGGGTCGGTATCCGCTCGCCGCGGTGGGTGCGCAGCCCGCGCACCTGAGCGGCCGTCATGCCCGGTATGCGCCCGCGCCCGGTCGTGGTCCGGTCGACTGTCGGATCGTGGGACAGAACCGGTACGCCGTCCCGGGTCCACCACACATCGAGCTCGAACCCGGAGGCGCCGGCGGCAACGGCGTCCCTGAACCCCCGCAGCGTGTTCTCGTCGGCGGGGGTACCACGATGCGCGATCACGTCCGGCACCGCACACCGGGGCGCCCCGCCCCCCGTCGCCTCGGCGGCGACCGCCGGCTGCGGCCCCGCCGACGGCGCTCCGCAGCCGCTCACGCACGTGGCCACTACCGCCACAAGGGCCGAAAAGCCCACCGATATTCGCTTTGTCACCGGGTAACCGTATACAACCGCTGATTCGGGCGATTCGGAAGACCCCGCACCGCCGTCGGCCCCGCGCCCGTCAGGCCAAGTCCAGCACCGCCTTCCCGTGCAGGCGGCGCTCCAGCAGAGCGGCGACGGCTTCGGCGGCCTGGTCCCAGCCGCCGCGCCAGGAGATCTGCGGATCGAGCCCGCCGTCCGCCACGCGTGCGGCGAGCCAGGCCAGGTCGGGCGCCAGCCCCGTGCACTCCAGCAGGTGGAAGGAGGTCAGCGAACGCCCGTGCCGGCCGTGGTCGCCGTAGAGGGCGCCGACGGGGAAGTGCTCGGGTACGTTCGCGGAATGGCCGACGGCGACGAGGGTGCCGCCACCGGCCAGCACGGCGAACGCGTCCACGAGCTGCGGGCCGCCGACCATGTCCAGTACGCCGTGCACGGGTTCGGTGACCTGGGAGGGCGCGGACAGCACCTGGTGCGCGCCCAGTTCGCGCAGGCCCGGGCCCTGGGTCTCGGGCGAGCCCGTCGTCGCGACGACCTCGGCGCCGCCGCGCCGGGCCAGCTGGACGGCGTACCGGCCGACGCCGCCCGTGGCGCCGGTGATCAGAACGCGCCTGCCCAGGATCGGGCCGAGCGCGTGCAGGGCGCGCAGCGCGCTGGTGGCAGCGACCGGAATGGTACTGACGGCCCCCAGGTCGGCTCCTTGCGGCACTTCACCGAGCAAGTCGGTGTCCACGGCGCGCAGTTCGGCCCAGCCCCCCTCGGGACCGAGCGTCACCACGGGGGTGCCGGCTGCGGGGCCCGAGCCGTCGGCCGCCGCCTGCTCCACGATTCCGGCGGCGTCCCAGCCCAGCACCGCGCCGTCGGCGGAGTTTTCGACCCCGAACCTGACCTCCCCGTAGTTCAGCGACGTCGCCGTCACCCTGATCAGCGCCTGATGCGGGGCCGGCTCGGGATCCGGGGCCGTACCGAGGCGCAGTCCGGAGGGCGCCGAGTGGTCGATGAGCAGAGCACGCATGTGCGTCCACCTTTCCTGGTGCAGCTAGGCGCCCCAGGATGCCGGTCACCAGCATTTGCCGTCAACAGGCAAAGGCGGCTGCCCGGCATGCATTGCTACGATGGCCACCATGGCGGGAACGGAGAAGGTGACGGCGGCGACGGCGACTGCGACTGCGACCACCAAGGCGGCCACGAATCTGCGCGAGCGCAAGAAGCAGCGCACCCGCCAGCGGTTGATCGACACCGCACTCGAACTGTTCACGGAACGCGGCTTCGACGAGACGACGCTCGACGACCTCTGCGACACCGTCGAGGTCTCGCAGCGCACCTTCTTCCGCAACTTCGCCGGCAAGGAAGACGTCGCCCTGGCTCCCACCAACGACCTGTGGCTGGCATGCCTCGACGAGTTGGAGACCCGCCCCCTGGCCCCGCGGAGCACCACCTTGCTGGAACTCCTCCAGGCGGCCTTGCTGGACGCGTTGGAACGGATGCCCGACGACGGGTGGACGCACCGTGTCGCGCTCAGCCGCAGGCTGGCCGAGAAGACGCCCTCCATGGACGTACGCGGGCGACAGTTCTGCGACCGCACCAGCCGCTCCATCCTCGACGTCCTGAACCGCCGGCTGGAGCTGCCGGATTCCGCGGGGCCCCACGCGCTGCGCGCCCGACTGGCTCTCGACATGGTGACCTCGGCCTTCCAGCAGGCGCTCAGCGACTGGACAGCCCGCGAGGGACCACAGGGCACGCCCACCCGCCGGCAACTCGCCGCGGATGTGCGCTCCGCATTCGCCGCCCTGCCCGAAGCACTCACCTTTTCCGCCCACCCCGCGACTACGGAGCCGGAGCCGAAGCCGGGTTCACGCGAGTAGCGGGCCAATTCTCGACGGCCGTCCACCGGTTCTGCTTTTCGTCAGTCCTCATGCACCACAGCTTTGACACGGTCGCCGTTGCTCACCGAGTCCTCGCGGTCGGGGAGGACGACCGGCAGCCCTGCCGCTTCCCATGCCTCAAGGCCGCCTGCGACGTTGTAGACGGAGGGTCGGCCTGCACGGATCGCGTGTGCGCCGCCCTGCACACTGCGTGCGCCCGTGCGACATATGAAGGCCAGTGGGCCGTCAGGCACATCGGACAGCGAGGCCGGCAACGTGCCGAGCGCTGCGTGGACGGCGCCGGCCGGGTGACACGCTGCCCACTCATCGTCTTCGCGGACATCGACCAGCGTGAGGTCCCCGTCCAGGACGCGGCGACGCGCCTCGGCAGGAGACAGGTCGGCGGGCGCGTCACCGTCACCGGGGCCCAGGTTCCGCTGCGTGGCGGGCCGGACCGTCCGGATCGCCTCGTAGTTCGAGGCGTGGGCGATGGCTATCCGCTGCCCCAGCATCGGGCAGACGTTCATCGCCTCTTCCCAGTGAGCGGCGGACTCCCATTCCGCCACATTGACGAGAGGGAACTTACTCCCCGGAACGACCGTACGGAACATGTACGTACGGATAAAACCGGGTTGAGCCGCCATCACGTCCGCGGCATCCTGCCAGGCGTCCAGATAGGCGCTTTCCTTCTCCGCGTCGATCTCAATCGGAATGATAACGACATGGCGATTTTCCATCTCCCGACCCCTCTGCTCGCAAGGCGTTATGGATTCTGATGTACCGCTCCGGCCGTAGGGGCCCCAGCGGACAAGGGACCACGGCCAAGCCTGCGGAGTCCCGGCTCCGCGCTGCGAGCCGGAACTTTCTGCATGCAGCTTGCGCGCACCGTCCATCAAGAGCAAGTAACCTTGCTGAAACAGCAAACCTGTCCTTCGGTACACCACCGGCGGATCCCGTGGCCGGCGTCGACCACCGGATGCCGGATGTCCGGACCAGCGCGCGGAACGGGGCGGGACGAGCGGCGCCGCGGCCTGCGCCCTCGTCACCGCCGCCCAGGACCTCCTCCGGTGCTGACCCGGGACCTGCCCATCTGCGGCCGACCACTGTCCCGAGCCAGAACCTGACGCAGCACCACTAGTACGCGAGCTGCCCGATCCCCCCGTCAACGCGCAGCACGGTCCCCGCGGTATAGGCGGATTCATCCGAGGCGAGATAGACCGCCGCCTTCGCCAGCTCGGTGGCGGTCCCCAGGCGATGGAGAGGAACGGTCCGACGGAGTTCCTCGTAGAGGGCGGCTCGGCGCTCGGGGCCGAGGGGCGCGAATGCATTGGTGATCGTCGGGCCCGGGCTCAATCCGTTGACGCGGATGCCCCGGTCCTTCAGCTCATAGGTCAGGCCGCGCGTGCAGGAGAGCAGGCCCGCCTTGGCCGCGCCGTAGACCGTCGCGTTCTCGTGTCCGATGTACGCGGAGACCGAGCCGACGAGGATGACCGAGGACTGCCGCGAGAAGAGCGGTAGCAGATCCCTGATCAGGAAGAACGGCGACTTGAGATTGGTCGCGAAAAGCCTGTCGAACGCCTCCTCGGTCCACTCCTCGATCGGGAGGTGGGTGATGTCGGCGGCGTTGCTCATCAGGATGTCGAGCTTCGGCCACTCCGCGCGGAGCCGCGCCGCGAGCGCCGCCTGGCCGGATACGTCGCCGGCGTCACTGGCGATGGTCAGCAGCGGGCCGTCCAATTGCCGGGCTGCCTCGTCCAGCTTTTCCCGCGAGCGGCCGGTGATGGCGACCGTCGCTCCTTCGGCGAGGAATTCGCGGGCCGTTTCCAGGCCGATGCCGCTCGTTCCCCCTGTGATCAGTGCGTGCTTTCCCGTAAGACGATCCATTGTCCTGTCTCTCTTCAGATTGCGGTGCGGCCACCGTCGGCGGCGACGATCGCCCCGGTCATGTAACCGGCCCGGTCACTGGCGAGGAAGGCGATCACGTGGGCCACCTCGGCCGGGTCACAGGTGCGCCTGAGTGCGGTGGTCAGGCCCATGCCGCCCATGTCCGGGCCCATCGCCGCGATCACCTTCGAGGTGCGCATCGGGCCCGGAGCGACGGCGTCGACCCGCACGTCGGACCCGGCGAATTCCGCCGCCCAGGTGCGGGTCAGCGATTCGAGCGCCGCCTTGGTGGCGCCGTAGACGGCCATGCCCGGCATGCCGAGGCCGGCTGCGGTGGAGCTGACGTTGACGACGCTGCCGCCGCCGTTGGCGGCCATCTTTTCCGCGAGCAGGGCGGTGAGCAGGAACGGAGCACGCACGTTGACCGCGAAGGCGGCGTCGTAGCTCGCGAGGTCCTGCCCGGTGGTCGGGGACGAGGTCATGACGCTCGCGTTGTTGACCAGGATGTCGACGGCTCCGGCGTCCTCGGCCAGTTGTCGCACGCCCGCCGGGTCGGACACATCCGCAGCGACGAAACGCACCGTCCGGGCGGACTCGCCACCGGCCGTGTGGAGGTCTTGCACGACCTGGGCACCGCGCTCCGGATCGGTGCCGGTCAGGATCAGGTCGGCGCCGCCCGCGGCCAGCACTTTGGCCGTCGCATGGCCGAGTCCGCCGATAGCGCCGGATGCGGTGATGAGTGCCGTTCTGCCTGCGAATTCCATGACTTCACCCTCCGCGCCGGCCGGTGAGCGACCGACTTCTGTGCGCCCGTTCAAGAAGTGTTGCAGCGGAAGCTACGACTTCTTGAACGCTGAGTCAAGAAGTCGTAGTGTTGAGCACGTGGCACGAACCGGACGCCCGCGCGAGTTCGACAGGGAACAGACGCTGGAGCGGGCACTCGAACTGTTCTGGTCCCGGGGATACGGGGCGACGTCGATCCAGGACCTGGTCGACGCGCTGGCCGTCGAGCGTGGCAGCCTCTACGGCGCGTTCGGCGACAAGCGCCGCTTCTACCTGGAAGCGGTCAGGCTCTACTGGGAGGTGTACGAGCGGCACCTGATCACCGCGCTCGACACCAGCCCGCTCCTGCCCGCCCTGCGGGAGATCCTGACCCATCCCGCACGGCTGGACGAACTGATCTCCGAGGCGGGCGTGCCGCAGGGCTGCCTGATCGGCAATACGACCGCCGAACTCGTCCCCCAGGACAGCGAAGCCACGGAGATCGTCACCCGCTCGTACCACCGGTTCACCGGCATCGTCGCCGATGCGCTCCGCCGCGCACAGGCCGCCGGAGAGGTCACGGACAGCCGCTCCCCCGAGGCCCAGGCGCAGCTCCTGCTCTACATCGTCCAGGGCCTCTCTCTCGTATCGAGGGCAGGGCTCGACAGGGCGGCGGCCCTGGCCGCGATCGACACGGCGGTGGACGGGTTGCGGGCGTGACCTGACCTCGGGCAGGGGAGTTTCGTCCGGTACGAGATCATCTACGTGGCACGGCGGGTATGGAAGCGGGTCCGCGGGCGATGTCGGTCACCCCTTGCCGGCGCACTCCTCCGCCTCCGCCAGGTACCGTGCCACCGGTCCCAGCGTCAGCATCCCGCTCGCCCCGCCCGCGTGTTCGGCGCGGGCGGCGCGCAGGGCCGTCGCGGCGCGGACGGCGACCCGGCGCTCGCCGAGGCGGGCAGCGGCGTGGGCGGTCAGGCACCAGAGTGCCTCCTGCATGTGATCAAGTGGCGGTTCGGGCGCCCTGGCCAGGGCGGTACGGGCCTCCTCGACCCGGTTCCGGGCGAGCAGTACCAAGGGGTGCGTCCAGGGGCGGTAAGGGCCCCAGTCGAGGGCCGGATCGGTGGGCGCGGGGCGACCGTGCAGGAGGCGAAGGCCCAGGAGGGCGAGGGCGAACAGGCCCCGGTGCAGCCCTGGCATGCTCGCTGCCCCGGCCAGGGCGTCCTCGGCGGCGCGGTAGTACGCCGCGGCCGTGGCGGCGGCCGGTCCGCCCTGTTCGGCGCTGCGGGCGGCCATGGCCCGGGCCCGGAACCATCCGGTAAGGACCGGGACGGCAGAAGCCTCGGTGCTGACGGCGAGCTGCTCGGCGGCCTCGGCGTGTGCGGTCGCGGCGTCGAGGTCGCCGAGAGCGGAGGCGGATTGCAGGCGGATGAGCCGCCCGAGCACGGCGAAGTTCGGCAGATCGTGCCGGGTGGCCAGGTCAAGGATCTCGACGCCGATCAGGTCCCGTGCCGCCGCGAGCCCGGGCCGGGTGAAGGACTGGAGGAACACGCCGTTGAGGGCGAACACCAGCAGGGCGGGATCGCCCAGCGCCCGGGCCAGCGCCTCGGCCTCGCGCGCCGCCTGTCCGGCGCGCCTGAGTTCGTCTCCCGACAGATCGGCGCTGCGGCTCTCGACCGCGACGGTGGCCAGCAGGCGGGCACGCAGTTCGGCGGGGCCGTCGGTGCCGAGCGCGGTGAGCGTACGCTCGGCCGCCGCGACGACGGCGCGGGACTGCTCCGGGTCGTCGGCCCGGCTCCAGACGGCGGGCACGTCATAGGCGCCGATGACGCGGGCGGTCAGGGTGATGTCTCCGGTGCGCTCCGCCGCCTGGACGGCGGCGAGTCGGTCGCGCCGCGAGTGGAGGAGGGCGTCACCACCCGCCAGGGCCAGGGTACGGGCCAGTTCCACAGTGGTGCGGGGGCCGAGTCGTACGCCGGCGGTCCACACGGTCCGCGGGGACTGAAGCGTCGCTGCTCCGTGCAGAATGTCCGCCTCCAGCCGCCGGAGGTCGGCGCCCGGGTCGAGCCCGAGCTGGTCCACGAGCATGGTGCGAGCGCGGCGGAGGGTGGCCAGTGCGTCTGCTTGACGGCCCGCCCGGTGCAGTGCGCGGGCCAGCAGTCCCCAGGCCGGCTCGCGCCAGGGATGTTCGGTGACGTGGGCGCCCAGCTCGGCGACGAGCTCGGCTCCTGAACCGGAGTCGAGGAGGAGGCGGGCGCGCAGTTCCCTTGCCTCCAGCCTCAGCTCCTCCAGTCGGGTCCGTTCGCGCTGGGCCCACGCGGAGCCGGTCACGTCGGCGTAGGCGGGGCCGCGCCAGGCCGCGAGGGCCGCGTCGAGGCCGGTCAGCGCATCGGGGCTGCGCCGGGCGCGGGCCAGGGCGTCCTCGAACCGGTGGACGTCCACGTCCTCACGTGGCAGGCACAGCGCGTAGCCGGGGCCTTCCGTGACGAGAACGCGCGGCGGAGTGCGGGGCAGCCGGTCGGGTTCGATGGCGCGGCGCAGCGCGGCGACGAACGTACGCAGCGCACCCACGGCGCGCACCGGCGGCTCGGCCCACAGGTCGTCCACGAGGGTGTCGGTGGGGACCATCCGCCCCCCGGCGGCGACGAGCCGGGCGAGCACCTCCCGGTGGCGGGGTCCGCCCAGGTCAACCGGGGTGCCGTCGTCGCGGAGGGCCCGCACGGCACCGAGCACGTCGATTCGCATGCCCTCCATCTTCCGTGCCGCGGGTCCGCACCGCCGAAGCGTACTGATCCGCTGCTGATCGCCGTCATCCACGCTGAGCCCGTCAGCCCTCGGACCAGGTCTCCCACCGGTCCACCGATCACAGGAAAGGCCCTTTCATGACGCTCACCATTCCCGGTTTCGACCACGTCCGCCTGCCCGGCACGGACGGAGTGGAACTGGCCGCCGCCGTCGGCGGCAGCGGCAGCCCGGTCGTACTGCTGCACGGCTTTCCCCAGACCCACCTGATGTGGCGGCACGTCGCCGAGCGGCTCGCCGGCGAGCACACGGTGCTCTGTCCCGACCTGCGCGGCTACGGGGCCAGCGACAAGCCGGCGGCCACCGGCCCCGACGTGTACTCCAAGCGCACCATGGCCATGGATGTCGTCGCCCTGGCGGCGGCGCTCGGTCATGAGCGCTTCGCCCTGGTCGGCCACGACCGGGGCGCCCTGGTCGCCTTCCGGGCAGGGCTGGACCATCCCGAGACCCTCACCCACCTGGGCATCCTCGACATCGTGCCGACCCTGGACATGTGGAACGTCCTGCACGGTGTCCCGGCGACGGCCGGCTACCACCTGTTCCTCATGGCGCAGCCGCCGGGGCTGCCGGAGACGATGATCGCCAACAGCGCCGACGCCTACTTCGGCTCCTTCCTCAACGCCTGGGCCGGGGACCCCGCCGCCATACCGGAACCGGTCCGGACCACGTACCTGCGGGCGAGCGCCGCGGCCGTGCCGTCGATCGTCGCGGACTACCGGGCCTCGGCGGGCATCGATGTCACGCACGACCAGGCAGACCGGGACGCCGGTTCCCAGCTGGCCATGCCCGTGACGGTCGTCCAGCAGGACTGGGGCGCGCGACTGGGCTACGACGCCGCCGCGGTCTGGCACGCGTGGGCTCCGGACCTGGACCACCGGCTGACCGGGGCGGGGCACTTCATGGCCGAGGAGGCCCCCGGCGAGATCACGGAGGCGATCCGCGACCTGCTGCTCCGCTGAGCCCGCAGACCCGGGTTGCGGGCGGCGGGGCAGGGGACCGCACTCGCTCCTGGCAGGCCGACCGTCACGGTGACGGCACGGACCGGGTGGCGTGGGCGGGGCGGGGAGGGCGGCCGGTGAGCGTCAGGGAGCGGGCCCTCCGCCCCGCACGGTCAGGCCATTTCGACGTAGCGATGGACCCGGTCGAAGCGCCGGGCCGCCAGATCCCGGTGGCGGATCACCCAGTGGGCCACGCCGGAGTCCAGTTCCGTGACGTCGTCGCCGCACCTCCAGGTGGCCAGGAGAGCCCAGTCGTCGGTGCCCTCCTCTTGAGCCGTACCGCCTTGCCCGGAGGGGCCGGCCGCCTCGGGAGCACGGGCGTAGTGGACGGGGTCGTTCTGGGGCGAGACCGGATGGCCGCCGATCTGCAGGGCCCAGGGAGGGCGGTAGCCGCCCACGTGCGCCCAGGCGTCGCTCAGTTCGTCAGCGAGTTCGAACTGCTCGTCCTCGGGGAAGTCGCCCCATCTGTCGAGGGCGAAGCTCTCCGGCATCTGCGCGCTCGGCTGGTGCCAGACCGTGCGGAGTTCACGCGCCCGGTACGGCTCGCGCCAGCTGTGTTCCAGGGAGGTCGGGACCGTAGGGGTTCCGGCGGGGACGTACAGCACCGCGTCGGGCACGCGCCCCTCGACGCCTTGCACATCGGTGCCGGAGAAGAAGAGCAGGTGGCCGTCGGCGGGCAGAGGGAGGTCGGTCGCCTTCGGCGGGAGGGCCGCGAGGTCGACGGAGGCCACGAAGGGATCGGACGGCTTCGGCACGCCGTGCGGCAGCAGGGGGTCGCCGCCGATCCGGGCCACGAGGGGGCCGTCACCGCCCTCGGCCAGGTACACCGCCGGCAGGGCGACACGTATCCATTCCTCCACCTCCTCCGACGCCAGGCCCCGGGATATCGCCTCGGCTCGGAAGCGGTTCAGTCCGTCCACTGTCTCGTCGGTCATCGGGCCACCTTAACGGGCCCATGGGCGGGCAGTGACAGGGCTGAACACAATGGGGAGTTGGGGCCGTGCCACTCCGAGGGCCGCAGTCGGCACCCCACGTCATCCTCGTCACCACCGCCCAGGTCTTCCTCACCCTGCGGCGACTCGCCCACAGACACAAGCAGCAGAACGCACCCAGGATGCGTGAACCAACATCTACGCGCCCGGTCGGCCGTCGACGATGGCGCCGCCTGCCCCGCGACTCCGGACCACGCGCCGAACACCGTCACGGAGCTGCCCTGATTGCCATGCCCGAAGCGGGAGTTCAGCATTCGGGCCGGTGTGGGGCGTCGCCGTGTACGCGCTGCACACGGGTCCCTCGCCGGTCGGCCGGGGCCGGGCCGGCTCGCAGCACCATCTGATCACCGACGGGCACGGCGCCCCACTCGCGGTCCTGCTGGCCGGCGGCAACCGCAACGACGTCACTCAGCTGCTGCCCCTGCTTGATGCGATTCCGCCGGTCCGCGGCCGCGTCGGCCGCCCCCGCCGTAAGCCGGACGCGCTGTTCGCCGACCACGGCCACGGCTGCCTCACCACGCACCGACAACTCAGCTCATCGAGTCAGCAGTTGTCAGCCTCGCGGGAGTCGACAGCCTTCGACGTCGGGAGGATGACCTGTGGCAGCCGTGCACGTGACCGTGTGGGATGACCGCGATCGGGTCGGAGAAGGCCGGGCCCCGGCCGCTTCGAGGGTTACGGCGACAGCCCGGACACCGCGCGCAGCGACTTCGATGTCGACGCCGAGGACGTCGTGGAGGTTCTCAGCGATGGAACCCACGCCGTGGAATTGGGCGGCGCCCACCTCGTGGGGCACGGGAACGGCGCCGTCGCCGCGCTCCTCGCCGCCGCGCGCCGGCCCGGCCTCGTCCGCTCCCTCACCCTCATCCAGCCCTCCGCCTTCACCGCCGCCGCGCATCGTCCGGTCGTCGCCGGACTCCTCGACCGGGTCCGCGAGGGCGCCCCCGGCATCCCGGACGGCGTCACGCCGGAGCAGTACCTGCGTGCGTCCACCGAGGGGCTGGGAATGGCCATGCCCGAGCCCACGTCGCGCCGGCTCCGTGCCGTTGCCACCTCCATGAGGGAGCGCCCCATCTGGGATGTGGAGATCCCACTGGACGTGATCAGGGGCGCCGCCTTGCCGATCCTGGTGGTCTGCGGAACCTGGGAGGGCGCGCCGGCCGCGTACCGCGAGCACGTAGGGCTCCCCCTCATGGCCGTGGCCGAGTCCCTCACGGACTCGCTCGGGGGCCGCCTCCTGCGGGTGCCCGGGTACTACCCGCACACCCAGGAACCTGCCGCCGTCAACGCCGCCCTGCGGGAGTTCTGGGGCTGACGCGGTTCCGCATCGGCTGCCGGTCCCGCGCGACCGCCACACTCGGGAGCACTCCCGCCGTCGCCCGCCCGCCCGCCCGCTGATCAGGATGTGCGCATCAGCCCGCTGCCCGCAGACCACCCAACACCCTTGCCACCGCCCGGCCCGGCCCGGCCCGAGCACATACCCTGATTTCGTCGCACTGCACGACTCGCCACCAAGCTGACTTCCCATCGGGAAAGACAGCATCAGGTCAGCATCAGTACCGACGGAGTCCGCCGGCCCGTCGCCGATACCGCCAGCGCCGAATAGCCCTCCCACCACCTCTGACCTGCAACGTTGCAGTCACAGCCGATTCCTTCGAGTACCCGAGGAGCCCCGTATGAAAATGCTGATCAACGTCCCCGAATCCGTGGTGGCCGACGCGCTGCGTGGGATGGCGGTGGCTCATCCGGAGTTGGTGGTGGATGTGGAGAATCGGGTGGTGGTGCGGCGGGATGCGCCGGTCGAGGGGAAGGTGGCGTTGGTTTCGGGGGGTGGGAGTGGGCATGAGCCGTTGCACGGGGGGTTCGTGGGGGCGGGGATGCTGGATGCCGCCTGTCCCGGCGAGGTGTTCACCTCGCCCGTGCCCGACCAGATGGTGCGGGCGGCCGCCGCCGTGGACAGCGGGGCGGGGGTGCTGTTCGTCGTCAAGAACTACACCGGTGACGTGCTGAACTTCCAGATGGCCGCCGAGCTGGCGGAGGACGAGGGCGTGCAGGTGGCGACGGTGGTCGTGAACGACGACGTGGCGGTGACGGACTCGCTGCACACCGCCGGGCGCCGCGGGACCGGGGCCACGCTCTTCGTGGAGAAGATCGCGGGCGCGGCGGCCGCGGAGGGGGCGCCGCTGGACCGGGTGGCGGGGCTGGCGCACCAGGTCGTGGCGTCGTCGCGGAGCTTCGGTGTCGCGCTCAGCTCTTGTGCGACCCCCGCCAAGGGCGGCCCGATGTTCGACCTGCCCGCCGGTGAGCTGGAGCTGGGCGTGGGCATCCACGGCGAGCCGGGCCGCGAGCGGCGGCCGATGATGACCGCCGGCGAGATCGCGGACTACGCCGTGGACGCGGTGCTGACCGATCTCAACCCCCGGCAGCCGGTGCTGGTGCTGGTCAACGGGATGGGCGCCACTCCGCTGCTGGAGCTGTACGGGTTCGCCGCCGAGGTGCACCGGGTGCTCGGCGAGCGGGCCGTGCCGGTCGCTCGTACGCTGGTCGGCA
The DNA here is from genome assembly GCF_044327805.1 of Streptomyces sp. NPDC018019. NCBI lineage: Bacteria > Bacillati > Actinomycetota > Actinomycetes > Kitasatosporales > Streptomycetaceae > Streptomyces > Streptomyces sp. NPDC018019. The sequence continues at coordinate 196,073 of NZ_JBIRGD010000006.1, read as the reverse complement.
ACTACGTCACCTCGCTCGACATGGCAGGTTGCTCGGTGACGCTGTGCCAGGTGGACGAGGAGCTGCTGCGGCTGTGGGACGCGCCGGTGCGGACGCCCGGGCTGCGGTGGGGGTGCTGACCGGACGGCCACGCATCGACGCGCCCAGGGCGGGGGCGTTCCCCGCACACGTCGCGCACGGCGACGTGCCTCCGTACCGCCCCGTATCCCTCTCACCAGCCCCTTACCGCACACGTACGACCAGAGGAGCAGTTCGTGTCCGAAACGGCCTTGGACGCCGGGTTCTTCCTGCGGTGGATGGCGGCGGCCGCCGCCTCCGTGGACCGGGAAGCGGCCCGTCTCACCGACCTCGACTCGGCCATCGGCGACGCCGATCACGGCAGCAACCTCCAGCGCGGCTTCGCGGCCGTCGTCAAGACGCTCGAAGCCGAGCCGCCGGGGACGCCGGGTACCGTGCTGACGACGGCCGGACGGCAGCTGATCTCCACGGTGGGCGGCGCGTCCGGCCCGCTGTACGGGACGCTGCTGCGGCGTACGGGCAAGGCACTCGGTGACGCCGCTCAGGTCGGCGTCGGAGAGCTGCGTACGGCGTTGCGCGCCGGGGTGGACGCGGTGGCGCAGCTGGGCGGTTCGGCGCCCGGTGACGCGACCATGCTCGACGCGCTCGACCCGGCCGTCGAGGCGCTGGCCACCTCGTTCCGGGCCGCCGCCGAGGCCGCCGGGCAGGGTGCGGAGGCCACCGTGCCGCTCCAGGCCCGCAAGGGGCGGGCGAGCTATCTGGGCGAGCGCAGCATCGGTCACCAGGATCCGGGCGCGACCTCGTCCGCCCTGCTGTTCGCCGCGCTGGCGGCGGTCGCGGACGAGGAGGGGGCGAAGTGAGCGGCGCGGACTCCTCGTACGTGGGCATCGTGCTGGTGTCGCACAGCGGACCGGTGGCCGAGTCGGTGGCGCAGCTGGCCGTGGGCCTGGCGGGCGGCGGCGGCAAGGCGCCGGTGGCCGCCGCGGGCGGTACGCCGGACGGCGGTCTCGGGACCAGCGCGGAGCTGATCACGGAAGCGGCGCGGAAGGTGGACGGCGGCGCGGGTGTCGCCGTCCTCGTGGACCTGGGCAGCGCCGTGCTGACCGTCAAGGCGCTGCTCGCCGAGGGGGATGAACTGCCCGAGGGCACACGGCTGGTGGACGCGCCGTTCGTCGAGGGCGCGGTGGCCGCCGTGGTCACCGCGTCGACCGGGGCGGGTCTGGACGCGGTGGCGGCTGCTGCCGGAGAGGCGTACTCCTACCGGAAGGAGTGAGTACCGGCCGCCCTCGGCCGGGCAGGTACCGGGCGGACTGTCCCCGGCCCGCCCCTCCCCGGCCGGCCTGACCCCGGCCCCACCGCCCCCGCCCCGCTGCGGACGCCCCTTCGTAGGCCCCCCTCACCAGAGCCCCGGCAGCACCAGCGCCGCCACGAGCACCATGCCCGCCAGCACGCAGGCGACGTAATCGCCGATGTGCCCGGAGTGCAGGCGGCGTACGGGTGCGGCCCAGCGGGCGGGTTCGGCCGGGCCCTGGGGGCGGCGTACGGCCCACCAGGCCAGGCCGCAGGCCAGGGCGGTGGACAGCAGACCGAGGGCCACGCCTACCGGGGACCAGTGCGGTCCGGGCACCGGTACGGGGGCGGCCGACGGGGTGTGCAGGACGGCGGCTGCGTAGCCCGCCCGGTCGAGGAAGGCGTCCGCGGCCCGGCCGACCGCCGCGTGCAGGCCCGGTACGACGCCGACGGCGAGCGCCCCCGCCAGCAGCACGACCGGCACGGCCAGCATGGTGTCCGGGACCCGGCTCAGCCGGCCGGCGGTTTCCGGCTGTTCGTCCTTGCCGCTGGTCTCGTCCGCGCGGCCGCTCACCGCCGTGTCGGTGGCCTCCGGCCGTACGCCCAGGCCCAGGAAGACCCGTGCCACGGCGCGCAGCACCGCGCCCCCGGTGACCGCCGACACGATCACGAACACGGCGGCCGGCCAGCCTCCCGCCGCTTCCTCGGTGACGGCCTTGCCCAGGCCCGTGCCGAACGGCGGCAGCCCGGCCAGGGCCAGTCCGCCGGCCGCGCAGACGACGCCGACCAGGGGCAGTTCCCGGCCGCGGCCGTGCAGTTCGAGTTCGTCGACGCTGCGGAAGCGGTCGAGGAGGATGCCCATGGCGGCGAACAGCGCGGCCTTGACGCCCGCGTGCCCGAGGACGTACAGGGCCGTGCCGCTCGCGCCTTCCGGTGTCAGGACCGCGAGTCCGATCAGGAACAGGCCGGTGTGCGCGACGGTGGAGAACGCCAGCAGCCGTTTGAGGTGGCGCTGCTGCCAGCACATGAGCGCGCCGACCAGGGCGGTGAGCGTACCGAGGGCGAGCAGCATGCGGTGGGCGTCGGCCGTGGGGATGCCGCCGGGGCCCGCGAAGACGGTCCAGTAGACGCGGGCCGTGCCGTACACGCCCAGTTCGACCATGACGCCGGACAGCAGCATGCACACCGGGGTGGGCGCGACCGCGTGCGCGTCCGGGAGCCAGAAGTGGAACGGCACCACCGCGGCCTTGACCAGCAGTCCGGTCAGGACGAGGACGAAGGCGGTCAGCACGAGGAGGTCGGTGCCGCCGGAGGGGCCGCCGGAGGACGCGCCCGGGTGGGCGGCCAGCCCGGCGCCGATCTGGGCGAAGCCGAGTTCCCCGGTGCGCCCGTACAGCAGGCCGACGCCGAGCAGGGTGGCGTAGCCGCCGAGGGAGTTGACGACGCCGAAGGTGAGCGCGCCCTGCACGGCGCGCGCCCCTTCGACGCGGTAGCCGGTGAGCGCGTACGCGACGACGCCCATCAGCTCGAAGAAGACGAACGCGTTGAAGAGGTCGCCGGTGAGCGCGAAGCCGCACATGGCCGCCTGGAAGATCAGGACGAGGGCGGGGAAGGTACCCGCCTGGCGGTGCGGCGGCTCGTCGAAGTACCGCCAGGAGTACGCGAGGACGGCGACGACCAGGAGCGAGGCGACGGCGACCAGGCCGACGCCGATCCGGTCGCCCACCAGGACGATGCCGACGCCCGCCCCGCCCTTCGGGTGCCAGCCGCCCAGCCATTCGACGGCCCGGCCGCCCGGCCCGCCCGCCGACGGCCCGCGCAGCAGGACGGACAGGGCGAGGAGCGCCGTGCCCGCCGCGAAGCCGGTGCCCGCGGTCTCGGCGGCCCGGCGCGGCAGCCGGCGGCCCGCCGCCACCAGGAACGCGGCGCCGAGCAGCGGGACGGCCACGATCAGGGGCAGGGTGGCGGCAGGGGTGAGCGTCATGCCCGCGGCGGTCGTGAGGTGGCCCGCCGCCGTCACCCGCGCAGCTCCGAGAGTTCGTCCGGGTCGACGGTGCCGTGCCGTTTGCCGACCTGGACGACGAGGGCCAGCAGCAGCGCGGTGACCGTGGCGCCCACCACCACGTCGGTGAGGGTCAGCGCCTGGACGACGGGGTCGACGACGGGCCGGGTGCCGGGCTCCAGGTCGGAGAAGACCGGAGCGGTGCCGCCGTCCCGGTAGCCGACGGCGAGCAGCAGGACGTACGTGGACGCCTGGCAGACGGCGAGGCAGCCGACGGCGTGGATCAGATTGCGGCTGGTGGCCAGCCCGTAGCAGCCGATCAGGAAGATCCAGCCGGCGACGAGATACGGCAGCGCGGTCATACCGGCTCCTCCTCGGGCGGGGTGTCGTGGCGCGGTGTCCGGCCGGAGCGGGCGCGGTCGTCCGCGTCCACGATCTCCACCGCCTGGTCGAGGAAGGAGGCCAGCAGCACCACGACGCCGCCGGCCACCTCCACCCCGATGGCGGCGTTGAGCAGTGGCACCGTGCCGCCCGAGGCGAGCGTGCCGAAGGTGCCGTGCGGGAGGAAGTTGGCCAGGTAGGCGGTCCCGGCGACCAGGCCGGCGGCGCCCATCAGGAGGTAGGCGGCCTCCCCCGCCGCGTCCGCCATCGCGTACAGGCCGACCGGTCTGATCCGTTCGAGCGCGCGGTAGTCCACGGCGATGTAGAGCAGGTGCAGGGCCGTCGCGACGACCACCCCGCCCTGGAAGCCGCCGCCGGGGCTGAGCTGGCCGTGTGCGATGACGTACAGGCCGATGAGCAGGGTCACCGGGAGCGCGACGAGCGCGTAGCGGCGTACGGGCGGGGCGACGCGCGCCGGTTCGGGCCGTACGCGGTGCTCGTCCCTGGTCTGGCGGAGCAGCACGACGGTGCCGAGCGCCGCGCAGAACAGGATCGATTCCTCGCCCAGCGTGTCGAACGCCCGCTGGTCGAAGGTGACCGCCGCGACGGCGTTGGCGGTGTGCCGGGCGAGCGCGGCCTCGACGGCCCGGTCTCCATAGGGGTGCCGGTCGCCGCCGAAACCGGGCAGTTCGAGGCTCGCCGCGAACAGCAGGGCGGCCAGGCCCAGGCCGCCGATGGCCAGCACCCACATCCGGACGCGCCTGCTCATCGGCGTCCCTCCGGGCCCGCGTCCCCGGTCCCGTCCCGGCCGCCGCCCCCGGCCTTGCGGTGGCTGCCGCCCTCCTGCCCCTTGCGCCGTACCTTCCGTACGGAGAGCAGCAGCATCAGCGGGGTGAGGGCGGAGCCGACCGCGAGTTGGGACAGGGCGGCGTCCGGCGCCTGGAGGACGGCGAACAGGAGGGCGAGGGCCAGGCCGAGGAGGGCCAGGACGGTCGCCTGCCGCACCGGGTCGCGGTTCAGTACGGCGGCGGTGGCGGCCGCCGCGACCAGCGCCAGGGCCAGCACGACCAGTACGTCAGCCACCGGCCGCACCGCCCTTCTCACCGGTGGCGGGCCGACCGGACAGCGCGCGCGTGGACACGACGTTCCCGCCGATCAGCAGCGCGCCGATGACCAGAAGCTTGACCATCGCACGGCCCGGCCCGGTCGCCACGCACAGCGGCAGCACCACGAGCGGTACGGCGGTCACGACGAGCGGTGTCATGGCGCGGTCGAGGACGCGGGCGGAGCGGCCGCGCGCCGGCCGCTCGGCCAGTTCGCCGGCGAGGAGCCGGGCGTAGACGAGCGTCCCGGCGGGACCGAGGACCGCGAGGACCAGGGCGAGATCGACGTACGAGGGGCGCGCGTAGCCCTGTGCGAGCAGCAGCATGACCATGCAGCCGGCCGGCGTCGCGAGGTTCTGCGCCAGGACGCGGCGCCGCACGGGGCCGCTCGCCGCGCCCCACACGGTGGGCGCGAAGCCGGCCACGAGCAGGAGCGCGGCGGCCGGCAGCCAGCCGTTCACCGCGGCCGGCCGTCCGCCGGGCGCCGCCGTCCGGCACCGGTGGCCGCCGCCCTGCGGGCCGCGCGCGCGGCGAACGCGCCGAGCAGCGCCGCCGCCGCGCCGACCAGGCACTCCAGCAGGTCCGGGCTGCTGATGAGCACCAGCCACAGCCCGGCCAGCACGGCCCACCAGCCGGCCAGTTCGAGGGTCGTCACCGCCGCGCCGGGCGGCTTCGCGGCACCGGACATGCGCTCACCTCCGGCCTCGCCCGTACCCGGCCGTCAGGCTCTCATGCGGCACTCCCCGGCCGGACGAACCGCGCCGGGCGGACCATCCGGACGGTGCACCGGCGGTACGGCGCGTGGGCCGCGGGCCCCGCGCGGCATCCGGCCGGGCCCGCTAGACCGGGCTCTCCTCGACCGCCGCCACCTCGTCGGCCGCCGCCACCTCGGGATCGTCACCGGCGGCGGCCAGCACCACGTCCAGCAGTCCGGGGAAACGTGCCTCCAGGTCTTCGCGCCGCAGGTGCATCAGGAGGCGGCGGCCCTCCCGCCGTTGGTGGAGCACGCCGCTCTCGCGCAGCACGCGCCAGTGGTGGCTGGCGGTGGACTTCGACACCTCGGGCAGCAGTTCCCCGCAGGAGCGCTCGGCTCCGTGGGCGAGGCGGTGCACGATGCGCAGCCGGATCGGATGCGCGAACGCCTCCAGGACATCCGCGATGCGTAGTTCGGCGCGGTCGGGGTGACTCAGTACAGCCATGCCCCGAGCGTACGCGGACGGACCGGCACCCGGCCGTGTTCCCACCCCCCTCACGTGACCCGCCCGCACCATTACGCTACTGTTCTAGAACATACGAACTGTCGAGGCGGGCCGTATGCAACCGGCCTGCCCGTGCCACGCTCGCAAAGGAGTCCGCACATGACCGTCTACGAGGACAACTACTCCCTCGGCAAGCAGTTCCACGCCGCGCTCGCCACCGCCGACTGGGACGCGATCCGCTCCCTGCTGCACGAGGACGCGGTGTGGGAGCTGCCCGGCGACAACGCGATCTCCGGTGCCGCGCGCGGTGCGGACGAGGTCGTCGAGCGCGCCCGCAAGATCGCCGGGTACGGCGTGAACTTCGCCCTGCTGCACATCCTCGTCAGCCGCCGCAACATGGCCCTGTCCCTGCACAACACCGCACAGCGCGGCGACCTCGTCCTGGACGAGCACCTGTCCACGGTGTGCACCGTGCGCGACGGCAGGATCGCGGCCATCGAGACCTACCTGTCCGACGTGGACGGCATGAACGCCTTCTTCGTCTGACGCCCCGTCCCGGGCTCCGCCCGCGGCAGGACCAGCGCCGACGGGTGGTGCAGGGCGATCTCGGCCGGCACCAGCCGGGTGGCCGTCGCCAACGGCTCGCCCGTACCGGTGTTGCGGGCGAAGCGCGGGTGGGCGCCGCCGCTGATCTGGAGGCGGATGCGGTGCCCGGCGGCGAACGAGTGGGCGGTGGGGCTCATCGCCACCGTCACGTCCGCCGGGCCCGGGGCGGCGGGGTCCAGGCGCCGTATCCCGTCGCAGACGTTGACGGAGCGGCCCCGCTCGTCCACGTCGCAGAGCCGGGCGAACACGTCGGCGTGCCCGGTGCCGGTGCCGACCCGCAGTTCCACGGCGACCGTGCCGAGAACCTCGGCGGGCCCGGTGAGCGGCGGGGTGGTGAAGGTCAGTACGTCGTCCCGGGCTTCCAGGTCGGCGTTGTCACGGGGGCCGGCCGTCCGGGACAGCGTCGGGCCGCCGACGGACGGCGTGGGGTCGGCCGGGTCGTACCGGAAGGACGGCAGCGGGGACGCCGCAGCCTCGGGAGCCCGGGCACTCAGCCCGCCGTCACCCGCGAGGTACCAGCGGTGCTCCGCCGCGGCCGGCGGCCAGTCGGGCAGGTCGTGCCACTCCCGACGGCCGCCCACGTGCACACGGACCCGCTGCTCGCGCAGGCCGGACGGGTCGTCGCACAGGTGGGCCCGCAGCCAGGCGAGGCTCTCGGCGAAGACCACGGGCCAGCCCTGCTGCATCGCGGAGTTGTGCGTCCAGGGGCCGACGAGCAGGGCGGTGTCGCAGCCGGCGCGGCGCAGCCGGCCGTACTGCTGCACCGTCTGGTCGAGGCACACATCGTGCCAGCCGGTGATCAGGCTGGTCGGCACGGCCGGGCGCGCCGCCGCGGCGCCCACGTCCGCGCCCCGCCAGTACGGGTCGTCCGGGTCGGGCCGGGCCATCGCCTCGTCCAGGAACGGCACCCGGCCGCCCAGCCCGGGCACGTATGCCTCGCCGAGCGGCAGCGTGCGGGTGATGCCGCGCAAATGGCGCTGCAACCGCAGCGCGGCGCGCGCGAAGGCCAGGGTGCCCCGGCCGTAGTGCATCCGGCCGACGGCGGAGATCACGGCGCTTTCCAGGGCGAACGGGCCCGAGGGGTAAAAGAAGCCGTGCAGGTCGTGCAGCCCGACCTGGACCACCATGGCGCGCAGTTCCGGCGGCGGATCGGCGGCGAGGGCCCACTGGGCGTACCCGAGCGCGCTGGGTCCGATCGTCCCGAGGACGCCGGTGAACCAGGGCTGCTCGCGCAGCCATGCGACGGCCGCCCGGCCGTCGGCGGCCTCGTGCTGCCACAGGGCGTACTCCCCGCCCGACCCTCCGGTGCCGCGCGCGCTCTGCAGGACGACGTGGAAGCCCTGTTCGGCGAAGAGCACGCCGAACATCGGCGCCCACGGGATGCCCCGGCCGTACGGCGAGCGGACCAGCAGCGTGGGGAAGTCTCCGTCCGCGCGGGGAAAGTAATGGTCGGTCAGCAGCGGGCTGCCGTCGGCCGCGGGCACCACGAGCCCCTGCTCGCAGGCGACGTCGTACCGCTTGGGCGGCATGCCGCGCAGGGTGCGCCGGACGGCCCGGACGCGCAGGGGCGGCTTCTTGGCGGTGGAGGGGTACGTCGCCGTGGTCACGGTGCCTCGATTCCTGGTGCGGACCGGTCCGTTCCGCGGCCGGCGCATTTCCCGTACGTCGTACGACAATAGCGGATGGTTGGATGGACGCGGACAGCGAGGAGAGGTTGCCGTGACCCGTACAGGCACATCGGGCCGTGCTGCCGGGGTGGATCCCGAGGCACTCTGGGCCCCGGCCGCACGCCCGCGGCGGGGGCGCCCGCCGGCCCACAGCCGCGCCGGGATCACCGCCGCGGCGGTCGCCCTCGCCGACGCCGAAGGGCTCGGCGCCGTCACGATGCGCGCGGTCGCGGCCCGGATCGGCGCCGGCACGATGTCGCTCTACAGCTACGTCCCCAACAAGGAGACGCTGCTGGAGCTGATGATCGACGAGATGAGCGGCGGCCACCGGCTGCCGGAGCCGTCCGGCGACTGGCGCGCGGACCTGCGGCACCTCTTCCACGAGCAGCGCGCGATCATGCTGCGCCACCCCTGGCTGCCCGCCGCGCTGCCCGCGCGGCGGACCTTCGGCCCGAACACCCTCGCCGCCCTGGAGTACGCGCTGACCGTCCTCGCCCCGGCCGGACTGGACGCCCGGGCCGGGCTGGAGGTCTTCGGCCTGCTGTCCGGCTTCGTGGCCAGTCACGTCACGCACGAACTCGCCCAGGAACAGGCGGCCGACGGCACCGGCGACGCGTTCCACCAGGCCCAGGCCCGCTACCTGCGCTCCCCCGCCGTCACGGCCGCCCACCCGACGGTCGCCCGGGCCCTGGCCGCCCCGGACGGCCCGGCCTCACCCGACGCCACCTTCGACCGCCTCCTCAACCGCATGATCGACGGGCTGACGGCGACGGCCTGACGGCGACGGCTCCGCTCCGGCGGTCCGACGGCCGCGCCTTCGCGCCGCGGCCCGCAGCAACGGCCGGGCCGGGCGGCGGGGCGACGCCGGGACGCGCCCGGCACCGAAGAGCACCGGGGAGCCGCCGACGGCTGCCGCGGCATGATCGCCCGGCGCTACGATGCCCCGGCGGTGCGGCCCCTACGGCGTCGCACCGCCGAACCGCCCCTCCTGCGGAAAGGCAGTCGACCCATGACCGCACACCCCACCGGAACCGCGCCCGCCGTGCCCCAGGGGCCGTGGCTCGGCCCGGGAGTCGTCGTGCTGACCGGCATCCAGGCGGCCGGGAAGTCCACCGTGGCGCAGGCGCTCGCCGAGCGGCTGGAGCGCTCCGTGCATCTGCGCGGGGACACCTTCCGGCGGATGGTGGTCCGGGGTCGGGCGGAGATGACGCCGGACGCCGGCGAGACGGCCCTCGCCCAGCTGCGGCTGCGGCACCGCCTCACGGCCGCCTGCGCCGACCAGTACGCCCAGGCCGGGTTCACCGTGATCGCCCAGGACATCCTGCTCGGCGAGCACCTGACCGAGATGGCCGAGCACATCCGGACCCGCCCGCTCGCGGTGGTCGTGCTGGCCCCCGACCCGTCGGCGGTCGAACGGCGGGAGGCGGGCCGGTCGAAGACGGCCTACGGGCCCGAGTGGGGCGTGCGCGACCTCGACACCGCGCTGCGCGAGCACACCCCGCCGATCGGACTGTGGCTGGACACCACGGACCAGACCGTCGAGCAGACCGTGGACGAGATCCTCACCCGCGCCTGGACGGAAGGCGCCATCGCCTGAACCGGCCGCTCGTCCGGACCGGCCGCGGCCCGGACCGCGGGCGGCAGGACGGCAGGCGGGACGCCCGGCAGCGCGACAGGCCGGGCAGCGGTCGGGGGCGACCGCCGTTCACGTCTGCTGTCCGGTGCTCCCGGAGGACTGGCTCTGCCGCCACTGCTCCATGGTCTTCCGGAGGGCCTCGCTCACGAGGTGGAGGAATGCGACGGAGGACGCGAAGCGTCCGCCCGCCGGCGTCGCCTCCCCGAGGACCTCGGCTCCGCGCCGTGACGCGGCCATCAGGGCTTCGTTCATCTGCAAGGCCGCGTCCAGGGACCGGAGCCAGACCTCATCGTCGACGACATAGCGCTCGCGACGCGCGCCGGGGACGCGTTCCCGCCTGAGCAGCCCCTGCTGTTCGAGGAAGGTGACGGCGTGGGAGACGGACGCCGGGCTGATGCCGAGCCGCTGGACCAGGTCGGCGGCGGTGAGGGTGCCGGAGTCGGTGACGAGCAGGCAGGCCAGCACCCTGGCCGTCATCCGGGGCAGGCCCTGCTGAGCGAGGAGAACGGTGAAGGACTCCACGAAGTCCTGGACCGCCCGCGGATCGCGCCCGTCCCCGCCGTCGGCGCCCGGCGGCACCGGAGACCGGACCGTCTGCTTGCGCCGGCGCGCCCGGTGCCGGGTGGCCTCGTGCGCCTGATCCGCCCGGTAGTCGGCGGGGCCGCCGTTGCGGGCGACCTCCCGCATGACGGTCGAGGCGGGCCGCCCCAGGCGCCGGGCGATCTCCGTATATCCGAGCCCCTCGGCCAGTCCCGCGGCGATCTGCCGGCGGTCCTCATCGGTGAGCCTGCCTCCGGGCATCGGTACGCGTCTCCTGTCTGCCGGTCTGCACGGGGTCCGGCGCCCACGCACCCGCTGCACAGTATGCGTTCGCATGGACCCCATTGCAATCGTCCGCCGGTCACGAAGGACGTATCCGGCATCTCACTCATTGCCACGTAGGCCAGCAACTTACAGCACAGGCGGGCCTGGACGCACCAGCACCCGTTGAGCGGACAATGAACGCAATCTGATGCCTCAGCGCGCAATTCAGGGATTCCTGAATATCGGTGAGGGTGCCGTGGCGCCGCGCCAGTGACCTTGGGCGGCCGGGTCAGTAGCCCTTCGGCGGCCGGGTCGGGTCGGCCTGCTGGACCCGCTCCGCGAAGTTCGAGCCGGACTCGTTGACGTCGTACCGGTCGCGGACGTACCCGATGGTCGCGCTCATGCACGCCACCACGTCGTACGGCGTCCGGGCCGTACCGCAGAGGTGGTACGCCGCGAAGGTCGGCGGGATGCACTGGGTGGCGCCGCGCGAGCAGTTGCGCGGGTGGCCGTCCGGCATGACCGGGCCCCAGGCGTTGCCGTCGGTGGTGTTCACCCGCCAGCGCGGGTGGTTGTACGCGGACTCCCGCCGCGCGATGGTGACCAGCGCCGGTACGCCGTACCGCGGGTCCATGCCGGTCAGTTCGCACGCCACCCGGGCGTACTCCCCCATGGCCTCCTTGCCCGACGCGTCGTCGGGGTCGTGGTACTCCACCTCGCACAGCTCCATCGGCCCCCGCTCCCCTCCGCCGCCGGGTCTGCCCTCATGGTGCCCGCCCGCCCGGCGCACCAACCGGTGCGCCGGGCCGGGGGCGCAGCCCGGCCGGGGCGTCGCCACAGCCGTACGGAGCCGGTGCCGTCGCCGGTACGGGTGAGCGGCCGGGTCTCGTTCGGCTGGGATGCCACAGAGGCTCCTCCGACCGGGTGAAGCACGCGCACGACGGCTCCTGGAGGTCACTAAGGTGCCCGCCATGACCACATCCCAGACCACCACCGGCAACATTCCGCACAGCCAGCTGGGCACGCTCATGATGATCGGGTGGAGTGGCGCCCACCCCGAGGACGGTCACGATGTGCCCTTCCTGCTCGCCTACTCCCTCGGCGACGGCAAGGACGGCCCGGAGGCCGGGTCGGAGGCGATGGGCAAGCTGCTCGGCCAGGCCGGGCTGCTGGTCGGCGGTGAGCTCCAGGACGCCTCCCGCACCCCCGGCCTGCCGCTGACGCTGATCGTCGAGGCCGGGCAGGCGGTGCTGACGCTGCCGTGGTTCAGCGCCCAGTGCCCGGTGCCGCCGGAGTGGCTGGCGGCGGCCGACCACCGCAAGCAGGTGTACGGCATGTTCGCCACCCGGCCGTGGCCGGAGGCGCGGCCGGGCGGTCCGGTCAGCGAGGACATGCTGCGGGCCTACGCGGGCGACGAGGCCGTGATCAAGAGTTCCGCGCACTGCCTCATGCCCGTACGCAGCCTGCGGGGCTCCACCTCGGCCTAGGGCGCGCCGGCGCTCCGCCGTCCCGGCCCTGCCGTACCGGTCCTCCCCGTACGGCCGCGCGCCACCCCGGATGCGGATCCGTTCGCAGGCGGTGACCCTGGAGACATGGGGGCGACAGTGGCGAGGAGGACGACTCATGTCCATGTTGGACAAGCTCAAGCAGATGCTGAAGGGCCACGAGGAGCAGGCCGGCAAGGGCATCGACAAGGGCGGTGACATGCTCGACGAGAAGACCCAGGGCAAGTACAGCGGCCAGGTCGACACGGCCCAGGACAAGCTCAGACAGCAGCTCGGCAACGATCAGGGCCGGGGCCAGGACCAGCCGCCGCAGTCCTGACCCTGATCATGCGCGGTCCCGGGCCGGGCGCCACCTGTCAGGGCGCCCGGCCCGGCCGCTGGTCGCCGTCCGGCCCACTCGTCAAGAGGCAGGGCACACCTCCACCCGATCGAGGGACGCAACCTTGCCTGATCGATTCTCCTCGGACGCCTCCCGCTACCGTTTTTCCGCACCCCGGTCCCCGGTGCCAACAGCGAGAAGCCGCTCTGCGGCCTGCGCAACCGGTGGGGGCGACATGGTGGAACGCACCGTCGATACGGCATTGCACACATACACGGTCGGTGACCAGTTCGTACTGGCACTCCAGGGCGAGCTGGACCTGGCGATGGCGCTGTCCCTGCAGCCCGCCATCGGCGAGGCGCTGCCGCCCAAGCCCGGCACCGTCGTCGTGAACCTGTGCCAGGTCACCTTCATGGACTGCAGCGGCCTGGCCCTGCTCTGCCGGCTCCGCGAGCGGGTGACCGACCGCGGGGGCCGGCTGGTGCTGCTGAGCCCGCGCCCCGTGGTCCGCCGCCTGCTGCGGCTGGCGCCGCTCGACGAGCGCTTCGCCGTCATCGACCGGCTGCTGCCCGCCCGTACGCTCAACTGAGGCCCGCGCCGGTCCCCACGGAATCCGGCGGGCCGGATCAGCCGAAGGTGACGCCCTGGGCGAGCGGCAGGGCGTCCGAGTAGTTCACGGTGGTGGTGACCCGGCGCATGTACGAGCGCCAGGCGTCCGAGCCCGACTCCCGCCCGCCGCCGGTCTCCTTCTCCCCGCCGAACGCGCCGCCGATCTCCGCGCCCGAGGTACCGATGTTGACGTTGGCGATGCCGCAGTCGGAGCCGTCGGCGGCCAGGAAGCGTTCGGCCTCCCGCTGGTCCCGGGTGAAGATGCTGGACGACAGGCCCTGCGGCACGCCGTTGTGCAGCGCGACGGCCTCCTCGAAGGTGCGGTAGGTCAGCACGTACAGGATGGGCGCGAAGGTCTCCGCGCGGACGATGCCGGACTGCTCCGGCATCCGTACGACCGCCGGGCGGACATAGGCCGCGTCCGGTACCTGGTCGGTGAGGTGCAGGTCGCCGCCGGTCAGCACGGTGCCGCCGACGGCCCGCGCGGCGTCCAGGGCCTTGACCATGGCGGCATGGGCGGCCGGGCCGATCAGCGGGCCGACGAGGGTGGCGGCGTCGAAGGGGTTGCCGACCGGCAGGCGGTCGTAGGCGTGCACGATCTTCTCCGTCAGCCGGTCCGCGACGTCCTCGTGGACGATCAGCCGGCGCAGCGTCGTGCAGCGCTGGCCCGCGGTGCCGGCGGCGGAGAAGACGATGCCGCGTACGGCGAGGTCGAGGTCGGCGGACGGGGTGACCACGGCGGCGTTGTTGCCGCCGAGTTCGAGCAGGCAGCGGCCGAAGCGGGCGGCCACCCGCGGCCCGACCTCGCGCCCCATCCGCACCGATCCGGTGGCGCTGAGCAGCGCGACGCGCGGGTCGTCGGCGAGCAGCGCGCCCGTCTCCCGACCGCCGAGCAGCAGCCGGTGCACCGCGGCCGGCGCGCCCGTGTCGGCGATCGCGCGGGCCAGCAGGGCGTCGCAGGCCAGTGCGGTCAGCGGGGTCTGCTCGGAGGGCTTCCACACGACCGGGTCGCCGCAGACCAGGGCGATGGCGGTGTTCCAGGACCAGACGGCGACCGGGAAGTTGAAGGCGGACAGCACGCCGGTCACGCCGAGCGGGTGCCAGGTCTCCGCGAGGCGGTGGCCGGGGCGTTCACAGGCCATCGTGCGTCCGTAGAGCTGGCGGGAGAGCCCGACCGCGAAGTCGCAGACGTCGGTCATCTCCCGTACCTCGCCGAGCGCCTCGGAGCGGATCTTGCCGGCCTCGACGGTGACCAGGTCGGCGAGGGCGTCCTGATGTGCGGTGAGGAGTTCCCCCAGCCGCTTGACCAGCGCGCCGCGCCGGGGCGCGGGGACGGTGCGCCACTCGTGGAACGCCGCTTCGGCCGCGCCGACCGCGGCGTCCGCCGCTTCGCCGGTGGCGGCGGGCAGCCGGTACAGGACGCCCCCGGTGAGCGGCGTGCGGGCGGTGATCCCGGTGCCTTCCGGGACGGTCTCGACGCCGCAGCGGCGCAGCCGGTCGGCGGCCAGGTCACGGAGTTCGTCGGTGGTGGGGAGCGGGGCGGGGGTGCTCACGGCGGGGTGGCTCCTTCGGTCGCGGATGGTGGGGGGGGACGCGGTGGTCGGAAGGGAACAGGACAGGGGGAACGGGTCAGGAGGAACACAGGTTGCGGCGGGCTTCGTCCGCGCCCAGGGCGTCCAGGGCGTGCCGCAGGGAGGCGTCCTGCTGGGCCGCGTAGAGGGTGAAGGGGTCGTGCACGGGGCGTCCGATGACTTCGGCGAGCCGGTGATCGTCGTACGGCGTACCGGTGCGGGCCGCGTCCCGGGTGCCCTGCTCCGTCAGGTTGGAGCGGAAGATCCCGGCGGCCGATCGGGGCAGGAAGTCCTCGTAGACGATCGGGCGGGCGGTCAGCCAGCCCTGGTCCAGCAGCCCGGCCAGATCGGCGGGCGGGCGCCGCCCGTCGCGCGGGCGCGCGGCGGCCGGGGCGTACGTGAAGTAGCCGAGCCCCTCGACGGCCAGGCGGTGTTCCGTGCGCGGGAAACCGGCCTCCCAGAGGGCGCGGGCCACGTCCTGGCGGGTGCGGGCGCCGGGCCCGGCCGCGGCGAGCCGCCGGTCCGTCTCCGTGGTGAGCGCGTCGTAGCGGGCGCGGCCCGCGCGGCTCAGCGCGGTGCCGCGCGCTTCGACCTCGCCGAAACGGACGCGCAGCGCGCCGGTGGTGATGGTGCCGTCCGGTTCGCGGAAGGTGCGGGCCTCGTCCAGGGCGCGGAACGAGGTCTGCCGCAGCAGGACGTCGGGCCCGTCCCAGCGGGGCGGTCCCTGGATCTCGTCGATCATGGTGATGCCGCGGTCCGCCATCCGGCGGTAGAGCGCGTCGATGTCCAGCACACGCGGGGTGAGGTGGTTGATGTGGGTGCTGGTGACGCCGCCGATGTCGGCGGCGACCGCGGAGATCCGGGCGAGTTCGGTGTACCAGGCGCGGTCGATGGGCTCCGGGGACAGTTCGAAGGCGGCGACCGCCAGTGTCAGGAAGCGTTCCGCCTGTTCCGGTTCGAGACCGCCCTCGCGTTCGGCGCGCTCGGCGAGGGTGAGCAGTTCCGGCGGGAAGAGGGTGCGGCGGTCCAGGAAGGATTCCAGCCGGGCCTGGAGGCCGGCGTCGAAGAACCGGCGGTCGGCGGTGGTGAGCAGGGAGGTGAAGACGCGGAACGGGTTGCGGTCCAGGTTCGCGGGCTCGACGGGCCGGAAGGCGGTGGAGACCACCGGGACCGCGCTGGTGGTGGCGTCCCGCAGGTCGTAGAAGCCCACCGGGTGCATGCCCAGGGCGGCGAAGACCTGTGCGGCCTGGCGCAGTTCGCGGGGCGTGCCGACGCGGATGGCGCCGTGCCGCTCCACGGCGACCCTCCCGACCGCCCGGCGGGCGTCCGGATCGCGCCGCGTCACCGCGTCGTTCACCTCGCCCGTCACCTCCAGGAGCGTGGTGTAGACGGGGACTTCGGCGCCGTACATGTCGGACAGCCGGCGGGCGAAGGCGGCGCGGAGCCGCCAGGCAGGGATCATGATTCCTCCGGGCCCTGACGGGCGTCAGATGATGTGGGCCTCCGGGCGGGTGCCGTCGTGGCCCGCGCCCTCCTCCCCCGCGTCCGCCGTCCGGCCGTCGAACCGGCCGGCCGCCAGCGGACCGGCGTCGAGGAACGGTTCCCGGCCCAGGTAGAGGTCGCGGATCAGCTCCCCCACCGCGGGCGCCTGGAGGAAGCCGTGGCCGGAGAACCCGGTGGCGTACAGGAAGCGGTGCACGTCGGCCGCTTCGCCGATGAGCGCGTTGTTGTCGGGGGTGGTCTCGTACAGGCCGGCCCAGCCGTGCCGGACCGGTACGCCGGCCAGGGCGGGTGCCCGGCGGCCGACGGCCTCGCGGAAGGGTTCGAGCCATTCCCGGCTGAAGTCCCGGGCGAAGCCCGGTTCCTGGCGCGGGTCCGACATGCCCAGCAGCAGCCCGTCCGCGCCGTCGTTGTGGAAGTAGGCGGTGGAGGCGTGGTCGAGGGTGAAGGGGATGCGGGGCGGCGGCGGGTCCAGCGGCCCGGTCAGGGCGATCTGGCGGCGCAGCGGGGTGACCGGCAGCCGTACGCCGGCCATCGCGCCGACCTCCTGCGACCAGGCGCCCGCGCAGCAGATCACCGTGCCGGTGTGCACGGTGCCGTGCGGGGTCCGGACCGCGCCGAGGGTGCCGCCGCGGGTGTCGATCGCGGTGACGGGGCAGTGGGTGCGGACGGCCGCGCCGCGCCGGACGGCGGCGCGCAGGTAGCCCGTCACCGCGGCCTCCGGGAGCGCGTAGCCGTCGGTGGGGCAGTGGGCGGCGGCGACGATGCCGTCCGGGTCCAGATACGGGCACAGCGCGGCGGCCTCGGCCGGGCCGATGATCCGGCTGGGCACCCCGAGCGCGTTCTGCACCGCCACGCTGTCCTCGAAGAGGGCGCGTTCGGTGTCGTCACCGAGGAGGAAGAGGTATCCCACGCTCGCCAGCCCGATGTCCGCCCCGGGTCGTGTGCCGAACGCCCGCCACGCCTCCAGGCTGCGCAGGCCGATCCGGATGTTGAGCGGGTCGGAGAACTGCGCGCGGACACCGCCGATCGGCTTGCCCGAGGAGCCGGCCGCGGGCCGGTCGCGCTCCAGCAGCAGGACACCTCCCACCCCGGCCTCCGCCAGGTGGAACGCGATGCTCGCGCCGATGATCCCGCCGCCGACGATCACGACGTCGGCGCGGTCCGGGACGGGAACGGGGTCGGGGGCCGGGTGCGGGCCGGGGTCCGTGGCCGTGCGTCGCTCCATGCGAGGCGCCTTCCGCCGGGTGCCGGGACGTGTGGTGCCGTTGGTTCCGATGGTGACGGTCCGGGTCCGCCGCGTCCATGCGCCGTCCGCCCGGCCGGTCCTTTCCGGTCGCGACGCGCCGGGTCACCGGCCGAGGTCCTCCACGAGCGTCGGCGACGGGTGGGGGATCTCGCCGTAGTCCTCGTCGTCGTCCACGACGGCGAGCCGGTTGATGACGTTCTCCAGTACGGCGGGCAGGGTGGGTGCCAGGCCGCTGTGCCACTGGACGAGCAGGGCGTGCCGGGCGGCGTCCGGCAGCAGTTGCCGGCCGTCGGGGGCGGCGGGCGGCGGCGGTTCCTCGTCGGGATCGTGGGCGGCCTGCGTACGCCAGTAGGCGGCGTCGCGGAACTCGCCGTGCCGCCGGTGGGAGAGGTACAGGCAGTAGGCCGCGGTACGGCTGCCGCCGCCGGCGCCGAACCGCCACCAGAAGTCGGCGGCCTCGGCGCGCCCGGTGATGTGCAGCAGGCAGGCGAAGACCAGGGCGCCCTCGGGGTCGATCCGGTGGTCGTTGACCAGCCGGGCCAGGCTGTCCGCCGCCGCCGCGGCGTTGACCACCAGGGCGCAGGCCAGGTCGAGTTCGTGGGTGGCCTCGTCGTGGGCGCTCGGGTAGGCGGTGGGCGCCGGGGCGCCGGGGCGCGGCTCGGCCGGATACGCGGCGCCGGACTCCTCGAACGTGTCTCCGGCCAGCCGGTCGCGGGCCGCCGCGGTGTCGTAGGAGCCGTACGACTCGGCGAGTACCTCGGCGGCTGCGGCCAGCAGGGATTCTATGGTGTCCCGGCCGGCCCGGCGGGTGTGCGGCATGGTCACTTTCCCTTCGTGGGGCACGGTTCGATGCCCAGTGCGGCGGCGAGCCGGCGCTTGCCCCGGCTCGCGTGCGAGCGGACGGTGGCCTCGTCGACACCGAGCAGGGCGGCTATCTGGTCGTCGGAGTAGCCGACGACATGGCGCAGCACGATCACGTCGCACTGCCGCTCGGGCAGCCGGGCGATCGCCTCGTACAGGCCGAGCTGGCTCTCCAGCAGCGCGAACTGCTGCTGGCACTCGCGCAGCAGGGCGCGGGTGACCACGGCGAAGGCGGCGCTCTGCGTGAGCGCCGTGGCGCGCCGGTGCGCGCCGAGCCAGTCCACCACGGTCTCCTTGAGGACGGCCCACGCGTAGGAGTCCACCGAGGACTGTTTGAGCGCGTACGGCCAGCACAGCCGTAATCGCCGGTAGGCGGCGCCGGTGACCTCCAGGGCCGCCTCCTCGCTGCCGGTGTGCAGATAGGCGTAGGCCAGCCATTTGCGGTAGTGGGTCTCGTGGAACGCCTCGAAGGCGACGGCCAGCCGGCGGCCGGCCCGCCGCAGCGGGTCGTCGGCCGCGGACGGCAGCCGGTCGCGGGTCATGGGCGCCCCTGCGCGCCGTGGCGCCCGGGGCCGAGGGGGCGGACCGCGGCGGTCGGCGGCAGGGGGCTGTCCCGGTACGTGCGCACGTGAAGTCCTCGTTCCGTTTCGTCGCGGTCCGGGAGCCCGGCAGGCCCCGGCGATCGGCGGGAGGGCGGGAACCCTCCCTTCCAATGAACCGGAAAACCCGCCCCGTTGTGGCACCGACCGCCAAGAAATCTCGCGGTGCGCGTTCATGTGATTACTTGGGCCGATCAGCGGTGCCGGGCCCGCGCAGCGTGCGGCACGGCCGGGCGCATGACCGCGAACGCGGCGGGTAAGGCTCCGTCGCGGCCGGGCAGCCGCACAGGAGAGGCGGAGCGCGATGAGCGAGCGGCACGGCGGACCGGTGGTGGACCTCCAACTGGACCGGGCCCACTCGGCCCGTATCTACGACTACATGCTCGGCGGCAAGACCAACTTCCTCGCCGACCGGACCGCCGCGGGCAAGGTGCTCGCCGTCTTCCCCGCGGCGCTGGTCGCCGCGCGGATCAACCGGGAGTTCATGCAGCGCTCCACGCGCGACCTCGCGCGGGCGGGACTGCGCCAGTTCCTGGACATCGGTACGGGCATCCCCACCCCGCCCAACCTCCACGAGATCGCCCAGGACATCGCGCCGGACGCCCGCGTGGTCTACACGGACAACGACCCGATCGTGCTGGCCCACGCCGCGGCGCTGCTGCGCAGCACGCCGCAGGGGCGGACCACCTACCTCCAGGCGGATGTCACCGAACCGGCCGCCATCGTCACCGCGCCCCAGGTCCGGGACACCCTCGACCTGCGCCGCCCGGTCGCGCTGAGCCTCAACGCGCTGATGCACTTCGTGCCCGACGGGGGGCGGCAGCGGGCGCACGAGGTGGTGGCGGAGCTCAAGGCCGCGCTGCCCAGCGGCAGCGCGCTGGCCATGAGCCACGCCACGGCCGACTTCGCCCCCGAGGCGATGGCCCGGATCGCGGAGATCTACGCGGCGGCCGGGACGACGGTGACGTTCCGTACGAAGGCCGAGTTCGCCCGGTTCTTCGACGGCTGGGAGCTGTGGGAGCCCGGTATCACCCTGTCGCACCAGTGGCGGCCCGCCGACCCGGGTGACGCCACCCACGTCACGGACGCCGAGGCCGGCTGTTACGCGGCCGTGGCGCGCAAGCCCTGACGCCGGCGCCCGCTATTTGCCGCCGTCCTGGACCGTGAACATGGGCGGCGGCTGCACGTCGTGGACGTGCGGCAGTTGGGAGACCAGTTCCGCCGTCATCGCGGTGGTCTCGGCGAGGACGCGCGGAATCTCCACGGCCTGTGCGGTGGTCTGGGCCGTGGTGGCGGCCGAGCCCGTCAGCAGGGCCACTGCGGCAATCTTCTTGATCATGCCCTGCACAACGAGGACTCCGGCGCACGGGTCACCCCGCCGTCCGCACCAGGGCACGGACGGCGGGGTGCGGGCGGGGCCCGACGGCGTCAGGTCCGCCGGTCACCCTTGTTCTTGAGGGAGTCGCGCATGCCCTGGGCGCTCTCCTTGGCGTCGTCCAGCGCGCCCTTGGCCTTGCCCTGGGCGCGGTCGGTCCGGCCCTCGCTCTTCATCCGTTCGTCGCCGGTGGCTTTTCCGGCCATCTCCTTGGCCTTGCCCTTGACCTTCTTCATGGCGCTGTCGTCGCCCATGACCTGCTCCCTCGTCCGGTTGGTGGGACAGCACCACGCTGCCGCAGCCGGGGCCCGGCCGCATCCGGAGGCGGCTACCGGCAGCGCAGCCGCCCGTACGGCGCCGGCCGTTCTCCGCCCGCTCCCGGTACGGGCGCCCCGCCGCCATTGACCTCTCCGGCTCCCGGCGCCAAGGTGTCCCGCGCCACGGCATGTCCGTGAGGTCCCGACCTTCCTCGACACCAAGGACGGCACCCATGCGAAGACGCACCTTCGTCAGCGGCCTGGCGGGCACCGCCGCGGGCCTCGGTCCGGCCGGTACCGCGGGCCCCGCGACCGCCGCGTCCCCTTCCGCCGCCCGCTCCGCCGCGCCCGGCTGGTCGGCCGTCCCGGTACCGGACGCACGGCCCGGCGCCCGGCTGTACGGCGTGGCCGCGGCCGGGCCCTGTCTCGCCTGGGCCGTCGGCGCGGAAGGACTGAGCGGCAGCAGCGAGGGGACCGCGGTGGCGTTGCGCTGGGACGGCTCCGCCTGGTCCCGTACGGACCTGGGCGCGCTCGCCTCCGCCGGCCCGCTGACGGCGGTCACGTCCGCCGGGGCCGGTGGCGCCTGGGCGGTCGGCGCCGACGGCCTGCTGCTGGCCTGGGACGGCGCCACCTGGAAGAAGTCGCCGTACCCGGGGCAGGGCGGGAGCCGCACCACGGTCACCGACGTGACGGCCGCCCCCGACGGCCGGGCCTGGGCCAGCGGCCGGTACGACGGCCGCGCCGGCCTGCTGCACTGGGACGGCCGCCAGTGGCGCTGGGGAACCCCGCTGCCGGACGCGGCGGCCCCCACCCCCGGGCACGTGCACGTCACGCCCGGCGGCGAGGTCTGGGTGTACGGCGACGTCATCGCGCGCTGGGACGGCGCCTGGACCGTGCTCCCGCACACCACCGGCATCCGCGCGACCGTATCCGGGCTGCTCCCGGTCGCCCACGACGACATCTGGCTCACCGGCTACGGCTACGGCATCGGCGGCCCGCCCGGGAAGCCACCCGGTGTGATCTTCGAGCGCTGGGACGGCACCCGGTGGACGCCGGTGGAGGCTCCGTACTCCGTCGGCCTGTTCAGTTCGATCCTCGGGGACGGGCGGGGCCGCCCCGACCGGATCACCGGCTGGGACTTCTGGGACCAGAAGCGCTCCCACTACCTGCGGTGGGACGGCGCCGCCTGGGTGAGCGAGCGCGGCCCCGAGATGCCCGAGACGGCCCTGATGACGGACCTGACGCCGATCCCCGGCACGGCCGCCTACTGGTCCGTCGGCACCACGTCCTTCTACGCGGGCAGCACGGCCCGGATGCACATCGAACGCTTCGGCTGAGCCACCGGGCGGGCGGGACGGACGGCGGCGCCGCCGTTCACCCGTTCGCCCGTTCCGGATCGCAGCCCGCGTGCCGGGCTCCTAGCGTCCGTACGGCGGAGTGTCCCCCTCCTGCGTGACCCGCGGCCGAAGGAGTTCGACATGCGCCGGCTCATCGCCGTACCGACCGCACTGCTCGCCCTCGCCGTCGCCGGGTGCGCCGGCAGCGGACCGGACGACCCCACGGCGTCCGCCGGCACAGGCTCCGCGCCGGGCGCGAACCCCACGCAGAGCCTGAAGGAAAGCCCGTCCGGGGACCCGGGCGGCGGCGCGAGCCCGTCCGGGCCGGGCGGCTCCGGCTCCGCCGTCCCGGGCCAGCCGCTGGACTGCGGAGCCCTGCCCGACGCGATGGGCGAGGGCCTGACCGCGCGGCTCTTCTCCGGTCCCGGCGCCGGACCGACCGCGGGCTGCGCCGAGGCCCGCAGCGTGATGGCGGAGTTCTTCCGCAAGGCCACCGCGGACCGGCCGGCGCTGACGGTGCGCGGCTGGGAGTGCCAGTACGAGAACGGGCCCACCGGCACCTGGCTGAGCAGCTGCCGCAAGGACGGCGGCCGGCAGCAGATGCACACCGAGGAGGCGGGCCGCTCCGCGCCGGACGGCCCCGAGGAGTCGCCGGGCGAGCCCGGGGAGTCCGGGACGCCGGAGGGGCCGGGGGTGCCCGGCGGGGGCGAGGAGTCGCAGACGTCGATCCGCCTCCCGTGGCTCCGCGCGTGACGGGTGCGCCCCGTACGGCCACGGCCGGGCTCGCACCGCGCCTCGTCCGGTTCCTGCGAGGCCCCGGCACGCCCCGCCCGGCCGCCGCGGGGCGCCGTTGCCCCGCCCCCGCCGGACCCGTTACGCCCGCTCGATCCCCGCGAACCAGGCCGGCCCGTCGTCCAGCGCCATCTTGATCCGCGCCACCGCGAACTCCTCCAGCTCCGGCAGCGCGTCCAGCGCGAACCAGCCCACCTCCAGCGACTCGTCGTCGTTGACCACGGCCTCGCCGCCGGCCGCGCGGCAGCGCAGCGAGATGTCCATGAACTGGCACTCGTCGCCGTTGGGGTAGCGCACCCGCTGGAGCGCCTCGACGAGGATCACCCGCTCGGGCACCACGTGCACCGCCGTCTCCTCGAAGACCTCGCGCACCGCGGTCTCGGCCGGCTGCTCCCCCGGCTCCGGGATGCCCCCGATGATCGACCACATGCCGTTGTCCACTCTGCGGCCGAGGAGCACCCGGCCGCGGTCGTCGAAGACCACGGCGCTCACGCCCGGCAGCCACAGCAGCTGGTGGCCGATGCCGGCCCGGATGTCACGGATGAAGTCGGGTGTCGCCATACCCGCACCCTAACGACCACCGGGCGGGGAAACGGGCAGTCCGCGCCCTGCCGCACGCGCGGTCGAATCCCTGCGGGGGTGCGGTACGGGTCGCGCCGGCCGGCGGCTCAGGCCCCGCTGCCCGTCCCCTGCTTCAGCCCGCATCTGCCGCGGATGCAGCGCACCGCGTTCTCCGCGTCGTCCACCGTGACCGTGAAGCTGCGGCCGTCGCCCAGCCGGAGCACCACGGCCTCGCCGCGCCGGACGACCACGGCCGTGCCCTGCTCGGGGCGCCAGCGGTAGCCCCAGCCGCCCCAGTGGCGCGGGGTGACGCGCGGGGCGAAGTCGGCGCCGACGACGTGGTCGAGGGGGATCCGGCGGCGCGGCAGCCCCATGTGCCCGCAGCGCACCTCCAGGCAGTCCTTGTCGACCCGGACGGCGACGTGGACGAAGGCGAGGGTGCCGAAGAGCACCAGCAGGCCGGCCAGGACACAGCCGACGACGGACATCACCAGTGGCGCCAGGCCGGACGTCCAGGCACTGTCGACGGCCAGCTCGATACCGAGCGCCAGACAGGCCGCGCCGATGCACGACAGGAGCCACTGCACGCGGTTGGTGGCGCGGCCGTGCCACACCTCGGGGACGTCCGCGGGGTCGCGATGACTGCCGGAACCCCTGCCGTCGCCGACCGGGCCGCCGTGCTCGCCGGGGGCTGTCGCCCCCTCGTGGGGGTGGTCCCTCATGACTCGCAGCGTACGCGCCTTTGCCCGTCCTGGCAGCGTGTCGCGCGTACTGCCGGGGCCTCAGTGACGGACGGGCTCACCGGCCCGGGCCGGACCGGACAGCAGGCGCCCCTCGGCGTAGGCGAGCGCGGCCTCGGGGAGGCGGCCCGGCCGGCCGCTGAGGAGGACGGTGACGGTGCCGGTGGGCGCGGCCGAGGGGTCCGGGGCGGCCCCGGTGCGGCGCAGCGCCTGGGCGGCGACCGCCTCCGCGGAGCCGAGCAGGACGAGGGCGGGGGCGCCGGGCTGCTGGAGGGCGGCTCGGATGCGCTCCGCGACCAGCTCATAGTGGGTGCAGCCGAGGACGACGGTCCGTACGTCGCGGGGCGTGTGCGCGGCGGCGGCCGCGACGGCGGCGTCGATCGCGGCCTCGTCGGCGCTCTCCACCGCGTCCGCGAGGCCGGGGCACGGCACGCCGGTGACGTCGATGCCGGCGGCGAACCGTTCGATCAGACCGCGCTGGTAGGGGCTGCCGGTGGTGGCGGGCGTGGCCCAGATGGCGACCGGGCCGCCGGTGGCCGCGGCGGGCTTGATGGCGGGCACGGTCCCGATGACCGGCAGCGCGGGCTCCAGCTCGGCCCGCAGGGCGGGCAGGGCGTGCACGGTGGCGGTGTTGCAGGCGACGATCAGGGCGTCCGGGCGGTGCGCCGCGGCGGCCCGGGCGACGGCGAGGGCGTGCGCCGCGATGTCGTGCGGCGGGCGGGGGCCCCAGGGCATGCCGTCCGGGTCGGAGGAGAGCACCAGGTCGGCGTCGGGCCGCAGCCGCCGCACCGCGGCCGCCGCCGCGAGCAGACCGGTGCCGGAGTCCATGAGCGCGATCTTCACCCGGACACTTTACGCCGGGCCGGACCGTACTTGTCATACCGGTGGGCTCCGTCCGCCGGGTCCGCGGGCTCCGTACGCCCGTGCCCATGCGCTCCGTCCGCCGGGTCCGCGGGCCGCCTCCGGCGGGTTCCGGCCGCGGCCGGGGCCGGTGCGGCAGACTGCGGGCGTGGGAGCGATGGAGTGGATCGGTGCCGGGTCGCTGGCGGCCTGGGTGTGGCTGGCGCTGGCGCAGGGCTTTTTCTGGCGGACGGATGTCCGGCTGCCCGAGCGGGCCGACCCGGAACGCTGGCCGCCGGTCGCCGTCGTCGTCCCGGCGCGGGACGAGGCCGAGGTGCTGCCGGTGAGCCTGCCGTCCCTGCTGGCGCAGAAGTACCCGGGCCGGGCCGAGGTGGTCCTCGTCGACGACGGCAGTACGGACGGGACGGGCGAGCTGGCCCGGGAGCTGGCCGGGCGCGGCGGGCTGCCGCTGACCGTCACCGCGCCCGGCGAGCCGGAGCCGGGCTGGACGGGCAAGCTGTGGGCGGTCCGGCACGGCATGGCGCTCGTGCGGGAGCGCGGCGACGCGGAGCACGTGCTGCTGACGGACGCGGACATCGCCCACGCGCCGGACAGCCTCCGGGAGCTGGTGGCGGCGGCGCGCTCGGCGGACCTCGACCTGGTGTCGCAGATGGCGCGGCTGCGGGTGGTGTCGATCTGGGAGCGGCTGATCGTCCCGGCCTTCGTGTACTTCTTCGCGCAGCTGTATCCGTTCCGGTGGGTGAACCGGCCGGGGGCGCGGACCGCGGCGGCGGCCGGCGGCTGTGTGCTGCTGCGGCGTGCGGTGGCCGAGCGGGCCGGTGTCCCCGGCAGCATCCGGCATGCGGTGATCGACGATGTGACGCTGGCCAGGGCCGTGCAGCGGGCCGGCGGCCGGATCTGGCTGGGGCTGGGCGACCGGGTGGAGAGCGTGCGCCCGTACGCGGGGCTGGGCACGCTGTGGCGGATGGTCTCGCGCAGCGCGTACGCCCAGCTGCGGCACAATCTGCTGCTGCTGGCGGGAACGGTGGCCGGGCTGGCGCTGGTCTACCTGGCGCCGCCCGTCGCGCTGGCAGTTGGTCTGGCGGTGAGCAGCGCGACGACGGCAGCGCTTGGCGGCGCGGCGTGGGCCGTGATGGCCGGCACGTACCTGCCGATGCTGCGCTACTACCGGCAGCCGCTGTGGCTCGCGCCGCTGCTGCCCGGTACCGCGCTGCTCTACCTTCTGATGACGGTCGACTCCGCCGTCCAGCACTACCGGGGGCGCGGGGCCGCCTGGAAGGGCCGGACGTACGGGGCGCCGGGCGCCTCCTGAAGGATGCTCACTTGCTGGCCGGGGACCAGTTCAGCCCCCAGCCGTACGCCTCGTCGACGGTGCGCTGCGGGCTGACGCCCGGGGCGGGGACGAGGTAGCGGGCCTCGCGCTGCACGACCAGGTCGCTGCCGGTGTTGGTGATCAGGGCCAGGGCGCAGACGGTGGACGGCACGGTGCACTCGTCGAGCGAGAAGTCGACGGGCGCGCCGAACTGGGGCCGGAGCGTGACCGTCGCGTGCAGCCCCTCGAAGCTCCTGGCACCCGCGTAGACGGTCACGAAGACGAGGATGCGCCGGATGCGGGCCTGGTGGTCGAGGTTGATCGTCAGGTTCTCGCCCGCGGCGGCGGCGCCGGTGCGGTCGTCCTGGTCGAGCTGGATGTACGGCGGGGCGTGCAGCGCGCCGAAGTTGCCGCCGATGGGGTGGACGACGCCCGCGCTGCCGTCGGTGAGTTCGTACAGCGCGCACAGGTCCAGGTCCAGGTCGCCGGAGTGCGGCAGCAGCGCGCCGCGGGCGCCCAGCGCCTCCATGGTCCGGCGGCCGAGCTTCTTGCCCAGGCGCTTGCCCGGTCCGCCCGCCTGCTGCCAGTTCAGATTCACCCGCATCGCCCCCGACGTACCGCCCTGCTTCGTCAAGGAGACGGCGGGCGCCTCCTTCGTGAGGGTGACCTTGGACAGGCTCACCGGCGGGGCGGGAGCGGGGACCGGCGCCGCCCCGTGGGGCTGGGCGGGTGGGGCCGGGGGCGGCGGGTACGCCCCGTACGGCTGGGCAGGCGGCGGGGCCGGCGCGGCGGCCGGGGGGTCCTCGTCCACGCTGATGCCGAAGTCCGTGGCCAGCCCGGCCAGCCCGGTGTCGTAGCCCTGCCCGACCGCCCGGAACTTCCACGCGCCCTGCCTGCGGTACAGCTCCCCGAGGACGAAGGCCGTCTCCCCGGTGGCGTCCTGGCTGTCGAAGCGGGCCAGTTCGGCGCCGCTGCCCGCGTCGAGCACCCGGATGTGCAGTCCGGCGACCCGGCCGAAGGCGCCCCCGTCGGCGGAGGCGGCGAGCACCACCTTGTCCACGGCGGGCTCCAGCCGGGCCAGGTCGACGGCGAGGCTGTCGGTGACCGTGTCCCCGGCGGGGCGCTTGCCCTCGTGGCGGACGGCCCCGGAGGCGTGCGCGGGCTGGTTGTAGAAGACGAAGTCCGTGTCGTCGCGGACCTTTCCGGCCGTGGTCAGCAGCAGCGCGGACGCGTCCACGTCCGGGGTGCCGGGACCGGTGCGCCAGCCCAGTTCCAGCCGTACCGACGTGGCCGGTACCGCGACGTTGCTCCCCTTGGGCATCGACATCGTGGCCCCTCTCCTTCGCTTCGCTCGCCGGGCCGCAGTGCGGCGCCCCCGTGCACGGTGGCGGCTTCCAACCTACTTGCCGAAAAATGTCCGCCGTTCATCTGATGTGGACACGGCCGTTACACGATTCCTACGGGCGTTCGCGACCGATTTTGCCAAGTTCGCTCACATTGCGGATCAGGGGCTGCACACGACACGGGAAACAACCCTCTTTTCAGGCTCCCCAACCGGCACATCGTGGGCTTAACTTAAGAGGTATGACCTCCCCCCGCTCTACCTACGGCGGCGGCTACTACGCTTCGCCGTCCTTCCCGGACACCCCGATCTACGATTCCCTGGTCGCCGAGCGCGGCACCCCGCAGATCGCCCCGATCCGGGTCGAGTTGCCCTACGACTCGGGCTCGTCGTACATGCCGGCCCTCCCGTCGGCCCTGCCCGCGCTGCCCGCCGCGCCGTCCCAGCCGCAGCCCGGCCACGGCTATCCGGGCGCCGCGGCCCAGCCGGTGGCGCCGCTGCAGAGCACCCCGGCGCCGTACATCCCGCAGCAGACGGGCCCCCGCGGCTACCCGCCCCAGCAGCAACCGCCCCAGCGCCCCGCCGGGAACGGCGTGGGGTACGACGCCATGCGCCCGGCCGGGCCGGTCGCCCCGCGCCCGGCGCCGTCCCCCTACGACGATCCGTACGGCCGTCAGCACCCGCGCGGGTACTGACCGGGACGAGCCGTACGCGGGCGGAGAACCGGTCCTGCACACCGGTGCGGGACCGGCCGCCGGGTCCTCGGGGGCACCTGGCAGGATGGGGGCGTGCAGAACCCTTCCCTCAGTGCCATCCACCGGTATCCGGTCAAATCCGTGGCGGGGTCCGGCCCCGGCGAGGCGGTCGTGGAACCGTGGGGGCTCGCCGGGGACCGCCGCTGGATGCTGGTCGACACCGCGCACCGGTTCGTCACCCAGCGCTCCCTGCCCCGGCTGGCGACGGCCGCCGCCGCCGAACTCCCGGACGGCGCGGTCCGGCTGACCGCGCCGGGCATGTCCCCGCTGACCGTCGCGGTGCCGGAGCCCGGCGCCACGGTCACGGTCGAGGTCTGGCGGGACAAGGTCGAGGCGGTGCCCGCGTCCGGCGCCGCCGCCGAGTGGTTCAGCACCTTCCTGGACACCCCCGTACAGCTGGTGCACCTGGACGATCCGGCCCGGCGGCGGCCCGCCGACCCGCAGTTCGCCCGGCCGGGCGAGACCGTCGGCTTCGCCGACGGCTTCCCCCTCCTCCTCACCACCACCTCCTCGCTCGACGCCCTCAACTCCCTCGTCGCCCAGGGCGGCCACCCCGGCGAGGGGCCGCTCCCGATGGACCGCTTCCGGCCGAACGTGGTGGTGGACGGCACCGCGCCCTGGGACGAGGACGACTGGCGGCGGATACGGATCGGAGAGGTCACCTTCCGGGTGGTGAAGCCGTGCGGCCGGTGCGTGATCACCACCACCGACCAGCGCACCGGGCGGCGCGGCAAGGAGCCGCTGCGCACCCTGGCCCGCCACCGCCGCATCGGTGACCAGCTCGTCTTCGGCCAGAACCTGATCCCGGAGGGCACCGGCACCCTCCGGGTCGGCGACCCCTTCGAGGTGCTCGCCCGCCGCCCGCGCGACTGAGGCCCGCGCGCCGGGCCGCCGGCCCGCCGTCCGGTCCGGAGCACGCCCCGCCCACGGCGGCGCACGGGCACATTGCGGGAGCGTGTCCGGCTGCCTACAGTGAGCGAACGGCGATGCCGACTGCGGGAGCCGTTGGGAGTGTCCAGGTGCCGATGCCGTCCTGGGAAGTGCCCGGGGACCGTCTCATTCCGGTGCAGCGCATGCGTCCCGGGGACCACGCCTTTGTGAGCTACGACGATGACGAGGTGCGCTGGGAGGTCATGACCGCCTTCGTACGGCTCGGGCTGGCCCAGGGCGAGAAGGTCATCCTCTTCCCCGATCCGTGGCTCCCGGA
This sequence comes from Streptomyces sp. NPDC018019, assembly GCF_044327805.1. Lineage (NCBI taxonomy): Bacteria > Bacillati > Actinomycetota > Actinomycetes > Kitasatosporales > Streptomycetaceae > Streptomyces > Streptomyces sp. NPDC018019. Next base: position 166,615 of record NZ_JBIRGD010000006.1, on the reverse strand, counting down.
GGCCGAGGTGCTGGCCCGGCTCGACTTCACCGGCCGCAGCACGGTCACCGCCCGCGAGCGGGGGCAACTGGTGCTCAGCAGCATGCGGAGCCTGATCCGCCCGGATCTCCGGTTCACCCCGGAGCGGCAGATCGGACGGCTGTCCTCGGAGACCGCGCGCGCCGCCGACCAGGGCTTCACCGGGCTGCGGACCTTCATCGACATGCGGTGGGTGCCCGACCTGGACGCCGACGTACGGGTGATGATGCACCGTGAGACGCACGCGGACGCGCTGTTCGAGGACCGCCCGTACAGCGAGATCTGCGCCTACGACCGCCGCTGGTTCGACCGCGGGGTGCTGCACGCCATGGACCGGGCGCACCCGCGCAGCCTGCTGGAACGGCTCGGCACCCTGCGGACGGTGCGCGGCGGCGACGGCAGCGTGCACTTCGTCGGCGAGGCGGACGCCACCGCCCGGTCCGCCTTCACCACCGCGCTGGAACTGGCCCTGTCCGGCAGCGCCGCCGCCCGCCGGCTCACCGTCGACCTGACCCGGCTGCACTTCCTGTCGGTGGGCTGCGCCACCGCGCTGATCGCGCTCGCCGACCGGGCCGACGGACACCATGTGGTCGAGGTCCGCTGCGACCGTCTGCAGGCGCGTACGCTGCACCGGCTCGGTGCGGGTGTGGTGCCGCGGATGCGGATGATGGAGGTGGTACGGCCGTGCTGACCCCGGAACCGGCCATGTCCGAGGACGGGCCGGTGGACACGCAGACCGCCACCTGTCTGCTCCAGCGCCGCTTCACCGCCCGGCTGCTGCCGCAGCTGCGGCTGCTGGTGGAGGAGTGCGCCGTCCGCGAGGGCCTGACGGAGCCGCGGCGCGGCGAGTTCGTGCTGGCCGTGGACGAGATCGCGGGCAACGCGGTGGAGCACGCGGGCGGCTCGGGCCGGCTGCTGCTGCGGCGCGTCGGCGACGAACTGGAGTGCCGTATCAGCGATTCCGGCCCCGGCTTCAGCGAAACGGTGATCCCCGAACTGCTGCCGGGGCTCGACGGAGCGCACCACGGGCGCGGGCTGTGGCTCGCGCGCCTGGTGGCGGACCGGTTCGCGGTCCGGCCGGGCGCCGACGGGCCGAACGGCTCCCGGGGCACGGAGGTCACCCTCGCGGTACGGGTGCGGTGACGCGCCCGCGAGGGCCCGGACCGGCCGGTGCGTCCCGTCCGTCAGAGCCGGCGCAGCCACTCCTGCGCCCGGTCGCGCACGGTCTGCTCGCCCTGCTGCTCGGCCGCGTCGTCGTGGGCGTATTCCAGCTCGTCGACCACCGCGACCACCCCGTCGATGCGGCGCGCCAGCCGCAGCGCCCAGCACACCTCGCTGCTGCGCGCCAGCCGCCCGGACAGCGTGACCACTCCCGCCCGCACGGACAGGCCGATCGCGCCGGGCTTGAGGCCGAGGGTGCGCACCAGGACCTCGGTGACCAGTTCCTCGCGGATCTCCTCGTCCGGGCGCAGGAAGACCTTCAGCAGGTCGGTGCGGGTCACCAGTCCGCACAGCCGGCCCTCCGCGTCGACGACCGGCAGGCGGTCCAGCTTCCCGGTCACCATCAGCCGGGCGGCCTCGGTGACGGTCTGGTGGGCGCCGATCGTCACCGGCGGCGAGGTCATCAGCTGCCCCGCGCGCAGGCCGCGCTTCCTGGCGCGGGCCGCGCGGGCGCTGCCGGTCAGCCGGCGGCGGTTGTACCAGCGGTTCTGGAGCATGTCCTGCGCGGCCTGGCGGAACATCAGGTCCGTCTCGGAGATCACGCCGAGGACCTTGCCGTCCGCGTCGACGACCGGCAGCCCCGTCTTGCGGTGCCGGCTCAGCAGGTTGACGACCTCCCGGAACGACGTGCCGGAACGGGCCTTGACGACCTCGGTGTTCATGAGCCGGCCGACCTGTCGGTGATCCATCGCGGGGCCTCCCTCCGGCAGGGGTACAGTGTCGGCCGCCGGCGGGGGCCGCTGAAGGCCGCGCACACGGCGATACGGCCGGTGTCCCGCAGGCGGCGGAGGGCCGTACGGGCCCGGGACCGTACGCAGTCCGCCCGCCTCGTCCACGGCGGCCCGGTGCGCGCCGCCACCGGTGTTTTCCGTCCGTTCGTCCCGTCCGTGCATGAGGCGGGCCCGGCGAGGTACCTGCGGAGGCGGGAAGGGGGCACGAAGTGGTACGTGTCATCGCCGGACTGTGGCGCTGGCGGCACAACCCGCTGCGCCGGACGACGGATCTGCTGGAGGCGTGGGCGGCGCTGGCCGCCGTCGTGCTGATGGTGCTGGGCGGCGTCCTCGCCGGCCGGGCCGTGGGCGGCGGCGCCCACGACGCGCTGCTGCGGTCCGTACGGGCGCAGCAGCAGGAGCGGCACCAGGTCTGGGCGACGGCGGTCCGGGCGCTCCCCCGCACCCCCGTGGATCCGGACGCCGAGTCCCCGTCCGGCCGTGACGCCCGTCGCCGGGTGGACGCCCGCTGGACCGGGCGGGACGGCAGCGCGCACAGCGGCCCGGTCGCCGCGCCGTACGCCGTGCAGCCGGGCGAACGGTTCCGGATCTGGACCGACGACCGGGGTCACGTCGTACCGCGGCCGATGGACGCCGGGACGGCCGGGGCGCACGCGGTGCTCGCCGGGATCGGCGCGGCGGCGGCTGCGGCGGGCGTGGTCGACGGCGGTCGGCGGCTGGTGGTGCGAGGGCTGCTGACCAGCCGTTACCGGCGCTGGGAGCGGGAGTGGGAGCGCGCGGGCCAGGATTGGGGACGGGCCGGCGCGGGTAGCTGAACGCCCGCGGCGGGCATCGGAACGGGCCGCCGCGCGGTCACGCGACCGGACCGCCGGCCCCGTCCGGCGGCTCCCGCGCATACAGGCTGACCATGTCATCCGGCGCCCGCCGGGCGCGCTACGGTGGAGCGGCCAGCCTCCCGGCTGGGGTCCCGGGCACACGAACGCGGACATACGCGGACGTACAACTGCCGGGCCGGTAACAGCCGCACGAGGTGGGGACACGACAGCGCCATGGCACAGGGCTCGGTCCAGGTGACGCACACGGGCACATCGCGGTGGCGGCGCCGCACGGGCGAGTACAGCTCGCTGGCCGCGGCCCTGGACGCCGCCGGGGACGGTGACGTGCTGACCGTCGGTGCCGGTACGTACCGCGAGAACCTGGTGCTGGTGCGCGCGGTGACGCTGCGGGGGCCCGACGGCGCCCGCGGGTCGGTGCGGATCGCGCCCGCCGACGGCGTCGCGCTGACCGTGCGGGCCTCCGCGACGGTCCAGGACATCCAGGTGGAGGGGCAGGACTCCACGGCGCCCGCGGTGCTGGTGGAGGACGGTGCGCCGGAGCTGGACGGGCTGCGGGTGGTGACGCGTTCGGCGTCCGGCATCGAGGTGCGCGGGGGCGCGCGCCCAACCGTGCGCCGCTGCTCGGTGGACAACCCGGGCGGGGTGGGCATCAGCGTGCTGGACGGCGCGGGCGGCATCTTCGAGGAGTGCGAGGTGGTGGCCGCCGGGCAGTCCGGGGTCGCGGTGCGCGGCGGCGCGCACCCGCGGCTGGAGAACTGCCGGGTGCGGCACGCCTCGGGTGCGGGCCTGTCGGTCAACGGCGAGGGCAGCGGCGTCGAGGCGGTCGGCTGCGAGCTGTACGAGATCAAGGGCGCGGGCGTGCAGGTGGCCGCGCGGGCGAGCGGCCAGCTGACCGACTGCACGGTGCACCGGACCTCGGCCGACGGCATCACCCTGGACACCGACGCGGTGCTCACGCTCGCCGACTGCGACATCCACGACATCCCGGAGAACGCGGTAGACCTGCGGTCCCGGTCGGTGCTGACGCTGACCCGCAGCACGGTGCGCCGCTTCGGCCGCAACGGGCTGTCCGTGTGGGACCCGGGCACCCGGGTGGACGCCAACCAGTGCGAGATCCACGACAGTACGGGCGACTATCCGGCGGTGTGGGTCAGCGACGGCGCCACCGCCGTGCTGGACGCGACGCGGGTGCACGACGTGCCGGACGCGCTGTTCGTGCTGGACCGGGGCTCGCGCGCGGACGTGGTGGACTGCGACCTGTCGCAGGTGCGCAACACGGCGGTGTCGGTGAGCGACGGCGCGACCGTGCAGCTCGACGACTGCCGCATCCGGGAGGCGGCGACCGGCGCCTGGTTCCGGGACCACGGCAGCGGCGGCACGCTCGCCAACTGCACCGTCGAAGCGGCCCAGACCGGTGTGATCGTGACCAAGGGCGCCGATCCCACCGTCGAGCGCTGCACGGTCGCCGCGCCGGTCGAGGCGGGCTTCTACGTCTCCGCCGAAGGCCGCGGCACGTTCGACTCCTGCCGGGTGACGGACAGTTCGGGGTACGGATTCCACATCCTCGACGGGTGCCGTACGACGCTGACGCGCTGCCGTACGGAGCGGTGCGCGCGCGGCGGGTACGAGTTCGCGGACGGCGCCGGCGCGCAGGGCGAGGGGCACACCGGCGGGCCGGCCGTGCGGGACTGCACCAGCGACGAGAGCCGCGCGGTGGGCGAGCCGCCGGTCCCGGCGGTGCGGGCGTCGGCGGTGGTGCCGGCGACGCAGACGGCGGGGCTGCTCGGGAACGTACCGGCGCAGAGCGTGCAGCCGCCGCCCGCCCCGGAGCCCGCAGCGCCCGCCGCCACGAGCCGGCCCTCGGACGAGGTGCTCGGCGAACTGGACCGGCTGGTCGGTCTGGAGAGCGTCAAGCGCGAGGTGCGCAGCCTGATCAACATGATCGAGGTGGGGCGGCGGCGCCGGGAGGCCGGGCTCAAGGCCGCCTCGGTCCGCCGCCACCTGGTCTTCACCGGCTCCCCCGGCACCGGCAAGACCACGGTCGCCCGGCTCTACGGCGAGATCCTGGCCTCGCTGGACGTGCTGGAACGCGGGCACCTGGTCGAGGTGTCCCGGGTGGACCTGGTCGGTGAGCACATCGGCTCCACGGCGATCCGTACGCAGGAGGCGTTCGACCGGGCGCGCGGCGGGGTGCTGTTCATCGACGAGGCGTACGCGCTCTCGCCGGAGGACTCCGGGCGGGACTTCGGGCGCGAGGCGATCGACACGCTGGTGAAGCTGATGGAGGACCACCGGGAGGCGGTGGTGGTGATCGTGGCCGGGTACACGGCCGAGATGGAGCGCTTCCTCGCCGTCAACCCGGGTGTGGCGTCGCGCTTCTCCCGCACCATCACCTTCGCCGACTACGCGCCGGAGGACCTGCTGCGCATCGTCGAGCAGCAGGGCGAGGAGCATGAGTACCGGCTGGCCGAGGGGGCGGGCGAGGCGCTGCTCAAGTACTTCACCGCGCTCCCCAAGGGGCCGTCGTTCGGCAACGGCCGGACCGCCCGGCAGACGTTCGAGGCGATGGTGGAGCGGCACGCGGGCCGGGTCGCCCTGCTGGCCGACCCGGACACCGACGATCTCACGCTGCTGTACGCGGAGGACCTGCCCGACTTGCCGTGACGGGCCGTCAGCGGTCTGCCGCCGGGCCCTCCTCCGCCCGCTGCCCCGGTACGGAGGAGCCGAGCCGGGCGATCAGTTCGGCCCGGGTCTCCTCGAAGGCCGGGTCGGACTGGTAGTCGCCGTGCCCGAGGATCTGGGCGGGCAGCGGGTGGCGCAGGGTGCGCCCGAAGGCGAGCGGGTCGCGCAGCGGGCCGAGGTCGATGGCGGGGCCGCCCTCGCAGGTGAGCCGCACGGGCCCGCCGATGGGGTCGGTGAGCCGCCACAGGTTGCGCCAGTCGTCCATCTCCCGGTGCAGCCCGGTCAGCGCCGCCGGCCCGAAGCAGGCCGGGAACCACCGTCCGTACAGGCGCTCCAGCGGGGAGCCGTAGGTGAGCAGCGCGACCCGGCTGCGGGTGACCAGGTCCAGCTGCCAGACGGCCGCCGCCGCCAGGACGCTGCCCTGTGAGTGGCCGGAGATGACCAGGCGGCCGTCGTTCTCCTCGGTCCAGGTGGCCATCCGCCACGTCAGGTCGGGCACGGCGCGCTCGGCGTAGCAGGGCGGGGCGAAGGGGTGCGCGGCGCGCGGCCAGAACGTGCCGACGTCCCAGAGGATGCCGACGGTGCGGCGGGTGGAGCGGTCGCGGTAGGCGCGCCAGCCCATGACGGCGAGGAGCAGCACTCCGGCGCCCATCAGCCAGGACCCGAGCGATTCGGCCGTCGCGGCGGCCGTGTGGACGAGCACCGGCGCGTGCTCCGTGGCCCGGCCGGGCGCCCGGTCGGTGAGCCAGGCACCGGCCACCGCGCCGGCGCCCAGGACGAGCGTCACCACGCAGACGGCGCCGACCAGGACGGGCGCGGAGTCGGTGAGCCCGGCCCGGGCGATGGTGCCCGCGATACGGCGCGCCCGCTGCTCGTCGGGCCGCTCCTGCTTGTCGTACAACCCGGGGATGTCCGGCTCGACCCGGCGGCGTACGAGCAGGATCTGCACGCCGGCCAGCAGCGCGAAGGCCGCGACGACGACCAGCAGCACCGGGAGCACCGATGCCTGCCAGGACAGCAGGACGGGCGGGCCGGCGATCGGGGCGCCCGGCCGGCCCGGGGTCGCGCCGTCGTCCAGCCAGTCCGCCAGGCGCTGGGCCGCTCCCCCGGTGAGCACGCCGCCCAGTCCGCACCCCAGCAGGGCGACGGACGCGCCGTGGAATCCTTTCAGCGCGGCGCGTCCGTCGCCGTGCCCGTGGCGGCGTGCGGCGTTCTGGAGGAAGCCCGCGGTGCCGAGGAGGCCGAGGACCAGCAGGCCCTGGAAGACGGCGATGCCGCCGAAGGCGCCGCTGCCGGGCAGCCGGTCGCCGCTGACCCAGCCGGGCCGGGCCCAGGCCGTGTGGACGGCGGACAGCACGAGCGCGCCGAGCGCGGCGAACGGCAGCGCCCTGACCAGGAATCGGTCGCGGTGTTCGTCCGGTTCGGCCTCGGAGCGGGCGGTGCGGCAGACGATCCAGACGGTGAGCGCGGCCAGCAGCAGGACCAGGGTGAGCAGGACGCGGCCGGTGGCGGCCAGCGTGCCGTCGGCGCCCGCCCGCCGGTCGTGGTCCACGGCTGCCACGAGCAGGGCGACGGCGATGGTCAGCAGCCCGGCCGCGGTGTGCGCGGCGCGCAGCCGGGCGACCACCCGGCGGCCGTACCAGAAGCCGCGGCGGGTCAGCGCGGGACGCTGGGCGGGCGGTACGTCGCGGGAGGTGCCGGGGCGGCGCGGCGGCGGCGAGGCGGACTCGTACGCGCTCCACGTACGGCGCGAGAGCCACCACAGGAAGCCGACGAGCAGCAACGGGAAGAGGGCGGCGAGCGCGATGCGGCGGCCCGGTCCGCTCCATGGGCCGCCCTGCGCGGGGCTGAGGAAGCCCATCCAGGACTTGCCCGCCGCGCAGGCGGCGCTGCCCGCGCACTGCCAGGCCGTCAGGTCCAGCGCCACTTCGCAGGCGGCGGCGACGAGCAGGACGGTCAGGCTCAGGGCGAGGAGGCGGACGAGGATGTCGTACACGCGGTGGCCCCGGTGGCCGGACGGTGCGGCGGGGCGCATCCAGTGGGCGAGGTTGGCGACCATGAAGGGCAGCAGGATCAGCCACAGCGCGCGGGCCCCGTTGCCGGAGGTGAGGTTGCACCAGCAGTACGCCTCGCGGATCGGTTCGGTGCGGTGGTCCTCGGGGTGCTGTTCGGCGTCGGCGTCGACGGCGCGGCGGTACACGGCGGCGGTGTCGTCGCCGGTGACCAGGACGGTGCGCGGGTCGCCGAGCATCTTCTCCGGCGTGGTGCCGCCCACACCGTGCACGAGGAGTTCCAGGGCGGGTTGCCGCGGTGGCGGCGCCTCGTCCCGTGCGGCGTCCGGTCCGTCCGGAGCGGCTGCCGCCGTCCTGTTTCCGCTGTCCATGTGATCCGTCCCCCGATGCGGTACGTGCCGTCGGCGCCGCACGGTACCCGGCGGCGGAACGGCTGTCATGTCATGTTCAAGAAGCTTCCCACGGCTGCGTACGCGGCCACCGGCCCCTCGCGCCTGCTTCCTTCCCGCTTCCACGGGCGCACACCCCACCCCGGCGGGGCGGATGCGCCCGCCGCCGCGTGCGAGGATGAGGGCGCAACGGCAGCCGGGCGGAAGGGACAGGCCGGGGTGAGCGACAACCAGAACCTCCTCGCGGAGCAGCGTCGCGCTCTGATCCTCGACGAGGTCAGACGGCGCGGCGGCGTCCGCGTGAACGAACTGACCCGCAGGCTCAACGTCTCGGACATGACGGTCCGGCGCGACCTGGACGCCCTCGCCCGGCAGGGCATGGTCGAGAAGGTGCACGGCGGCGCGGTACCGGTCAGCGAGCCGAGCAGCCACGAGCCGGGCTTCGAGGCCAAGTCGGGGCTGGAGCTGAGCGCCAAGGAGGACATCGCCAAGGCGGCGGCCCGGATGGCGGCGCCCGGCGGCGCGATCGCCCTGGCGGGCGGCACCACCGCGTTCGCGCTGGCCCAGCAGCTGCTGGAGGTGCCGGACCTGACGGTGGTCACCAACTCGGTGCGGGTGGCCGACGTGTTCTACAACGCGCAGCGGGCGGCGGCCGGCAGTCCGGCCCCCCGGGCGGGCGCGGCGACGGTGGTGCTGACCGGCGGCGTGCGCACGCCCTCGGACACCCTGGTGGGGCCGGTGGCGGACGCCGCGATCCGCTCGCTCCACTTCGACGTGCTGTTCCTGGGCGTCCACGGCATATCGGTGGAGGCCGGGCTGTCCACGCCCAACCTCGCCGAGGCGGAGACCAACCGCCATTTCGTCCGGTCCGCCCGCCGAGTCGTGGTGGTGGCCGACCACACCAAGTGGGGCACCGTCGGACTCAGTTCCTTCGCCTCACTGGAGGACGTGGACGTGCTGGTGACCGACCGCGGGCTGCCGGCGCGGGCCCGCGAGGAGATCGCGGAGCTGCCGCCGGAGCTGGTGGTCGCGGGCGAACCGGGCGACGGCACGGACATCTGAGGGGCTGACGGCCAGGAGCGCGCCCGTACCCGAGGTCGACGCGCGCCGGCCCGCCGCCCGTCCGGGCCGGCCGGCTCAGCCGGGCCAGACCCCGGTCTCCAGGAAGGCGTCGATCGTCGCCGCGTACGGCGTGATGTCCAGGCCCTGCCCGGCCAGCCAGGTGTCGGAGTAGTACTTGTCCAGGTAGCGGTCGCCGGGGTCGCAGAGCAGCGTGACGACGGAGCCGGTGCGCCGCTCGGCGACCATCTCCGCGACGATCTTCAGCGCGCTCCACAGGCCGGTGCCCGTCGAGCCGCCCGCCTTGCGCCCGATGGCCCGCTCCAGGGCCCGGACGGCCGCCACGCTCGCCGCGTCCGGGACCTTCATCATCCGGTCGATGGCGCCGGGCACGAAGCTGGGCTCCATGCGCGGGCGCCCGATGCCCTCGATGCGCGAGGCGGTGGCGCAGTCCGTCTTCGCGTCGCCGGTGCGCCAGCCGTCGAAGAAGCAGGAGTTCTCCGGGTCGGGCACGCAGATGCGGGTGTCGTACTGCATGTAGTGCACGTAGCGGGCGATGGTCGCGGAGGTGCCGCCGGTGCCGGCCGTGGCGACGATCCAGGCGGGCTCCGGATACCGCTCCAGCCGCAGCTGCTGGTAGATCGACTCGGCGATGTTGTTGTTGCCGCGCCAGTCCGTCGCCCGTTCGGCGTAGGTGAACTGATCCATGTAGTGGCCGCCGGACTCGGCGGCGAGCCGGGCGGAGACCGCGTAGACCGTCCGCGGATCGTCCACGAGGTGGCACCGGCCGCCGTGGAACTCGATCAGCCGGGTCTTCTCGCGGCTGGTCGTGGCGGGCATCACCGCGATGAACGGCACACCGACCAGGCTCGCGAAGTACGCCTCGGAGACCGCGGTGGAGCCGCTGGACGACTCGATGACCGGCTTGCCGGGCCGGATCCAGCCGTTGCACAGCCCGTAGAGGAACAGCGAGCGGGCCAGCCGGTGCTTGAGGCTGCCGGTCGGATGGGTCGACTCGTCCTTCAGGTACAGGTCGATGCCCCATTCCTCCGGCAGCGGGAAGCGCAGCAAATGGGTGTCGGCCGTCCGGTTGGCATCCGCCTGCACCTTGCGCACGGCCTCTTTCAGCCAGGCCCGGTAGTCCGGATCACTGCGGTCGACGTCCACGGTCGGCATCGGGCCGCCGCTCCCGGGCACCCGCCCCGGGTGGTCGGCTGGTGACTGTGCGATGCTCATCGGCGCGCTCCCGGACGTCGTACGGAGCCCGCGCGGAACGCCGGGCCTGTCCCGACTATAACCACCTGCCACACGCTTCTCACCTGCATAAACAACCCTTTGGGCAGCCCCAAGCGAGGCCTGGGGAAAAGCTGGCGGCGAGCTTTGGCCAAGGGGTACTGGTGCCCACGGCACGACGCAGGCAGACTGCGCACCAAGGGGGCGGGTGCGGAGCGCACGCCCGACGTGCCAAGGAGGTGATCGCCATGGCGGAACCCGAATTCAACGCCACCGGGGTACGCATCGAACGGTGGCTGCTCCGGTCGCTGACCCGGGCCGGCCAGGTCGTGATCAAGGACGGCAGACTGGCGCTGCTGACGAGCTACGGCACCGAGATAGACAGCGCGCCGGTCCAGTCCGTACAGGCGCACAAACCGCTGTTCGCGGCCCGTGACCGGGCGCTCGCCACCCTGAACGGGCACCGCTATTCACTGACGCTGGGCACTCCGGACCGCTTCCTGGATGCCGTACGCGCGGCACGCTCCACACGCGCTTGACAGGGTCCTTCGGGGGACGGTGCGGTTGCGGGAGCGCACAGGCGGGACGACCCTGGACTCGTATCACTGAGGGTTCACCAGCGGTGACACTGTGGTGGAAGGCGGCATCGCTGGATCCGATCTTCGCCCCCGTCGTACGAGGGCGCCCGACCTCATCAGGGAGTCGTGGTCGTGATCAGGCAGCCCAGCAGACACTGCACGGTGGAGCTCCAGGCCCTTCCGGCCCGGATCGGCCAAGTGCGCAGAATCGTATCGGCGCAGCTCCGTTACTGGCGTCTCGACGCCTTGATAGACCCGGCCGCGCTCGGGGTGACCGAGCTGCTGGCCAATGTGCACCAGCACGCCGTGCCCAGCAAACAGTGCACCGTCGAACTTCTCGTACTGCTCGACCAGTTGACGGTCTCGGTGCGTGACCTGGACCCACGGCTGCCCCGGGTGCGGGCGGCCGGAACCCTCGATACCGAGGGCCGCGGACTGTCGCTGATCGCGGCCCTCAGCGAGAGTTGGGGGGTGCGGCCCGACGGCGGCGGCAAGGTCGTCTGGTTCACGCTCCCCGCCCTCACGATCGCACCGGAGGAATCCGTACGCCGTACGTCGACGGGGCGCTCGCCGTGCGCCCGCGGCGTGCTGTCGCGCGAACCGGCGCACACCGCCGTCGAACCACCCCTGCGCACACCGGTGGACGCCCGTCCGCGGGTGCGGGGTGCAGGGGTCGGTTGAAGGGGGCGGGTGGAACGGGCGGTCGGCGGGGCCGGTCGGCGGGGCGCCGCGGCCGGCCGGGCGACGGGTCGCCGCGCCCGGCTCGGCGGCGAGCCGCCGGGAGCGCTCGGGGCGCCGCGCTCACGCGGCACTCACGCCGCGCCGCCCTTCGGCCCGGTGCCGAACCGCTCGTCCAGGACGGAGAGCCGGCGCCAGTACTCCTCTTCGTCGATCTCCCCCGCCGCGAAGCGCCGGCCGAGCAGTCCGACCGGTGAGCGGTCCGTGCCGTCCGCCGGTCCCGGGGCGCGGCCCTGAGAGCCGTCGGACCGCCGCCAGGGGGCGCGCCCCCGCCACACGGTGCGCCGCAGCAGCACGAACACACCGAACACGACGGCCGCCCAGAACAGCGGGAAGAACAGGAACCAGGGGCCGGGGCCGCCGGTCCACGGGTGCGCCAGATCAAACATGAGGTCAGCTCCTTATCGGCCGCTCGGCAGCCGCCGCGGGTCGGGTGTTCTCCCTGTCGAGCCTGCGCCGCCGGAGGCCGCGGGGCGTCGTACGGCCGGCGGCACCGCGCGTACCACCAGGGAAGTACGCGTGTGCCCCATCCTCGCCCGCCCCTGTTGATCTTTGTAACTACTGGTATGTACAGTGAGGTCATGACCACCTCCGAACGCCTCATCGAGAGCACCCGGGAGCTCCTGTGGGAGCGCGGCTTCACCGGCACCAGCCCGAAGGCGATCCTGCAGCGCGCCGGCGTCGGCCAGGGCAGCATGTACCACCACTTCACGGGCAAGTCCGATCTCGCGCTCGCCGCCATCCGGCGCACCGCGCAGCACATGCGGGCCACCGCGGAGACCGCCCTGTCCGGTGACGGCGGCGCGTACGACCGGGTCCGCGCCTATCTGCTGCGCGAGCGCGACGTGCTGCGCGGCTGCCCGGTGGGCCGGCTGACCATGGACCCCGACGTCATCGCCGATCCGGCGCTGCGGCAGCCGGTGTTCGAGACGCTGGACTGGCTGCGCGGCCGGATCGCCGGAATCCTCCGGGAGGGCCTGGAGCGCGGCGAGTTCGACGCCGAGCTGGATCCGGAAGGCACCGCGGCGGCCGTGGTCGCGACCGTGCAGGGCGGTTACGTGCTGGCCCGCGCCGCGGAGTCGCCCGCCCCCTTCGACGCCGCCGTACACGGCGTGCTCTCCCTCCTCACCGCCCGCACCACCGGCCCGTCCCCTGCGGCCTGACACCACATCAGCTCACGCACCGACCGGAGAGGCCCCAACCCATGGAGATCACCCGTCGTCGCCCGGACAGCCGGCCCGGCCCCGCCGAGCACTTCACCGGCGCCGTGTGGCTGGACGAGCTGGCGGCGCCGCCCGCGCCGTCCCGGCTGCGCATGTTCAGCGTCCACTTCGCGCCCGGCGCCCGTACCGCCTGGCACCGCCACCCGAACGGGCAGGTCCTGCACGTCACCGAGGGCACCGGCCTGGTGCAGCGCCGGGGCGGCCCGGTCGAGGAGATCAGGGCCGGTGACACGGTGTGGACCGGGCCGGACGAATGGCACTGGCACGGTGCCGCGCCCGGCACGTTCATGACCCACCTCGCCGTGGTCGAGGCGGCGGCCGACGGCACGGCCGCCGAATGGGGCTGCCCGGTCGACGCCGTCCTCTCCGAGTGAACGCCCCTCTCCCCTCCCCCTTCAGGAGTTCCCGTGCACGCCTTGCAGTACGCCGTCACCCTGCCCGCCGACTACGACATGGACATCATCCGCGACCGGGTACGGACCCGGGGCCACCTCCTCGACGACTTCGACGGGCTGGGGATCAAGGCGTACGGCATCCGCGAACGCGGGGTCGGCGGTTCGGCCGTCAATCAATATGCGCCGTTCTACCTGTGGGCGGACGCCCCGGCGATGCACCGCTTCCTCCTCGGTGACGGGTTCCGGGGCGTGATCCGGGACTTCGGCCGCCCGGTCGTACAGCACTGGATGGGCGTCCACCACGAGCGCGGGCCGGCGGCGGGGGCGGTGCCCCGCTGCTTCGTGCGCCGTACGCGGATGCTCGCCGAGGGCACGGATCCGGCCACCGCCGTCGAGGAAGCGGTGACCGAGCAGCGGCAGCTGGCCCGTACCGACGGTGTGCACACCACCGCGCTGGCGCTCGACCCCCGGCACTGGGAACTGGTGCACTTCACCCTCTGGGAGGACACCCCGCCCGCGTCGGACGGGGAGCTCTACCAGGTCCTGCATCTCTCCGCGCCGGGGGCGGACCGGCTGCCGGTGGGCGCGCAGTGGTGACCGCGCCCCTGGAGGACACCGCCGTCCGTCCGGCCGCCACCGTCCGTACCGTCTCGGGGGACGTCTCCCCCGCCGCCCTCGGTGTCTGCGACGCCCACGACCACCTGTTCCTGCGCAGCCCGCTGCTGCCCGGCCAGGAACTGGCCGACTCCGGCGCCGCGGCGGCGGAGTTGCGGGCCTTCCGGGAGGCGGGCGGCGGCACCGTGGTCCAGTGGACGCCGTACGGGATGGGGCGGCGCGCGGGTGAACTGCCGCGACTGGCGGCGGAGTCGGGGGTGCGGATCATCGCGGCCACCGGGCTGCATCAGGCGGTCCACTATGCGCCCGAGGTGCTGGGGCGGGTGCGGGGGAAGGCCGGCGGCGCCCCGGACGGAACGGCTGGTCTGGCCGGGCTGGCCGGGCTCTTCGTGGCCGAGTTGACGACCGGGATCGGCGGCCGGGACGGCGGTCCCGGCGGGGGCGGTCCGGAAGCGGAGCGGACCGCCGTGCGACCGCGGGCCGGCATGATCAAGGTCGCCGGCGGCTTCCACGGCCTGGACGCGCACGCCCGGTACACCATGGCCGCCGCGGCCGAGGCCCACCAAGCCACCGGCGCCCCCATCGGCGTCCACCTGGAGCTGGGCACCGGCGCGGCGGACGTCCTCGACCTGCTGTGCGACCGGCTGGCGGTGCCGCCGGACCGTGTGATCCTGGGCCATCTCAACCGCTCGCCCGACCTCGTCGTCCACCGGCAGGCCGCCGCGGCCGGGGCCTACCTGGCCTTCGACGGCCCCTCGCGCGCCCACCACGCCACGGACTGGCGGCTGCCGGACGCGCTGGCCGCGCTCGCGGACGCCGGGTACGCGGACCGGCTGCTGCTCGGCGGGGACACGACGACCGCGGCGGCCCGCTCGGTGAACGGCGGGCCCGGGATGCCCCACCTGCTGCGCCGGCTGCGTCCGCGGCTCGAAGTCGCCCTGGGCGAGGCGTTGGTGCGGCGTGTCTTCACCACGAACCCGGCCCGGGCGTTCGCGGTCGCGTGGGAGCCGACGGGCAGTGCGTGAAGGCGAGCCCTCGGGGAGCGTTGGGGGGGGAGCGTTGGCGGCCGGCGCGGGTGACAATGGCGGCAGACGCGTCCGTCGGCCTCGGGAGGCACCGTGCGGCACTTGGGCATCCTCGCGCACAGCACCGAAGGCGCGGCGCTGTGCTTCCGGGCGTTCTGCCAGGAGGGCTTCGCCGAACTGGGACCGTACGAGCACCCGGACGTGACGCTGGACTGCATCAGCATGGCCCGCAGCATGCCCGCCTGGGAGGCCGGTGATCACCACGCCGTCCGGGCGACGCTCCTGGAGAGTGTGGCGCGCCTCGGCCGCGCCGGCGCGGACTTCTTCGTCTGTCCGGACAACACCGCCCACCTGGCGCTCGGGCTGCCCGGCGCGGAACTGCCGCTGCCCGGCCTGCACATCGCCGAGGTGGTCGCCGAACGCGCCGCCCGCGCCGGGTTCCGGCGCGTCGGCGTGCTGGGGACCGCGTATACGATGGACGGCCCGCTCTACCGGGACGCGCTGGGCGGCCGGGGCATCGCGGCCGAGGTGCCGGACGAGCGGGACCGCCGTACCGTCCACGACATCATCTTCGGCGAGCTGGTGAACGGTGTCTTCTCCGGGCCCGCGCGCCAGGAGTACGTACGCGTCATCGAGCGGCTGGCAGCGCGCGGCTGCGACGCGGTCGCCCTGGTCTGTACGGAGATTCCGCTGCTGGTGACCCCGGAGGTCTCGCCGCTGCCGACGCTGGACTCGACGCGGCTGCTGGCGCGCGCGGCCTTCGAGACCGCCGTCGGCCGGCGGCCCGCGCCGGTGTGGCGCGGGGGCCCGGCCGCCCACTGAGGCGCGCACCTCGGCACCGCAGCCACTCAGCCGCCCCGGCCCTTCCCCCTGCCCCTACTCTTCCTTCTGCCCCTCCAGCACCACCAGCGGATCGTCCAGCACCGGCTGCCACGCCAGCTCCGCCGCGCCGACCAGGCTGTTGTGGTCGAGTGAGCAGGGCAGGATCGGTACGCCGCCGCTGCGCCCCCACAGGCTGCGGTCGGCGACCACGGCCCGCAGCCGTTCCGGGTCGGCGCCCAGGAGTTCGCGGTGCAGGCCGCCGAGGATGATGCGGTCGGGGTTGAGGATGTTGACCAGCCCGGCGATGCCCAGGCCCAGCCGGTCGATCAGCAGGTCGGCGGCGGCCCGTACGGACGGGTCGTGGTATTCCTCGCGCAGCAGGTCGGTGGCCTGCCGCAGCAGTGAGCCCTCGGGGCCGGGCGCGCGGCGCGCGGCGCCGAGGAAGGCGAGCGGGTCCGCCTCGACGTCCAGGCAGCCGCGGCTGCCGCAGTGGCAGGGCGCGCCCTCCGGGTTGACGGTCAGGTGGCCGACCTCCAGGGCCAGGCCCGAACTGCCGCTGTGCAGCCGCCCGTCCAGCACCAGCGCGCCACCGACGCCCCGGTGCCCGGAGGCGACGCACAGCAGGTCGCGGGCGCCGCGGCCGGCGCCGTGCCGGTGTTCGGCCAGGGCAACGAGGTTGACGTCGTTGCCCGTGAAGCCGACCGCCGGGGTGACCCCGGGAATCCGGGCCTCGGCTAGCGCGCGCCGGAAGAGGCGGCGTACGGGGGCGCCCGTGGGCCAGGCCAGGTGCAGCGGGTTGAGCGCCTCGCCGTCGGGTTCGGCGACGGCGGACGGGATGGCGAGCGCCGCGCCCAGACAGCGCCGCCCGGTCCGTTCGAGCATCCCGGCCCCGGACGCCACGACTTCGGCAAGTACGTGGGCCGGGTCGGCGGGGATGGTGTCGCAGCCGCTCTCGGTGGCCACGATCCGCCCGCCGAGGCCGACCAGCGCGGTGCGGTAGCCGTCGGCGTGGATCTGCGCGGCGAGGACGACGGGGCCGTTCTCGTCGATGAACAGCCGGTGCGAGGGGCGGCCTTGGGACCCCGCCGAGGCGGTCGGGCGGGAGTCGACGATGATCAGGCCGAGCGCTTCCAGCTCCGCCGCCACCGCGCCCGCGGTCGCCCGGGTCACGCCGAGTTCCGAGGTCAGCACGGCACGGGTGGGTGCGCGCCCGGTGTGTACGAGCTCCAGTGCGGGGCCGAGAGCGCTGCGGCCCCGCTCCAGCCTGGTTGTCCGAGTGTGGGTCACGTCCCCATTCTTGCTTTGTGCCGACGGTGAACAAAATACGGGCCGCCCTTCCGGGCCCCCGGGTGCCCGGCGTGCGGCCGTACCCGGCGGGCGCGACGGGCGTCTCGTGTACGGCCGGAAGCGGGGCGGCGGATACCGCCGACGGCCGGGTACGGCTACCGCACGGCGCGTACGGCCCCGTACGCGGGAGTCGATACCCGGATGCCGGGTACCCGACCTGCCGGAAGGGACCGATCGCGGACCATAATGGGCTACTTGGTCATGGATTCGGCCAGGGCATCCGGCCGACGGGCGCCGGCGCGCGACGCGCGCCCCGTCCGCCCGGCCACCCCGACACCTGGGGGACGGCATGAACACCACATCCCGGCTGCGCGGCCTCGCGCGGTTGACGTTCGGCAATCCGGTTTCGCTGGTCTACCTGGGCCTGGTGGTCGCGGCGGTGCTCTTCGCCCTGGTGGACATGGTCTTCGTCGAACACCAGGACGCCTCGTTCGCGGGCATCTGGGCGGTGCTGCTCACCGCTCCCACGATCTTCCCGCTGTGGCTCGCCGGTGACGCGCTGTGGGGTGACGCGGGCTCGCCGCAGTGGTTCGCGGTGCTGACCCTCGCGGTCGCCGCACTGGTCAACGCGCTGCTCCTGGGGCTGGTCCACCGGGGGCTGCGCGGGCGGCCGATGACGCGCGGGCCCGTTGTCAGTGGTGGCTGGCACACTCAACGGCATGGAGATCGCTGACTTCATCGATTCGCTGGAGCGGGACGGCCGACTGCTCGCCGACGCCGCCGAGAAGGCCGGGGCGGACGCCCCGGTCCCGACCTGTCCGGAGTGGCGGGTGCGCGACCTGCTCGTCCACACGGGCCGGGTGCACCGCTGGGCCACCCGCTACGTGGCGGACGCCGTCCAGGAGAAGGTGGCGCCGCCCGACGACCCGCGGCTGCCCGACGAGGCACTCGCCGACTGGCTGCGCGACGGCTGCCGGAAGCTGGCGTCGGTGCTGCGCGCGGCCCCGGCGGACATATCCTGCTGGACCTTCCTGCCCGCGCCGTCCCCCCTGGCCTTCTGGGCACGGCGCCAGGCACACGAGACGGCGATCCACCGCGCCGACGCCGAGGCCGCGCTCGGCGCGGGCATCACCCCCTCCGCGCCCGGCTTCGCGGTGGACGGCATCGACGAGTTGCTGATCGGCATGGTCGCGCGGCGGCACGAAGCCCTGCGGACGGACGCGCCGCGGACGCTGCGCATACGGGCCACCGGCGAGGCCACCGGGACCTGGACGGTGCACGTGTCGGACGCGCCCCCGCGCGTGGAACGCACACCGGAGGCCCCGGCACCGGACGCCGCCGCACCGGACTGCGTAATCGAGGGACCGGCACCCGAGCTGTACCTGGCCCTGTGGAACCGCCACCCGCTGGACGGCCTCACGGTCACGGGCGACACCTCCCTGGCCCAACTGTGGCGCGAACGCTTCACGATCTGAACAGGAGGACGGGGCTGGGGGGCGTGTGGTCCGGGGAGCGGGGGTCTCCGGACCGGCCCGGGTGGGGTGAGGTGGGTGGGGCGAGGCGAGTGGGGCGGGTGGGTGGGGGGAGGGCAGAGGGGGAAGGGAACCGCAGCCAAGGAAGCAACCGGCCGATCCCCCACCCCTGCCCACCACATGACAAACTGTCACCATGTCCCCACCCCGCTCCCAAGCCGAACGCGACGCGATGACCGTCGAGATCGGCTTCGCCCTGCTGACCGGTGTGTTCGCGGCCGCTCTCGCCTTCGGTGCCGTGGTGAGTCCGTTGCTGTTCACGGACCCGGGGCGCACCGGGACCGGCGTGCTGCTGGCGACGGCCGGGAGCGCGGCGGGGGTGGCGTTCGTCTGGCGGGTGGTGCGGGTCCTGCGCCGCTTCACCGGGCGCAGCTCCGGATAGCGGCCGGGACGGCGTGTCGCCACCGGGCGTCGCCCGGCCGCCCCGTTCCGCGTCCGGCCCACCCGCTCCGCGCCCACCCCACCCGTTCCGCAACCGGTTACCCCAGCCACCCCGGGCGCACGAGCCCCGACTCATAGGCCAGTACGACCAGTTGGGCCCGGTCGCGGGCGCCCAGCTTGATCATTGTGCGGCTGACGTGGGTCTTGGCGGTCAGCGGGCTGACGACCAGGCGGCGGGCGATCTCCTCATTCGACATGCCGAGGCCGACCAGCGTCATCACTTCCCGCTCCCGTTCGGTGAGCGCGGACAGGGTGCCGGCGGCGGCCGGTTCCTTGGAACGGGCGGCGAATTCGGCGATCAGCCGGCGGGTGACGCCCGGCGAGAGCAGCGCGTCGCCCTCGACCACGGCGCGTACGGCTCGTACGAGTTCCTCCGGTTCGGTGTCCTTGACCAGGAAGCCGGCGGCGCCCGCGCGGATCGCCTCGAAGACGTACTCGTCCAGTTCGAAGGTGGTGAGCATGACCACCTTCACGGCGGACAGCCGGGGGTCCTCGGAGATCTGCCGGGTGGCGGCGAGCCCGTCCAGCACCGGCATCCGGATGTCCATCAGCACCACGTCCGGGCGCAGCTCGCGCAGGGCGATCAGCGCCTCCTCGCCGTCCGCCGCCTCGCCGACGACCTCGATGCCGGGCTGGGCGTCCAGCAGGGCCCGGAATCCGGCGCGGACCAGCAGCTGGTCGTCGGCGAGCAGTACCCGGATCACGACTCCTCCTCGGTGGCGGTGGATTTCACCGTATCCGTAGCGCGCGCGGAGCCGGGGCCGTGCGGCGCCGGTGTCGGCGGGCGCAGCGGAAGGCGGGCGCGCACCCGGAACCCGCCGTCCGGCCGCGGGCCCGCCTCGACGGTGCCGCCGAGGGCGGCGGCCCGTTCCCGCATCCCGACCAGGCCGTTGCCGCCCCCGGCGACGTCCCCCGCGTCCCCCGCCTCCCCGGGGTTCCCGGCCCGCCCGGCGGCGGTCGCGGGGCCGTCGTCGTCGACCGTGATCTCCAGTGCGCCGGGAAGACGGACGAGCCGGACCCGGGCCGTGCGGGACCCGGAGTGCCGGACGACATTGGTCAGCGCTTCCTGCACGATCCGGAAGGCGGCGAGATCGGCGCCGGGGGCGAGGCCGGTGGGGTCGCCCTCCTCGGTGACCCGTACCGTGAGCCCGGCCCCTTCGGCCTGCTCGCACAGTTCGGGCAGCCGGGCCAAACCGGGCGCCGGGGACCGCGGGGCGTCGCCCGGAGCCCGCAGCGCGGCCAGGACCTGCCGCACCTCGCCCAGCGCTTCCTTGCTGGCGGCCTTGATGGTGGTCAGGGCCGTACGCGCCTGCTCGGGGTCGTCGTCCAGCAGGGCGAGTCCGACGCCCGCCTGGACGTTGATGACGGAGATGCTGTGCGCCAGCACGTCGTGCAGTTCCCGGGCGATCCGCAGCCGTTCCTCGTCGGCCCGCCGCCGCTCGGCGGCCACCCGCTCGGCGCGCGCTCGCGCGAGCTGTTCACGGCGTACGCGCGCCAGCTCGGAGACGGCCACGACCGCCACCACCAGGACGGTGATGAACAGCTGCTCGCCCCAGGGCGCCGGCCCGTCGCCCGGTGGCGGCAGCCAGCGGTAGAGCCAGTGGCCGACCAGCAGATGGCCCGCCCAGATCAGGGCGACGGCGGCCCAGGCCGCCACGCGCCGCCCGGCCACGATGCCCGCGAAGCAGCCGAGGGCGACGGTGAGCAGAACGGGGCCGTACGGATATCCGGCGGCGAGGTAGACAGTGGCGGCGACCGCGGTGCCGAGGGCGACCGTACGCGGGAAGCGGTGCCGCCAGAGCAGCAGCACCGCGCCCGTGACGAGCAACGCGTACGCGAACGGGTCGGGAGCGGCACGCTCCGGCTGTCTCAGCCCAGCGAACCGCGTGCCGACGAGCACGAACACGGTGAGGACGGCCGTGGAGGCCCAGGGCAGCCGCGTACCGGCCGCGAAGGTCCGGGGCAGCCGCGTACCGGCGGTGGCGCCGGGCGCCCCCGTGCCGAACCGCCCGGCCGGGCCGTCCCCCTCGCCCGGCGAAAGCCGCCCGCGGTCCGGGAAGAGGCCGCGGCAGAACCGCGCCCACGGCGGCCTTCCGTTGTCCATCCCGCCACGCTAGACCGGCGCGCCGTACGGACGCGTCAGCCCAGCGCGGTGATCGGGTGTACTCCGGGGGGAGTAGCCGGCGGGGGCGGCACCTCCCGGAGCGCCCCGCCCGTCCCGTAGGTACACCAGCGCACCTGCGCACAGAACCGCTGAGTGGCCGCTCGCCGTAAGGGCAGGCCCTATGGCCGGTCCATCGCCCCCAGCGCCCGCCGTGCGACCGGATGCGTCCGTACGATCTCGGCCAGCGTCGTCGTGCCGCGGACGATCTTCGCGAAGGCGTGCCAGGCGGGGCGGAAGCCGGTCAGGGCCGCGTGGATCATGCCGGGGCGGCGCGAGAAGACCGTGAGCATACGGCGGCCGACGCCCATCTCCACGCCCAGCCCGGCCTTGATCGCGAAGGCGTAGTTCAGTGCCTGGCGCCGCGCGTCCACCGCGTCGTGCGCCTCGGAGACGCGGACCGCCCACTCCCCCGCGAGCCGCCCCGAGCGCAGCGCGAAGGAGATGCCCTCGCGGGTCCAGGGCTCCAGCAGCCCGGCCGCGTCACCGCACACCAGGACCCGGCCGCGGGAGAGCGGCGAGTCGTCGGCGCGGCAGCGGGTCAGGTGGCCGGAGGAGATGCTCGGCTCGAAGCCCGCGAGGCCGAGCCGGCCGATGAAGTCGTCCAGGTAGCGCTTGGTCGCGGCGCCTTCGCCGCGGGCCGAGATCACGCCGACGGTGAGGGTGTCGCCCTTGGGGAAGACCCAGCCGTAGCTGCCCGGGATCGGTCCCCAGTCCACCAGCACCCGCCCGGCCCAGTCCTCGGCGACCGTCGGCGGCACCGGGATCTCGGCCTCCAGGCCCAGGTCGACCTGGTCCATCTTCACGCCGACGTGCGCGCCTATCCGGCCGGCGCTGCCGTCCGCGCCGACCACCGCGCGGGCCAGCACCACCTCGCCGTCGGCCAGCACCACGGCGACGGTCCGCCGGTCCGGCACCGCCGAGCCGTGCTGTTCCACCCGGGAGACCGTGACGCCGGTGCGCAGCTCGGCGCCGGCGTCCTGGGCCGTCTTGACCAGCTGGGCATCGAACTCGGGACGGTTGATGAGCCCGAAGAGCATGTGCTTCGAGCGGCGCGTGCGGGTCAGCTTCCCGTTGAGCGAGAACGTCACCGCGTGGACCCGGTCGCGCAGCGGCAGGTCGAAGCCGGGCGGCAGCGCGTCCCGGGACGGCCCGATGATGCCGCCGCCGCAGGTCTTGTACCGCGGCAGTTCGGCTTTCTCCAGGAGCAGCACCCGGCGTCCCGTACACGCCGCGGCGTAGGCGGCCGAGGCGCCGGCGGGTCCCGCGCCCACCACCACGACGTCCCACACCTGCTGGTTCCCCTCGGCTGCGCTGTCGCTGCTCACCTGTGCTTCTGCTCCCGTTCGATGCCGTGCCGCGTACCGCCCGCATCCTACGGCGCGCCCCGGGGCGAGCGTCCTGTGGGAAGATCGGCCCCACAATCGCCCGTACGTACGGTTGGTCCGGTGCGGCACACCGGACGGACCCGCGCGTGACCCACGTGTACAACGTCGTGCCCACAAGGAGCGTTCCATGCCTGACAGCCCGCTCGCGCACACCGTCGCCGCCCTGCAGCCCCGGGCCAGGACCGAGCTGGCCGAACTGGTGGCCTTCAAGTCCGTCGCCGACCCGGCGCAGTTCCCCAGGAGCGAGTGCGAGGCCGCCGCCGAGTGGGTGGCGGGCGCGCTGCGGGCCGACGGGTTCACCGATGTGGCGCTGCTCGACACCCCGGACGGCACCCAGTCGGTGTACGGCTTCCTGCCGGGCCCGGCCGGCGCGCCGACCGTGCTGCTGTACGCCCACTACGACGTGCAGCCGCCGCTGGACGAGTCCGCCTGGATATCGCCGCCCTTCGAGCTGACCGAGCGGGACGGCCGCTGGTACGGGCGCGGCGCCGCGGACTGCAAGGGCGGCCTGATCATGCATCTGACGGCGCTGCGGGCGCTCAAGGAGCACGGCGGCGTCCCGGTCAACGTCAAGGTGATCGTGGAGGGCTCGGAGGAGCAGGGCACCGGCGGGCTGGAGCGGTACGCCGAGGCCCACCCCGAGCTGCTGGCCGCCGACGCCGTGGTCATCGGTGACACCGGCAACTTCCGCGTCGGCCTGCCGACCGTCACGGCGACACTGCGCGGCATGACGGTGGTCCGCGTCCAGGTGGACACCCTGGCGGGCAACCTGCACTCCGGTCAGTTCGGCGGGGCCGCCCCCGACGCGCTGGCGGCGCTGATCCGGATCCTGGACTCGCTGCGGGACGAGGACGGCTCGACGACGGTCGACGGGCTGGATGCCGAGGCGGCCTGGGAGGGTCTGCAGTACCCGGAGGAGGAGTTCCGCCGGGACGCCAAGGTGCTCGACGGCGTCGGCCTGACCGGCAGCGGTACGGTCGCCGACCGCCTCTGGGCCCGTCCCGCCGCCACCGTCCTCGGTATCGACTGCCCGCCGGTGATCGGCGCCACGCCGTCCGTGCAGGCGAGCGCGCGGGCGCTGGTGAACCTGCGCGTCCCGCCGGGCACGGACGCCGTGAAGGCGACCGAGCTGCTCACCGCCCACCTGGAGAACGCCGCGCCGTGGGGCGCCCGGGTCTCGGTGGAGCAGGTCGGGCAGGGCCAGCCGTTCCGCGCGGACACCGGCAGCCCGGCGTACGCGTCGATGGCGTCGGCGATGCGCGAGGCGTACGACGGCACGGAGATGCAGACGTCCGGTATGGGCGGTTCGATCCCGCTGACCAACACCCTGGCGGCGCTCTACCCGGAGGCCGAGATCCTGCTCATCGGCCTCAGCGAGCCGGAGGCGCAGATCCACGCGGTCAACGAGTCCGTCTCGCCGGAGGAGCTGGAGCGCCTCTCGCTCGCCGAGGCGCTGTTCCTCCAGCAGTACGCGCGGCAGAAGGCACAGCAGTAGGGACCGCCGCCGGCCGAGCCCCGGTACGGCACCGGCCGGGGCCCTCCCCGCCGCGCCTCATCCCACAGGGACGCCCGCCTCAAGGTTGAGGGGGCGTCCCTGTTCGCGTGCGCGCAGGGCCCAGCGCAGCCGGTTCCAGCGCACCGGGGGCAGCATGTCCGCCGCCTCCTCCTCGGTGGCGAACCGCCAGCCGCGCAGTTCGGGTCCCGGCAGCAGGAGGTCGCGGATCTGCTCGCCGGCCAGCCGCCCGCCGTCGAAGAGCATCCGCAGCCCGCCGAAGCCGGGTGGTTTGGGCGGCTCCCAGTCCAGCACCAGCAGGCGCGGCGCGCTGTGCAGCCGGATGCCCAGTTCCTCCGTCACCTCGCGGAGCCCGGCGCGGGCCGGGGGTTCGCCCGGCTCCACCACACCGCCCGGGAACTCCCAGCCCGGCTTGTACGTCGGATCCACCAGCAGCACCCGGTCGGCGTCGTCGAAGAGCAGCACGCCGGCCGCCAGGGTCTCCGCCGTGGGTTCCGGTGTCTGCACGATGTCGCAGGCCCCCGCGCCCGTGCGGACCGCCTCCGCGACCCGCTCGGCGGTCTCCCGGGGGGTCAGCCGCGCGGTGTCGATGACGTGCGCGTCCTGCTTGAGCCAGCCCAGCGCGTCCTCGTACGACTCCAGGTGGGCCAGGCCCCGCTGCCGTGCCGCCGCGGCGCACGCCCCGTCCCCGCTCCGGCCCGCGCACCGGTCCAGGCGCTCCCGGAGGATCGTTTCCTCCGCGTGCAGCAGGATGTGGCGCACGGGCACCCGGCGCGCGGCCAGCCCACCGAATATCTCGTCCCGGTACTCCTGGCGCAGCAGCGGCATCGGGGTAACGAGCGGCCCCGGCACCTCGTTCAGCAGGGCCGCCGCGGTGTCCACGACGAGCCGGCGCCAGGCCGGCAGGTCCTGGTAGTCGCCGATCTCCTCCAGCCGCGCGGCGGGCAGCATCAGCCGCAGTTCGCTGCCGACCAGTGCGGGGTCGTAGAGCGTGCTTCCGGGAAGCAGGTCCAGCAGGTACCGGGCCGCGGTGGACTTTCCCGCACCGGACGCGCCGTTCAGCCAGACGATCACATTGCCCCCTTGTCCCTAGACCCCTGTGAGTTGCCCGTAACACCCTGCCACGGAAACTTTTGCGGGGCCGGGCCTATCCGCGCGCGCCCGGGGACGTGGCCTTTTCCACCTTCGGCGCGATCCCGGCAGGTTTGAAGACGCCCTTGTACGCGCTGATCGCGGCGACCGCGGCGACGAGGATGCTGCTCACCACGTCCTTTCCGGCGAAGTCCCCGGCGAAGAGCGCGCTCCCCAGCCCCACCAGAACCGACACCACCACCTGCACCAGCGTTCGGGCGGCGCGCGACCACTCGGGCCGGTTGATGACCGCGATGAGCACCGGCGACGCGAATCCCACGATCAGCGCCCACAACTGCGCGTTCGTCATGGCGTTTCCCTTCCCGCTCGGGATGTAGCCGGAGCGTCGCCGCCCCGGCCGTACCCGGCAAGGGCCCGCGCACGGAATTCCCTGTCCGCGGACGCGCCCGGCCGCGGGCCGGCCCGTCAGCCCTTGTTCGCGCCCAGGGTGAGTCCCGCGATGAAGTGCCGTTGCAGGAGCAGGAAGACGACGACCGTGGGCAGGGCGACGATGACCGATCCCGCGGCCAGCAGGTTGTAGTCGGTGAAGAACTGCCCGCGCAGATTGTTCAGGGCGGAGGTGACGGGGAGTTTGTCCCCGGTGGAAAGGAAGACCAGCCCCCAGAGGAAGTCGTTGTACATCCAGGTGAATTGCAGGGTGCCCAGGGCGGCGAGCGCGGGGCGGCACAGCGGCAGCGTCACGTGCCGGTAGCGCGTCCACACCCCGGCACCGTCCACGATCGCCGCCTCCAGGATTTCCGGCGGCAGGGTCCGCATGAAATTCGCCAGGACGAAGACGCAGAAGCCGAGCTGGAAGGCGATCTGCACGGCGAGCACCGCCCACAGCGAGTCGTACAGCGTCAGCGAGTCGGACATCCAGTACGGCAGCGGCACCTCGTTGAAGAGCACGTAGAGCGGGGTGACGATGACCTGCTGCGGCAGCAGGTTCCCGGCCGTGAAGACCATGAGCAGGACCAGGGAGCCGCGCAGCCGCAGCCGGGCCACGGCGAAGGCGGTGAACGACGCCAGGAAGAGCGTGATCAGTACACCCGGCACCGTGATCAGCAGCGAGTTCAGGAAGTGCCGGCCCATTCCGGAATCGGTGAACGCCTGCCGGTAATAGTCGAAGGAGAGCCGGCTCGGCAGCGAGAAATAGCCGTCCCGGGCGGTTTCCTCGTACGGGCGCAGCGAGGCGTAGACCGCCAGCAGCAGCGGTGCGAGGAAGGCGAGCGAGACGGCGAGCAGAAAGGCGTGCACGCCGAAACGGCCCCGGCGGCGGCCGGGTGTGCCGCGGGCCGGGCCGCCGGGGCTCGCCGGACGCCGGACGCGTACCGCGGATACGGTCATCGCCGCGCTTCCCCCCTCAGTTCCTGGACGAGATAGGTGATGATGAAGCCGAGGGAGACCAGCAGCAGGACGACCGCGATGGCCGAGCCGAAACCGATCCGGCTCGCCTCGCCGATGATGTTGTCGGTCACCAGCACGGACAGCAGTTCCAGCCCGTTGCGGCCCTTGTTGACGGCGTAGACGATGTCGAAGGCGCGCAGCGCCTCGATGACGGTGATGACGCCGACGATGACGTTGACCGGGCGCAGCGCCGGCAGTACGACCCGGAAGAAGGCCTGCCGTTCGCTCGCCCCGTCGATCGCCGCGGCCTCCTTGAGCTCCGGGTCGACGGATTTCAGCCCGGCGAGGTAGAGGATCATCACGTAACCGGTGTGCCGCCAGCAGGCGGCCAGCAGGACCGTCCAGATGTTCAGGTCCGGGTCGCCGAGCCAGTCGACCGGATCGTCCTGGTTGCCCAGCAGGGCGTTGAGCGCGCCCTGGTCGCGGGAGAGGATCAGCTGGGCGATGAAGCCGACGACGGCGAGCGAGAGCACCACCGGCATGTAGAGGGTGGACTGGTAGAAGCGGCTGAACCGTACGCCGCGGTCGATGAGGACGGCGAGCAGCAGCCCGAACGGCGTGGCGAGCAGCCCGAGGGCGGCCAGCCACAGCAGGTTGTTGCGGACCGCCGGCCAGAACCGCGGGTAGTCGGCGAAGAGGTCCGCGTAATTGCCGAGGCCGGCCCATCCGAGGTCGCCAACGCCGTCCCAGGTCGTGAAGGACAGGCCGACGGAGGCCAGTGTCGGGCCCCAGACCAGGGCGAGGTCGAGCACGATCGGCAGCCCCAGCAGGAGGCACAGGACGGCGAGGTCGCGGCGGGTGTGGCGGCGCGGGCCCCGGCGCCGTACGGCACGCCGCGGCACGGATGTCGGCATGGTTCCCGGCTCCTGGCCGGTCGTCCGGCTCCCGGTGGTCACGGCGTCAGTCCGCGGCGAATATCTGTTTCTTCTGCCGTTCGATGCCGTTCACCAGCCCGTCGATGTCGTCCGGGTCGCCGATGAACTGCTGGATCGCCTGGATCAGTACCGTCGAGGCGAAATCGGGGCGGGTGTCGCGGTCCATGAACTGCGATATCTGCCGGGCGCCCGACACCAGTTGGACGGCCTTCTTCTGGAGGGCGTCGTACGACCCGGTGCCGGCCCCGCTGTTGACCGCCACGTTGTTCGGGTCGCGTTTCAGGTAGATCAGTTCGGCCTGCGGTGTGGCGAGGAATTTCAGCAGGTCCTCGGCCCCGCCCCGGTTCCGCGCCTTCTTCGGCGTCAGGAACCCGTCCACCGGCGCCTCGACCGCTTCCTGCCCGAATGCCGGATCGATCTCGGGGAACGGGAAGAAGTCCAGGTCCGCGCGGTTCTCCGCGGTGAACTGCTGGCCCGGGTGCGGCAGTCCGAGCACCGTCATGCCGGTCTTCTTCCGCTGGAGGGACTGCGCCGCCTCCTGCCAGGTCCGCCCGTTCGCGCCTTTCTGGTGGTACGGCAGCAGGCTCCGCCACAGGTCGAAGACCTGCCGTACCTGGGGGCCGGTCCAGGATTTCTCCCCGCGCATCAGGGCGATGTGGAAGTCGTATCCGTTGGCCCGCATGTCCAGGTAGTCGAAGGTGCCCATGGCGGGCCAGCCTTCCTTGTCGCCGAAGGCGAATGGGGTAAGGCCGTCCTTCTGCATCTGCCGGGCGAGAGCGCGGTACTGATCGAAGTTCTTCGGGATCTCGTAACCTCGCGTCCGGAAAACGCTCTTCCGGTGGAAGACCGCCCACGGGTAGTAGTAGTACGGCACGAAGTACTGCTTGCCGTCCTCGCCCGTGGACTGATTCTTCACCGCGTCGGAGAACCCTTCGAACCCCCTCCAGAGATCGCTGATGTCGGCGAGCAGGCCCTTTCGCGCGAAGTACTGCATGCGGTAGCCGGCGAACCACGTGAAGACGTCATCGGGCGTGCCCTGGAGGTAACGGTTGATGTTCTCCTGGAAGTTCTCGTGGTTGACGGTGTTGACCTGCACCGTCTTCCCGGACTTCTTCTCGTACGCCGCGAAGGCGTCGGCGTACGCGCGCTTGGGCACCGCGTCGGAGGCGTTGGAGCCCAGGGTGACGCCGTCGCCCGGACCGTCGCCGCACGCGGTGAGCAGGGACGGCAGCGCGACCGCCCCCGCACCGGCCGCCACGCCCCGCAGAAGGGCCCGCCGGGGGACCGCGCGAACCGCCCGGTGCGCCCTCCCGCCGGAGCCGTCTCCCCGTACCTGGGCCATGTCCTCTCCCCCTCCTCGACGATGGAACCGAACAGAACCGAACGCGAGTGCTGGGATCTCACTCCCAACGGGGATATCCGTCAAGGGCTTTGGCGGCCCGTTTTCCCACCGCCACCCACTGCCTTCCAACACAGTCCAACAAGGCTTACCGTAAACACTCGCTATTGACCGGTACATGACTTCACTGCTCTCTCCGAGAACGGAGGACGCGCATCATGCACCCGCACGCCCCCCTCACCACCCGGCGCGCCCGGCGAAGAGTCGTCGGAGCGCTCTCCGCGGCATTCCTGTGCGCGACCGGGGTGACGGCCCTGCCGGCCGCGGCCCGTACGGACGGCGCCGCCGGACCGCCCGCCGCGCGGCCCGGCCCCGGAGCAGCCGCGTCCGCCGCCCCGCGGCTGCCCGACGGCCTGGCCAGGACGCCTCCCATGGGCTTCAACAACTGGAACTCGACGCACTGCGGCGCCGACTTCAACGAGGCGATGATCAAGGGAATCGCCGACATCTTCGTCGCGAAGGGCCTGAAGGCCGCGGGCTACGAGTACGTCAACCTCGACGACTGCTGGGCCCAGAAGGAGCGGGACGCGAACGGCAAACTGGTCCCGGACACCACGCGTTTCCCCAACGGCATCAAGGCCCTGGCCGACTATGTCCACTCCAAGGGGCTCAAGTTCGGCATCTACACCAGTGCCGGCACCAGGACGTGCGCCCAGGCGATGCCCGGCGCGCTGGGCCATGAGTACTCCGACGCGCAGCAATTCGCCGACTGGGGAGTGGACTACCTGAAATACGACAACTGCAACAACCAGGGGGTGGACGCCAAGAAGCGCTACATCACCATGCGCGACGCCCTGAAGGCGACGGGCCGCCCCATCGTCTACAGCATTTGCGAGTGGGGCGAGAACAAGCCGTGGGAGTGGGCGGCGGACGTCGGGCACCTGTGGCGCACCACCGGTGACATCAGTGACGTGTGGGACAGCATGGTCTCGATCTTCAAGCGGAACGCGCCGCTGGCCCCGTACGCCGGTCCCGGTCACTGGAACGACCCGGACATGCTGGAGGTCGGCAACGGCGGCATGACGGACACCGAGTACCGCAGCCACTTCTCGCTGTGGTCGATGATGGCCGCGCCGCTGCTGATCGGCACCGACCTGCGCAAGGCCTCGCAGGCGACGTTCGACATCCTCGGCAACAAGGAGGTCATCGCGCTCGACCAGGACCCGCTGGGCAAGCAGGCCCAGGTGCTGAAGTCCGAGGGCGGCCGCTGGGTGCTGAGCAAGCCGCTGGCCGACGGCGACCGGGCGGTGGCCCTGTTCAACGAGACCGACCGGCCGCAGCGCATCAGCACGACGGCCAAGGAGGCGGGCCTGCCGCAGGCGAGCGGATACCGGCTGCGCGACCTGTGGAAGCACGAGAACACCCACACCGCGGGAGAGATCGCCGCAACCGTGCCGGCGCACGGCACGCTGGTCTACCGGGTCTCCGCCGACCGCCAGTGGCCGCAGTACCCGCCGGCCCTCGACAGCGGCGCGGACGGTGTCGACCCGGTCGAGGTCGGCAAGGAGGCCCGGGTCGCCACCCTCACCCGCAACCTGGGCCGGACGCCCGCACTGGACGTCGAGGTCGGGCTCAAGGGCCCGCAGGGCTGGCGCGTCGAGCCGGTCACACCCACCGGGACCCGGGTCCTGCCCGCGGGCAAGGAGCTGGCCACCGCCTGGAAGATCTCCCCTCTCGCGGGGACCAGGCCCGGCCCGTACGAGCTGACGCTCACCACCGAGTACCGCTCACCGCGCGGGCAGCAGGTCACCCAGACGCTGGCGATCCCGGTCCACGCCGTCCAGGCGCCGCCCGCCGGCACCTCGTACGCCAGCGACCTGGCCTGGGTCACCGCCACCAACGGGTACGGTCCGGTGGAACGGGACCGGAGCGTCGGCGGGCCCCAGGCCGGTGACGGGACGCCGATCAGCATCGGCGGCGTGCCGTTCGCCAAGGGGCTCGGCGCCCACGCGCCCAGCGAGATCACGTACTACACCGGCGGGCGGTGCTCGGCGTTCAGCGCGCAGGCCGGCGTGGACGACGAGACGGGCGACCAGGGAACGGTCACCTTCGAGGTGTGGGCCGACGGGCAGCGGGTCGCCGAGAGCGGCACGCTGACCGGCAAGGACCCGGCGAAGGCCGTCGGCGCCGCGGTCTCCGGCGCGAACACCGTACGGCTGGTCGTCCAGGACGCCGGTGACGGCTTCTACTACGACCACGCCGACTGGGCGGACGCCAAGTTCACCTGCTGACGCGGCCGGACGCCGCACCGCACACCGGCCGGGCGGGCCGCACGGTCCGCCCGGTCCGCGGTGTCCGGGCCCGCCCGGCCCGGGTCAGCACGTCGGCAGACCGGGGACCGGCGCGTCGTTCCGGCCGCCCTTGACGTAGACGACGCTGACGTACACCCCGGAGTTGCCGCTGTCGTCGTCCGTCTTCGCCCACCAGGTGTTCGTCCACCTGCCGTAGGTCTCGCGGCGGCCCAGGTCCGCCTGGCAGTAGAAGTAGTTGGTGCCCGCGTTCAGCGTGCCGACGCGCTGGAAGGAGCCGGTGTACGAGGCGGCGGCGCGCCACACCTGGCAGTTGACCTTGCCGCCGCCGATGGGCGCGCACGAGGTGGGCCCGGGGTCGCCGCCGGTGCCGCCCGGAGTGCCGCCGCCCGTGGTGGCCCCGCCGGACGCGGAGCCGCCCGTACCGCCGGTCGCTCCCTCGGCGGGGCTGCTGCCATCGCCCGGCCCGGGCTTGCCGGACGCGGTGCCCGGCGACGGCTTGCCGGAGGTGGCGGGCGCCGCGCTCTCCTTCCCCGGGCCGTCCCCGGTCGCCTTCCCGCCGGGCTTGGCGTCCCCGGTTCCCTTGGTCTCCTTCGGAGCGCCCGACGCGCCGGGCCGCGACGCGGCCTGCTCCTCCGGTGCGGAGGTGGGCGGATGCCCGGCGACCGTACGGCCGGAATCACGGTCCATCAGGGCGTACGTCACTCCCCCGCCCGCCAGCAGCACGGCGGCCACGGCGGCGGCGAGCACGGTGTTACGGCGCCCGCGCCCGGCCGGACGCGCGGCCGCCGCCCCGGCCGGTACGGTGCTGGTCTCCCGCTCCCCCAGGTCGCCCGGGGGCACCGGCCCGGCGGGCGCCGGACCGCCGACCGGCCCCGTGGACGCGGCGACGGCGCCCCCGGCTCCGCTTCCGGCGCCGGGCGGCGGAGGCGGCGGTGCGGCCAGGACATCGGGTGCGGTCGGCGTCCGCGCGGCGCCCAGCCGCGTCGTGTCCCGCCCGTCGGCCACCGCCGCCAGCATCGCCCGCGCCTCGGCCGCGCTCGGCCGGGCGGCCGGGTCCTTGGCCATCAGCGCGTGCAGGACGGGGGTCAGCGGCCCGGCGCGGCGCGGCTCGGGCAGCGGTTCGGAGACGATTGCCGTCAGGGTCGACCACACCGAGGTACGGCGGAACGGCGCGCCGCCGCCCTCCACCGCCGCGTACAGCGTCATGCCCAGCGACCAGATGTCCGAGGCGGGCGAGGGCGGCTGTCCCTGGGCCCGCTCCGGCGGCAGGTAGTCGAGCGAGCCGACCAGTTCGCCGCTGCGGGTCAGATGGGTGGTGTTCCCGTCGTCCGGCGCCTCGATGCTGGCGATGCCGAAGTCGGTGAGCACCACGCGCCCCACCCCGGCGTCCGGACGGCCCGCCCGCCGCGCCCAGCCCGCCAGCAGGATGTTGCCGGGCTTGACGTCCCGGTGCAGCACGCCCACCTGGTGGGCGGCGTCCAGCGCGTCCATCACCTTGGCGCCGATGGCGGCGATCTCGCGCGGGCCGATGGCGCCGTACCGGTCCAGGGCGTCGTCCAGCGACGGCCCGTCGACCAGCTCCATGACGATGACCGGCCGCCCGTCCTCGTCGATCACGTCGTGCACGGTGACCACGCCGGAGTGCCGGATCCGGGCCGCCGCCCGCGCCTCGCGCTGCATCCGGGTGCGCAGATCGGCCAGCTCCGGCGCGGACGCGTCGGTGTAGGCCCGCAGCACCTTGACGGCGACCTCCCGGCCCAGCACCTCGTCCACGGCCCGGCAGACGACCCCCATGCCGCCGCGCCCGATCTGCCCGGTGACCCGGTAGCGCCCGCCGAGCAGCCGCCCGGTCAGCTCCCCGCCGCCCGCGCCTGCGCCAGGGGCGCCGCCGCCCACGTCACCCGGCTCGTCCACACCGTCCACGCCTACTCGCCCCGTTCGCGCCGCTCGACCCCGGTCATGGTCGGCAACAGCCTAGAGGCGTCCGGGGTCCGGCGGACGGCTCAGGCCGTGGGGGCGAAGGCATCGAGACGGGACTGTTGTGCGGCGGCCGCCGCGGCGCCCACCACACCGGCGTCCGTCCCCATCTGCGCCGGTACGACGGTGATGCCGCGGACGAAGGACAGTGTCGCGTAGTCGCGCAGGGCGCGGCGGAGGGGGACGAAGAGCGTGTCGCCGGCGCCCGCCACACCGCCGCCGATCACCGCGATCTCGATCTCGACGAGGGCGGCGGTGGCCGCGATGCCGGCGGCCAGGGCCTGCGCGGCCCGCTCGAACGAGTGGCGGGCCACCGGGTCGCCGGCGCGGGCCGCGGCGGCCACGGCGGCGGCGCCGGTGTCCCCGTCGGGGCCGGGCCGCCAGCCGTTCTCCAGGGCGCGGCGGGCGATGTTGGGGCCGCTGGCGATGCGTTCGACGCAGCCGCGGGCGCCGCACGGGCACGGGTCGCCGTCGAGATCCACGCTGATGTGGCCGATGTGCCCGGCGTTGCCGGTGGGGCCGGGGTGCAGCTGACCGTTCAGGACCAGGCCGCCGCCGACGCCCGTGGAGACCACCATGCACAGGGCGTTCGCATAGCCGCGCGCGGCGCCCTGCCAGTGCTCGGCGGCGGTCATGGCCGCGCCGTCGCCCACCAGGACGACCGGGAGCGCGCCCACCAGCGCCCGCACCTCCGCGACGACCGGGAAGTCCCGCCAGCCGGGGATGTTGACCGGGCTGACGGTGCCGCGCCGGGCGTCCACCGGCCCCGCGCTGCCGATGCCGACGGCCGCCACCCTGGTCCACTCGGGGCACGCGGTCAGCTCCGCCACCACTTCGGCCAGGGCGCGCAGCACGGCGGCGCCGTCCTGATCGGCGGGGGTGGGCCGGGTGGTGCGGACGAGCAGTCTGCCGCGCTCGTCCACCAGCGCTCCGGCGATCTTGGTGCCGCCGATGTCCAGCGCTGCGCTGAGGTCCGTCTGCATCGGTGTCGAATCTCCTGGTGGGCGCGGGGCCGGGGGGTGTGGGCCCGGCACGGGTACGCCAGTCTCGTCGCGGTTGACAACGTTGTCCAGGGGTTATGCTCAAGGCCGTACCGCGCACCGGTGCGCGGTACCGCCGGGCGGTACCGCCCGGCCGGCCCCACGCACCGGCCGCTCGGTCACGCCGTGTCCATCATCGGCGCACCGGACCGGGAACCGCCACACCCGCCCCGCCCGTCTCATCAGCAACAGCCGGAGCGAGACCGGAGCCGTGGCCGCACCAGGGCCGGCCGCCGCGCCCGCGCCGGCACCCCACCGCAGCCGACAGAATCAGGACCGCGCACCGTGACCGACACCGCCCGGGGCACCTCCCGCCGCTACGGCAGCCGGCCCACGATGAAGGATGTCGCGGCCCGCGCCGGGGTCGGCCTGAAGACGGTGTCCCGGGTGGTCAACGGCGAACCCGGCGTCACCCCCGACACCGAACGCCGCGTCCAGGACGCCATCACCGCCCTCGGCTTCCGCCGCAACGACTCCGCGCGCATCCTGCGCAAGGGCCGCACCGCCAGCATCGGCCTCGTCCTGGAAGACCTCGCCGACCCCTTCTACGGGCCGCTGAACCGCGCCGTCGAGGAGGTCGCCCGGGACCACGGCGCGCTGCTGATCAACGGGTCCAGCGCCGAGGACCCCGCGCGCGAGCAGGAGCTGGTGCTCGCGCTGTGCGCGCGCCGGGTGGACGGTCTGGTGATCATCCCGGCCGCGGACGACCACCGGTATCTGGAGCCGGAGATCGCGGCAGGCGTGGCGACCGTCTTCGTGGACCGTCCGGCGGGCCGGATCGAGGCGGACACGGTGCTCTCCGACAGCTTCGGCGGCGCCCGCGACGCGGTGGCGCACCTGATCGCACACGGCCACCGCAGCATCGGCTTCATCGGCGACCAGCCGCGTATCCACACCGCCGCCGAGCGGCTGCGCGGCTACCGCGCCGCGATGGCGGGGGCGGGGCTGGCCGTCGACGAGTCGTGGGTGTCCCTCGGCTCGACCGCGCCGGACCGGGTGCGCTTCGCGGCCACCGCCATGCTCGACGGGCCGCGGCCGGTCACCGCGCTGTTCGCGGGGAACAACCGGGTGACGGTCACCGCGGTCCGGGTGCTCGCCGAACGCCCGCGCCCGGTCGCCCTGGTCGGCTTCGACGACTTCGAACTGGCCGACCTGGTGTCCCCCGCGATCACGGTCGTCGCACAGGACGCCGCACAGCTCGGCCGCACCGCCGCCACCCTGCTCTTCCACCGCCTCGACGGCGCCGACGGCCCGCCCCGCCGCGAGGAGATCCCCACCCGCCTCATCCCCCGCGGCTCGGGGGAACTGCCGCCGGCCGCGGACGCCTGAGCCCGGATCCACCGGCTTGATTCGCGGTTCGTCGTTTCGGGGACGTGCAGGCCGTGTTGGGGCTGATTTGCGGATTCGGGCATGGGGTGGCCGCTGGTCTGTGCTCCAGGGCCAGGGTTCGGGCCGGTGCAAGGTGAGGCGGCGGGCGGAGCGTGCCAGGCGGGCGGGCACGGATGGTGGCGGTGGTCGCCCTGGCAGGGAACGCGGAGGCCAGGGTGCCGGCGGCGCGGGTCAGGTTGTGTGCCAGGGCCGCCAGGGCAAACCACGCGGCATTGGCCCGGAAACGACCGGACGGCGCGTAGGCGAAGCCGCTGTTCTTGACATCGGCGATCACCTGTTCGACGACAGCGTGCCGGCGGTGATCACGCTCGGCATCCCTCAGGACGAGCGGGGAGCCGGTGAACGCGGCGTGGTAGCGCCGGGTGTCGAAGAGCAGCGACGAACTCGGCCGCCCCGCGCGCGGAGTTCGAGGGTCCTTGCGCAGCCTGGTGGCGGCGATCACGGGGCGGACAGGGGTGTGGAGACGACGCCGAGCAGTCCATTCGGGCCCTTGACCTTGCGGTATCCGTAGCCGGCGCCCTGTTCGGCGTAGCCGTGGATGCGGCGGATGGTGGCGGCGATGTCCGCGTATGCGGCCTGGTCCGCGCCGGGCAGCAGCGGGGTGTCACGGGCCGGTCCGTGCAGGAACCGGCGGGCCGCGGCGTGCAGTTGTCTCACATGCCCGTGAGTGAAGGAGCGCAGGAACGACCCCCGGCGTGGACGGGGCCCGCACTCCGGAGAACAGGCGGCCCATCGCACCGTGCCGCAGCCGGTCCATGCCGCCGATGCTGTCGACGTCCGCGGCCATGCCGCCCGCCGGCGACATCGGTTTCGCCGCAGGGAAGGCGCCGGTGCCGTCCTTCGAGGCGGGCAGCCGGACGTGCCCCCAACCAGCGCGGGCAGACCACACCACCGGCTCCAGCCCGCCGTACGCGAGCAGGTTCGGTCTTCGAACGCGGATGAGACCGCCGCCGCGGCATGGGAAGACCGCATCTCGGAAGTCTTGCCGAGCGTGCCTGATGTGGTCCTAGAGAAACCCCCATCATCCCAGGTCGCAAGGCACTCCTTCGTTTCTGGAAGAACCACCCACGGGCATCGGGCCGGGTGATCCGGACTCAGCGCACCAGGCAAGGGGGTTCTGACAGTACCTGGATCACCAGGGTCTCCCAGACATCCAAAACGCCTGTCAACCTGGTTGAGACGAAAGCGCCGACAACACTCCATGGACGTGTCGGCGCATTGTTCCACGGCAAAAGGGACGGAGATCAATGGCGGACACCCAATTCACCACTCGCACAGACCTTTTCGATCTGAGCGGGAAGTACGCCCTTGTCACTGGCGGCACCAAGGGCATTGGGATGATGATAGCGCGCGGCCTTCTCCAGGCGGGCGCCCGCGTTGTCATCAGCTCACGCAAGGCAGACGCGTGCGCGAAAGCACAGCATCTGCTGTCCGAATTCGGTGACGTCCGAGCAATTCCCGCCGACCTGTCCAGGCACGACGAGTGTCAGCGCCTCGCTGATCTTGTCAAGGTCGACTCGGAGCGCCTGGACATCCTCGTCAACAACGCGGGAGCGATGTGGCGCGAGCCGCTGGCGACGTTCCCGGACGAGGCCTGGGACGCAGTGATCGACCTCAACCTCAAGTCGCCGTTCTGGCTGGTGCAGGCGCTGCTTCCCGCACTTCGCAGGGCGGGCACCGCCGGTGATCCCGCGCGGATCATCAACATCGGCAGTATCGCCGCCATCCACGTCGCCCAGTCGCCCAACTATTCGTATGCCAGCAGCAAAGCGGCACTCCATCAACTCACCAGAGTGCTTGCCAGAGAGCTGGGCCCCCAGCACGTCACGGTGAACGCGGTAGCACCGGGAGTGTTCCCGTCACAGATGATGGCGTCCACGCTCGATGCCATCGGCGACACGATCGCGGCGGCGGCCCCTCTGCGCCGGCTCGGCCGCGACGAAGACATGGCGGGTATCGCCGTGTTTCTCGCCAGCCGGGCCGGATCGTACCTCACGGGCACCATCATCCCGGTGGACGGCGGCATCGCGACGACCGCAACAGGTACCCCGTAGACTGCGGCACGGGCTTACGGTGAGGGGATGGCCGCGATGGATCTACGCACCGAAATCCGGGAGTTTCTCAACTCGCGTCGCGCCCACATCACACCCGAGCAGGCGGGCCTGCCCGCTTACGGCGGCAATCGTCGGGTCAAAGGTCTGCGTCGCGAGGAAGTAGCGCTACTGGCGGGGGTGTCGGTCGACTACTACGTGCGCATGGAGCGCGGCAGCCTCGCAGGTGCCTCCGATGGCGTGCTCGACGCGTTGGCCTCTGCCTTGCAACTCGACGAGGCCGAGCGCGAGCATCTGTTCCGCCTCGCGCGCCGGTCCAGGGCGCCCGGCGGCCCACATCGGCACAGGCCTGCCGTAACGGTGCGCTCGACACTGCGGCAGGTGCTCGACGCGATCTCCGATGCGCCGGCCTGGATCTGTAACGGACGTTATGACGTGCTCGCCATGAATCAACTCGCCCGCGCGCTGTTTTCGCCGGTGCTGGCCGACCCGCGACGGCCCGCGAACACGACGCGGTTCGTCTATCTGAACCCCGAGGCGGCCAGGGGTTTCTTTGTCGACTACGACCACATTGCCGGTGACGCGGCCGCGAAGCTACGCATGGAAGCCGGCCGCAATCCGCACGACGAGGAGCTGATCGCCCTGGTGGGCGAACTGTCAACGTGCAGTGAGCTGTTCCGGCAGCGGTGGGCGTCTCAGGACGTGCGGCTGCACCGGTCCGGACGCAAGCGGGTGCACCATCCGATCGTGGGCCGGCTCGACTTGGACGTCGAGTCCATGGAACTGCCCGCCGAACCCGGCCTGCACCTCAACGTCTACACCGCCCCCGCGGGCACGCCGACCGCTGACAACCTGGCGCTCCTGGCGTCGTGGGCGGCCACCCGACAGACGCCGGCGACCGAGCTCTAAGCACACAACGGATAGTCCACCCCTTCAGCCGCATCAGGGTTCGTCTCCCCGACCAGCGCGGACAGACCGCACCGGCCGGCCAGCCGCACCACCGGCTCCAGCCCGCCGTACGCGAGAGCCCGCCACACGCGAACAGGTTCGGAGCACCGAACGCGGATGACCGCCGCCGCGGCAGGGGAAGGTCGCACCTCGGAAGTGCCTTGCTACGGGCAACAAGCCGGTGGATCCGGGCTGAGCGCCACGGCGTGTCCGGGCGGATGAAGAAATCTGGGCGACGGAGCAAGAAACGATGAATGTCCGAGACCGAATTCTGGAGATCCTGAACTCGGACTCCAGGGAAACTTTCTTCCTGGCCCTGGGACACCGTATGGCGATCCTCACGCGGGCAGCCCTCGGCGAAGACGCCGCTCACGGCACCCAAAAGGCCAGGTCCTGCCACGAAATGGCGATCGCCGTCTGGTCGCAGGTGTGGGCGACGAGGGATGCCGAGGTGAACGGTTACCCCGGATTCCGAGTTTCTCCCGGTGCTGCTCGAAAAGGCCGACAGGGGCGACGCGCGGCCCTACCTCCGCCAGGCTATCGAGAGCGCCCTGCTCGTGGTGGCGGGCGACGGTGTGACCGAGCCGGCAGCGACAGGCGTAGAGCTGGGCAAAGGGAAGACCTGAGGGGGTGGCGCCCGTCAGCCGCCCCCAGACCGGAACCGGCGGTACGGCCCGCTAGGGGCGGGTCGAGCACAGCGCGCAGGTCGTCAACGCCCGGCTGTCATCGCTACTTCACGGGTTGCAGATCCACCGGGAAGGCGGGAAGGGTTGCTCGGCGAGCAGGCGACGGTCCCTGGCGCTGCTGAGCGCACGTCCTGCACGCCGAGCTCCGCCCTCGGGGCATCCACGCGGTGACGCTCGCCTCCGCGATCCCCCCGGGCGCCCCGGTGCCGGACCCCGATACGGTCGGCGACCGCTACTACAACCTGTACCAGCAGCCCGACCTCGCGGAGGGGGTTATCGGCGATCTGGAGGCATTCCGCGCCCTCGTCACCGAGCGGGCCGGCGAGTGAAAGCGCGATTCGCATGCCGGCGTTTGTCACACAGGCAGAGACGCGGATTCCCTGCCGACGTGCAACGGATGGAGGTTGCCACGGTGGCGGTGAAGGTCAGTGACCGGGTGTGCGTTCGTGGCGGCGGTGGAGTCGTCGGCAGCCGGGCCGCGGGCGGCAGTTGGTCCCAGATGCGACCCGAGGTGCCTACGCGCCATACGAAATGGCGTCTGACTCGTCAGAACAACCAACTGCTGCGTCGCCCGGGACATCGCCACGTACCGGTCCACCGCCCCCTGGACGCCGTTGCCGAAGTCGTCCGGGTCGACGAGGACGACCAGGTCGAATTCCAGTCCCTTCGCCAGTTCCGGGGACAGTGACCGGACGCGCGGCGTTGCCCGGAAGGTGGGGTCGCCGATGACGCAGGCGATGCCGTCGTCGTGGGTGGCGAGCCAGTTGTCGAGGATCGTGTCCCGGTCGGTGGCCGGGCCGTGGACGACCGGGATGCCGCTGTGGCGGATGGAGACCGGCACGTTGGCGTCCGGGAGTGCGGACCGGATGGCCGGCTCCGCCTCCGCCATGACTTCTTCCGGGGTGCGGTAGTTGACGTTCAGGGAGGCCACCTCGATCCGGTCCAGCCCGATCCGTTCGAGCCGGTCCCGCCACGACTCGGTGAAGCCGTGCCGGGCCTGGGCGCGGTCCCCGACGATGGTGAAGCTCCGGGACGGGCAGCGGAGCAGCAGCATCTGCCACTCGGCGTCGGTCAGTTCCTGGGCCTCGTCCACCACGATGTGCGCGAACGGGCCGGCCAGCCGGTCCGGTCCGGCGGTGGTCAGTTCGGCCTCGTCGACCAGGCTGACCTGGGCGTCCTGGCCGCGCAACATCGTCACCAGGCCCTCGCCCTCGTCGAGGTCGGCGCCGGAGGCGGACGCGGCGTCCATCAGGTTGTCGACGACCTGCGTCATGCGCTCGCGCTGCGCGGCGAGCACGGCCGCGTGCCGGCGCCTGGTCCGGGCCGCCTCCGGGTCGCCGAGGCGCTGCCGCGCCGCGTCCAGGAGCGGCAGGTCGGACACCGTCCAGGCCTGGGGCGCGTCCTTGCGCTGGAGCCTGCGCACCTCGTCGGTGCTGAGCCAGGGGGCGCACAGCCGCAGGTAGGCGGGGACCGTCCACAGGTCCGAGACCAGGTCGGCGGCTTCGAGCAGCGGCCACGCACGGTGCAGGGCGGTGACCAGTTCCTCGTCGTACCGCAGGGACCGCTGGAAGTCGTGGGCTGGCACGTCGCCGTCGAGCTTGTCCAGCAGGATCGCGACGATCTCTTCCCAGATCCGCTCGCGCGCCTCGTTGTGCGGCGTGCCGGGGTCCGGCGCCTCGAACGCCTCGGCCCAGTCGTCGGCGCTCAGCCGGACGTCGCCCCAGGCGGTCGAGACCGTCATCCCCCCGGTGGGCGGCTCTTCATAGATGCCGACGGCCTTCTCGATGGCCTTCACCATGTCCGCGGACGACTTCAGGCGGGCCACCTCCGGGTCGCTCTCGGCCGCCGCCCCGGCTCCCTCGGCGACGAGGTCCCGTATGACGCAGGTCTGTACGCCTTCCTCGCCGAGGCTGGGCAGGACGTCGTCGACGTAGGCCAGGTAGGGCCGGTGCGGGCCGACGAACAGCACTCCGCCGCGGCGGTGCCCGACGCGGGGGTCCGAGTAGAGCAGATAGGCGGAGCGGTGCAGGGCGACGACGGTCTTGCCCGTGCCCGGGCCGCCGTCCACGACGAGGGCGCCGCGGGATCCCGCCCGGATGACGGCGTCCTGGTCGGCCTGGATGGTGCCGAGCACGTCCCGCATCCGTGCCGAGCGGTTGCCGCCCAGGCTGGCGATGAAGGCGGAGTGGTCGTCCAGCGCGGCGTGCCCGTCCAGCCCCTCGGCGGTGAACACCTCGTCCCAGTAGTCGCTGATCCGGCCGCCGGTCCAGCGGTACCTGCGGCGGCTCGTGAGCCCCATCGGGTCGGCGTGGGTGGCGCCGAAGAACGGCTCGGCGGCGGGTGAGCGCCAGTCGACCAGCAGCCGGCGGCCCGTGCTGTCGGTGAGGCCGAGCCGTCCGACGTACACGGGCTCGGTGCCGTCCTCGCCGACCATGCGGCCGAGGCACAGGTCGAGGCCGTAGCGGCGCAGGGCGCGCAGCCGTCCGGTCAGCCGGTGGACCTCCGCGTCGCGGTCCATGGCCTGCCGGCCGGTGCCGCCGGGTGCCTTGAGTTCGGCGTCGAGGCGGTCGGACAGTTCGGTGATCGTCCGGTCCAGGCTCTCCGCGATGGCCGCGAAGTGCCGTTCGTCGGCCGCCGTCAGCTTCGGGTCGGCCTTGGCGGACAGGCGGGCGGGAAGGTCGAACACGCTGGTGGTCAGGGAATGCATGGCGTCAGCTCCGATCCTGGGCCGCACCCGCGGGGTCCTGTCGCGCGTACGTCCGGGCCGTGGCGCCTGAGGTGTGCGACCGCGGCGCGGGTCCCCCCGCCGGCCCGCCATCACCGCCCACCCCATACACCGACAACACCACACGTACTTCGCTTATCTCCCATTCCCGCAGGTTCTGGCCTCGGCGAGCGATTGTGCGCCACGACCGGGGCCTTGCCGCAAGCCCCCCTGTGCGCTATATGTTGAGAGTGGCAAGGAGTGGGTGACTCCTTGCCTTTGCTGTTTTCCGGCCTTGTCGAGGCCGGTGGCGCGGTCGTCGGAACCGGTGCGGCGTGTGCGGCCGTGGTGGATCTGACGCACGGCAGTTCCCCGCCGACCGCCCAGCGGAGGCGAAGGCGGTCAGTGAGGACGGCCGGCGGGTCGGCCGACGCGGAGGGCCGGGCGGTGGCGTTCGGTTCGGACGCGGCCGATCCGGTGCCCGGGGGCACCGACGCGGCGTACGACGTGTTCGTACGCCGCTGGTGACGGGCCGTCAGGCGGTCGGCGCCGGGCGGCCCGCCAGGCCGTCCAGGTCGGCGCGGGTGAGCCCGGCCAGCCGGGCGACCTCGGCCGGGTCCACGGCGCCGCAGTCCAGGCCGCGCAGCAGGAAGCCGCTGAGCGCCTTGGCGGTGGCGGGCTCGTCCAGTACGTCGCCGCCCGCCTTGGACACGTACGCGGCCAGCCGGGCGGCGGCCTGCTCCAGACCTCCGCGGTAGAACGCGTAGACGGCGGCGTAGCGGGTGGGCAGGTGGGCCGGGTGCATGTCCCAGCCCTGGTAGTAGG
This sequence comes from Streptomyces sp. NPDC018019, assembly GCF_044327805.1. Lineage (NCBI taxonomy): Bacteria > Bacillati > Actinomycetota > Actinomycetes > Kitasatosporales > Streptomycetaceae > Streptomyces > Streptomyces sp. NPDC018019. The sequence goes on along the minus strand of NZ_JBIRGD010000006.1, from coordinate 124,032 downwards.
CGCGGGCCAGCGAGCGGGTCACCAGGTCGTGGTGCAGCCGCCAGGCGTCGTGGACGCGGATGGTCGCGCCGACCGGCAGGACGTTGGTCGAGCCGTCGGACAGGCGTACGCCGGTGCCGGCGGCGGCGACCTGCATCACGGCCTTGGCGTGGTCGGCCGCCGGGTGGTCGGGCGCCTGGTGGGCGGCGCTGACGCCGCAGGAGGCGCTGTAGTCGAAGGTGCCGTAGTGCAGCGAGGTGGCCCGGCCCCCGGCGGCCTCGATCATCCGGGCGACGGTGGCGCGGCCGTCCGCGCCCAGGATCGACTGGGTGGTCTCGATCTGGATCTCGAACCCGATCCGGCCGGCCGGCAGTCCGTGCGTCTTCTCGAACGCCTCCAGCAGGCGCGCCATCGCGGCGACCTGCTCGGCGTAGCTGACCTTGGGCAGGGTCAGGACCAGGCCGTCGGGGAGGCCGCCGGCCGCCATCAGGCCGGTGAGGAAGATGTCGAGGGTGCGGATGCCGCGGTCGCGGACGGCGGCCTCCATGCACTTCATGCGGATGCCCATGCAGGGCGGGGCGGTGCCGTCCCGGTAGGCGGCCGCGACGAGTTCCGCGGCGCGGGCGGCGGCGGCGTCCTCCTCGGCGTCCGGGCGCGGCCCGTAGCCGTCCTCGAAGTCGATGCGCAGGTCCTCGACGGGCTCGCGCTCCAGCTTGGCGCGGACCCGCTCGTACACCGGCCCGGCGAGGGCGTCCGGGAGGCCCAGGACGCCGGCGAACGCCTCGGCGTCCGGCGCGTGTTCGTCGAGCGCGGCGAGGGCGGCGTCGCCCCACTCGCGGACGGTGTCCGCCGTGCAGACGTCGCCGGGGACGTAGACCGTGTGGACCGGCTGCCGGGTGCCGGGGTCGCCCGGGTAGCGCCGCGCGAGGTCCGCGTCGACGTCCGCGAGAGCGGCCCCGATCTCCTCGCGTACGGTGTGCGCGAGGCTCGTCGCCACCGTCTCGTGCTGCCCCATCCGGCACCCTCCCAGCTGCTCCACGCCCGGTCCCCAGGCTTTCCGCTTTGCGGAATCAACAATCCGTAGAGCGAAGCTATCCGGGCCGAGAGGGCAGGTCAACACCCTCCGGGGGCCGGATCGGCGGGGCGCCGCACGGGGAGCGTTCCCCATCGCGCGCGCCGTGCGCCCGCCTACCGGAAACCCCCGTTTCACCCCTTTCGGTGCTTCTCGCGCGCTCACCGGCCGGGCCGGAACTCCTGTGCGTAGCATCACCGGCGCGGTGCGGGCGGCCGGGGAGCCCGGCCGCCCGCACGAGGCGTGGGGGGCTGGATGCCGGAGGAGTTCGGGGAGGCGCTGCGGCGGCTGCGGCGGGAGAAGGAGGTCTCCCTCCGCACCCTGGCCCAGCTGGTGCACTACAGCAAGGGCTATCTCAGCAAGATCGAGAACGGTGAGAAGCCGCCGACCGCGGACGTCGCCCGCCGCTGCGACGCGGCCCTGGCCGCCGACGGTGCGCTCACCCGGCTGCTGTCCGCCCGCACGCCCGGCGACCGCTGCCCGTACCCGGGACTGGCCGCCTACACCGCCGAGGACGCCCCCTGGTTCTTCGGCCGGGAACGCGCCACCGCCGCCCTGGTCGGCCGCCTCGCCGAGCGCCTGGAGGCCCCGGGCCCGCTCGTCGTGGCGGCCCCGTCCGGCGCCGGCAAGTCCTCGCTGCTGCGGGCCGGCCTGCTGCCCGCCCTGCGCGCCGGTGCCCTGCCCGGCTCCCGGCACTGGCCGGTCCGCGTCCTGACGCCCGGCGCGCACCCGCTCACCGAACTGGCCACGGCGCTGGCCGACCTGGCGGGCACCCTGCCCGGGCCGGCGGCGCAGCCCGCGGACTCCGCCTCCGTGGCCGCTGCCGCCGAGGAGCTGGCCGGGGCTCCCGAACGGTGCTCCGCCGCCGTCCGCGCCGCCCTCGGCCCCCGTCCCCGCCTGGTCCTCGTCGTCGACCAGTTCGAAGAGGTCTTCACCGCCTGCGAGGACTCCCGCGAGCGGCGCGCCTTCGTCACGGCACTGTGCGCGGCGGCCGGGGACGCCCCGTGCGCGGTGGTCCTCGGTGTCCGCGCCGACTTCTACGGCCAGTGCCTGGACCACCCCGCGCTCGCCCCGGCCCTGTCCGCCGGGGTCTTCGCGCTGCGGCCGATGTCCGTACGGGAAGTCCGCGCGGCGATCACCCGGCCCGCGCGGGAAGCCGCGCTGGAACTGGAGGCGGGGCTCGAAGAGCTGCTCCTGTCCGACCTGGGCATCCACGGGGACGACGAGCCGGTGGCCGGGGGCACGCTGCCCCTGCTGGCGCACGCCCTGCTCGCCACCTGGCAGCAGCGCACCGGCCGGACCCTCACCGTCGCCGGCTACCGCCTGACCGGCGGCCTGCACGGCGCCGTCGCCACCACCGCCGAGCGGGTGCACGCCGGACTGGACCCGGCGGAGCGGCGCACCGCGCGGCAGGTGCTGCTGCGGCTGGTCCAGGTCGGCGAGATCGCGGGCGAGACCCGCCGCCGGGTACCGCACGACCGCCTGCTGGAGCATCTGCCGGACCCGGAGAAGACCGCCGCCGTGATCGACGTCTTCGTCCGGGCCCGGCTGCTGACCCTCGACGCGGACACCGTCGAGATCACCCACGAGGCGCTGCTGCGGGCCTGGCCCCGGCTGCGCGGCTGGATCCGCGCCGACCGGGCCGGGCTCGTCGTCCACCAGCGGCTCTCGGAGGCGGCCGGGGCCTGGAAGCGGGAGGGGCGGGACGCCGCGGCGCTCTACCGGGGCACGCGCCTGGCGGTGGCCCGCGAGTGGGCCGCGCAGCAGGGGGAGAGCGCCGGTCTGAGCCCGCTGGAGGCGGAGTTCCTGCACGCGTCGGAAGCGCGCGAGGTGGCCGCGGCGCGCGCCGAACGCCGCCGAGTGCGGCGCCGCCGCAGGCTCGCGGGCATCCTCGCCGTGCTGCTCGTGCTCGCCGTGTGCGCGGGGGTGCTGGCCGTCCAGCAGTGGCGTACGGCGGAGGCCGGGCGCCGTGACGCGTACGCCGGTGAACTGGCCGCCCGGTCGGGGCAGGTGGCCGCCGGGCAGCCCGAGGCGGCCATACTGCTCGCCGCCGAGGCGTACCGGCTGCGCCCCTCCCCCGTCTCGCGCAGCGCGCTGCTCAGCACCCAGGCCCGGCCGTTCGCCGGGCGCCTGACCGGCCATCAGGGGCCCGTCAACGCCGCCGCGTTCAGCCCGGACGGCCGGCTGCTGGCGGGCGGCGGTTCGGACGGCACGGTCCGGCTGTGGGACCCGCGCACCCGCCGCCCGCCGGTCACCGCGCTCACGTCCGGCGCCTCGCGCATCCGTGGCGTCGCCTTCTCCCCGGACGGCCGCCTCCTGGCCGCGGGCGCCGCGGACGGTTCGGTACGGGTCCGGGACCCCGGCCGCCGCGCTCCCGCCGCCACCGTGCCCGGCGAGGGGCCGGGCGGCGAGGTGGCCTTCGCGCCCGCCGGGCGGGGCGGTCCGGCGGGCGTCCACGGTGACGTCCTCGCGGCCACCGGCCCCGGCGGAAGTGTGACCCTGTGGGACGCGCCCCGGATGCGGCCGATGGCCCGGCTGCCCGGCCGCGGGGGCGCCGCGACCGGCAAGGTGGCGTTCAGCCCGGACGGCCGGCTGCTCGCCCGCGGGGACGGCAACGGCCGGGTCCGGGTCTGGCGGCTGCCGCCGGCGCTGACCGCGTCCGCCGCCGGCAGCGCCCTGTCCGCCACCGGCCGTCCCGGCTCCCCCACCGTCCTCGCCGACCGCTCCGGACACGGCAACGGCGCGGTGGCCGTGGCCTTCAGCCCGGACAGCGCGACGCTGGCCGTCGGCGGCACGGACCGGACGGTGACGCTCTACGACACCCGCCGGATGACCGTCACCGCCCGGCTCACCGGCCACAACGACGACATCAACGCGCTGGCCTTCAGCCCCGACGGCGACACCCTCGCGTCCGCGTCCGGCGACGGCTCGGCCCGCCTGTGGGAGGTCGCCACCCGCCGTACCGTGGCCGCCTTCACCGGGCACAGCGACTACGTGCTCGCCGTCGCCTTCTCCCCGGACGGCCACACGCTGGCCACCGGCAGCTTCGACCGGACGATCGCCCTGTGGGACCCGGCGGGCGCCGCGCTGACCGCCCGGCCGGTGTCCGGCCGTTCCGCCGTCGCCTTCGCGCCCGGCGGACGGCGGCTGGCCGCCGCGGGCGTCGACGGCACGGTCCAGCGGTGGGACGTGCGCACCCGTACGCAGCTGGGGCCGCCGCTGCGCGCCCACCACGGGCCGGTGCGGGGGCTGGCGCACAGCCGGGACGGCCGGACGTTCGCCACCGCCGGCGCGGACGGGACCGTACGGCTGTGGGACGCGGCGAGCGGTGTGCGCGGGAAGGTCCTGACCGGTCCGCGCGGTTCGGTGTTCGCGGTCGCCTTCTCGCCCGCCGGGCGGCTGCTGGCCGGGGCGAGCGAGGACGGCACGGTTCGGCTGTGGGACCTCGCGCGGGGCCGCTCCACCGTGCTGTCCGGCCACGGCGACTTCGTCAACGGGGTGGCGTTCAGCCCGGACGGGCGGCTGCTGGCCAGCGCGAGCGACGACCGCACGGTACGGCTGTGGGACGTCGTCACGCACCGGCAGACCGCCGTGCTGCGCGGGCACACGGGCGCGGTGTGGGCGGTCGCCTTCAGCGCGGACGGGCACACGCTCGCCTCGGCGGGCAACGACCGGACGGTGCGTTTGTGGGACGTGCGCCGGCAGCGGGGCGCCGGGGTGCTGCGCGGCCACACCGGGTCGGTGCGGGGCATCGCCTTCGCGCCGCGCGGACGGCGGTTGGCCACGGTCGGCTTCGACGGCACCGTACGGATCTGGGACACCGCCGCCCGTACGCAGGCCGCCACGCTGACCGGGCACACCGACGTGGTGTGGTCGGTGGCCTATGCGCCGGACGGCCGGACACTGGCGAGCACCGGCGCGGACGGTGCGGTGCGCCTGTGGGACCTGGACGCGGGCCGGGTGGCCGGGCGCATCTGCCCGCTGGTGGGCAGGACCGGTCCCGCGCGCTGGCGCGAGCTGCTACCCGATGTCCCGTACGACCCGATCTGCGATCACTGACACCGCGAAGTCCCGGGCACGCTGCGGGATTAACCCGTGGCGTCCCCCGATCACGCCGGGGGACACTCTCCCGCATGACATGGATCGCACCCCAGGTGGACCGCCGTACCGAGCCGTACGTGGCGGACGAACGCGCAATGCTGCAAGGCTGGCTGGACCGGCACCGCGACACCCTGCTCGGCAAGTGCGCCGGGCTCACCCCGGAGCAGCTCGTCCGGCCGAGCGCCGAGCCGTCGAACCTCACGCTGCTCGGCCTGGTCCGGCACATGGCGGACGTGGAACGGTCCTGGTTCCGGCAGCGGGTCGCGGGCCAGAAGATCGGGGACCTGTACTTCACCGAGGACCGGCCGGACGCGGACTTCGAGGTGCTCGACACCGCCCAGGCCGAGGCCGCGTTCGCCGCGCTGCGCGCCGAGATCGACGCCGCCGACCAGGCGGTGGCGCACCGCGGCCTGGACGACACCTTCACCATGGCGGACGGCCGGACGATCAGCCTCCGGTGGGTGTACGTCCACATGATCGAGGAGTACGCGCGGCACAACGGGCACGCGGACCTGCTGCGCGAGCGGATCGACGGGGCGACGGGCGAGTAGCGACCGGCCGGGCGGCTCACCCGGGGTCGCGCTCGACGACGAGCAGCGCCGCGTCGTCCGCCGGCGCCCCGCCCGTGTGCCGCAGCAGGTCCGCGCGGAGCCCGTCCACCAGGTCGTCCAGCGGCTCGGCGGCGCGTGCGCCGAGCCGTTCGGCGAACGGGTGGAAGCGCCCCGCCGCGTCCCGGGCCTCGGTGAACCCGTCGGTGCACAGCACCAGCCGCTCCCCCGCCCGGAACGGCAGCGTCTGGACCGTGTGTCCGGCCCCCACCAGGTCGGCCATGCCGATGGGGGCGCCGGGGCGCTCCGGCGGGCAGGCGCCGACCCGGCCGCCGGAGACCAGCAGGGGTTCGGGGTGTCCGCAGTGGACCACCCGGGCCACCTGCCCGGCGGGGATCTCCACCAGCAGGGCGGTGGCGAACCGTTCGGGCGTCTCCGTGCCCGGCAGCGTCGCGATGTGCCGCCGGGCGTCGTCCTCCAGCCGCCGGGCCACCCCGGTCAGCGTCTCCTCCTCGTACGCCGCTGCGCGGAACGCGCGCAGCAGCACCGCCGACGCCTCCACCGCGAGCATTCCCTTGGCCCGTACGTCGCCGATGAGCAGCCGGGCGCCGTACGGGCTGCGCACCGCGTCGTAGAGGTCGCCGCCGCTGCGCGTCGCGGTCCGGGCCGGGAGGTAGGTGCCGCGCAGGCGCAGGTCCCCGATACGGCCGGGCAGCGGGCGCAACAGGACCCGCTGCGCCGTCGCGGCCGACGCGCCGGACCGGTTCCGCCGGCGCCGGCGCCGTAGCGCGTGGCCGAGCAGGGCGGCCGGTACGGCGGCGGCCAGCGCCGCGCAGGCAGCGGTCGGCACGGTCACGACGGCCAGGGTGAACAGGGCGAAGGCGAGGACGAACAGGGTACGCGGCGGCACGTGCGGCAGCAGGGGCGCGAACCGGCTGCGCAGGGACCGGCGCCCGGCCCCCACGGGGTGCTCAGCGATGCTCGGCGACGGCTTGCGCATGGGTGTCTTCCCTGGCGGCGACGGTGAGTTCGGTGGTGGCGGCGGCACCGGGCGCGGCCCGCGCCGTCCGGCGGCGCCCGCCCGCCACGTCCTGGAGGGCCCGGTCGAGGAGCATCAGCAGGCGGCACTCGGCCACCCGTGCGTCCAGGCGGCCGTGCCGGTCGTCGCAGCGCTCGGCGAGTTCCCGCCAGACCCGGCGGGTGGCGGGCAGGACGGGGTGCGGGCTGCCGCCCCGGCAGCCGCGGACGCACAGTGCCAGGCAGGTCAGCAGCCGTGCGCAACCGGCCCGGAACTCCTCGTCCCAGGTGTCCGTACCGGCCGCTGCGCCGGGTCCGGGTGCCTCCGTGGGCGGGCGGTGCGCCGCGGGGTGGGCCAGGCGGTACGCCGGGAGGTCGTCGAGCGCGGCGACGACCGCTTCCGTGTCGTACGCGACGCGCTCCAGACTCTCCAGGACCCGCTGGTCCAGGTGCCAGACGGCCTGCCGGTTCGGGGCGCGCGCGTTCCAGCGCAGGCTTTCGTGCGCCTGGCCGAGCGCGCTGCGGGCCTGGGCGGTGAGGTCCGTCAGGTGGGCGCGCCACTGCGCGTCGAGCACGTCGTCCGGGTGCCGGGAGGCGCGTACCGCGCCGGCCACGCCGTCCAGCACTCCGGCGAGTTCCGCGCGCAGGCGGTCCAAGGCGGCCTCCGCGGCGCGCAGCCGCAGCGGCGGCGGCAGCAGGGCGTTGAAAAGGACCGCGACGGCGATCCCCACGCCGATCTGCCACAGATGCGGGCCGATCTCCCGCGCGTGGCTCGGTCCGAGCAGCAGGACGAACACCGCGGTGATCGGCACGTGCAGTCCGTGCGCGCCGAGCCGTTCGTGCCCGGCGGCCAGCAGGGACAGCAGCAGGACGGCGCTCATGCTCAGCCAGGACGGCCCGACGAGGATCGCGGCGGGCAGGGCGATGAGCGCGCCGAGCGTGCACCCGGCCGCGTACTGGAGGCCCGCGGTGCACGACCGGAACACCGTCGGATGGACGACGAGCAGCGCGGCGACGATGGCCGGGCCGGGCCGCGGCGTGTGCCACACGCTGGAGCACAGCTGCCAGGCCAGGGCCGCCGCGACGCTCGCCCGGACGGCGACCAGCCACCGGACGGCCCACGGGCCGTCCCGGAAACGCACCCGCCGCACGGCCGGGCGCCCGGGCCGCGCCGTCTTCTCCTCCCGCACGTGGTCCCCTTCCGTCGTCCTCCGGCATCGGTGATCTCCGGCCTCGGTGACGGCCGCCGAAACCATGTGATGTCCGGTGCGGACACCGCCCATGCGGGCCTCGGCGGAGAAATTCGCGTACGCCGGAAATGGGTGCCGTTCGGCGGCGCCGGACGGAAAGAGGTCCCGCGCATCGGGGGACGAAAGCCCTGCCGCTCACCCCGCCCACGGGGCACCGGTCAAGCAGCAGGCCGGTGGAATGGCATTCCACTGCGGCGGTCACCGCATTCCCGTACAGGAAAGGGCACGCCATGCGACTGATCAATTACGAGGTGCTGCGCGATCTCGTCCACGAATACCAGAACCTCACCCGGAACGGTTCCTCCCGGGACGGCGGCCCGGAATCCGTACGCCTCGACGACGTGTCCTACACCCTCGGCGTCTACACCGGCCACCGGGACCCCGCCGCGGCCCTCCACGAAGCCCGCCGGCTGCTGCGCGCACACGACGCCGAATACCGGCGAGCGGCCTGAACAGCACAGTCCGCGGAAAGCCGGGGAAAAGGCCCGCCTCCTGCCGCACAGCAGGAGGCGGGCCTTCGCCGTCGCGCTTTCACGTCCCGGACGGCGCCCTCAGTCGGTTTCGAGCATTCCCTCGCGCAGGCTCGCGAGAATGCGGGTCAGCAGCCGTGACACCTGCATCTGCGAGATACCGAGCACGTCGCCGATCTGCGTCTGGGTCAGTTCCGCGCCGAACCGCATGTGCAGGATCTGCCGGTCCCGCTCTTCCAGACCGTCCAGCAGCGGTTTGAGCGCCTGGATGTTCTCGGCCTTTTCCAGGGCGGGGTCCTCGCCGCCGAGCCGGGCGGCCAGCAGTCCGCCCGCGCTCTGGGCGTCCCCCTCGTCCGGCGGAGCGTCGAGGGAATCGGCGGAGTATCCGTTTCCGGCGTACAGCCCCTCGATGACCTCTTCCTGGCCGATTTCCAGGTACTGGGCCATTTCCGAGGTGGTGGGCGCGCGGTTCAGGTCGTGCGCGAGTTTCTCCCGCGCCCTGGCCAGGTCGATACGGAGTTCCTGGAGCCGGCGCGGCACGTGGACCGCCCAGCTGGTGTCCCGGAAGAACCGCTTGATCTCCCCGACGATGTACGGGACGGCGAAGGCGCTGAACGGTGTGCCGCGCCCGAGGTCGTACCGGTCCACGGCCTTGATCAGCCCGATGGTCCCCACCTGGACCATGTCCTCCGTCTCCTCGGCCCGGCTGCGGAACCTGCGGACCGCGTAGTGGACCAGGGACAGGTTCATCTCGACCAGGCAGTCGCGCACGTACCGGCGGGCGGGGTCGCCCTCCGGCAGCCCAGCCAGCCGCTCGAAGAAGAGCCGGGACACCTCGCGGGCGTCCTGCGGGGTGACGGCGCCCGGATCGGCCACCGCCGGCAGCCCGGCGAGCCCGGTGGCGGGTCTCTCCTGTACCTGCACGGACCCGGTCATCAGGCGCTCACCCGCCCGGCGCGGTCCGCCGTGCGCGGGTGCCGTACACGGAACCACACCCACTTGCCGGTGCGCGTGCGGTCGAAGCCCCAGCCGTCCGCGAGCGCTCCCAGGACCTCCAGGCCGCGGCCGTCCTCGGACAGCGGCTCCTCCTCGGCGCCGCTGGCCATCGGCACCGTACGGGCGGTGTCGCGGACCGCCGCGAACAGGCTGCCGCCGCCTTCCCCGATCAGCATCACCCGGATGTCGGGGGCGCTGGAGTGCCGGACGGCGTTGGCCACCACCTCGGAGAGGCAGGTCTGGCCGTCGCCGAGGGCGTAGCGGTCGGGGTCCACGACGGCGCAGACCGACTCCCGGGCCAGGCGGGGGGCCTGGGGACCGGTCGGCAGGCACATCCGCAGGGCGCGGACGGACGCATCGGTCGAGGCTTCGGGCAGGGACATCGTGCGGGCCTTCCCTTCGGGTTCCGGAGTCGGGCATCCGGCACCCTCGGTGTGCCCGCCGGGGCGTGCGAAACCCGGGGCTTACGTCCCCGCGTACGGGACGTAAGCCCCGGCCGGGCCCAGCCGGTCGCCCCGGGATACGCCAGGGGCCCGTACGCGGCGTGCGTACGGGCCCCTGGTGTGTCACTCGTGCGGCGGGGGCGCGCCCGGCCGCCCGGCGGGGTCAGCCCTTGCGGGCCTTGACCTCGTCGGTGAGGGCCGGGACGACCTCGAACAGGTCGCCGACCACGCCGTAGTCGACCAGGTCGAAGATCGGCGCCTCGGCGTCCTTGTTGATGGCGACGATGGTCTTCGAGGTCTGCATGCCGGCCCGGTGCTGGATCGCGCCGGAGATGCCCGCGGCGATGTACAGCTGCGGCGAGACCGACTTGCCGGTCTGGCCGACCTGGTTGGTGTGCGGGTACCAGCCGGCGTCCACCGCGGCGCGCGAGGCGCCGACGGCCGCGCCGAGCGAGTCGGCGAGCGCCTCGATGACCGGGAAGTTCTCGGCGCCGTTGACGCCGCGGCCACCGGAGACCACGATCGCGGCCTCGGTCAGCTCCGGGCGGCCGGTCGACTCGCGCGGGGTGCGCGAGACGACCTTGGTGCCCTTGGAGGTCTCGGCCACGGTCACCGCGAGCTGCTCGACCGTACCGGCGGCCGGGGCGGCCTCCGGGGCGGCGGAGTTGGGCTTGACGGTGATGACCGGGGTGCCCTTGGTGATGCGGGACTTGGTGGTGTACGAGGCCGCGAAGACGGACTGGGTGGCCACCGGGCCCTCGTCGCCGGCCTCCAGGTCGACCGCGTCGGTGATGATGCCGGAGCCGATGCGCACCGCGAGGCGGGCGCCGATCTCCTTGCCCTCCGTGGAGGACGGCAGCAGCACGGCGGCCGGGGAGACGGCCTCGTAGGCGGCCTGGAGCGCGTCGACCTTCGGCGCGACCAGGTAGTCGGCGAACTCCGGCGCGTCGGCGGCCAGGACCTTCACGGCGCCGTGCTCGGCGAGCGTGGCGGCGGCGGTGTCGGCGCCGGGGCCGAGGTGCACGGCGACCGGCTCGCCGATGCGGCGGGCGAGGGTGAGCAGTTCGAGGGTGGGCTTGCGGACGGCGCCGTCCACGTGGTCGACGTAGACAAGGACTTCAGCCATGGGATTGCTCTCCTGCGGGAAAAGGGCGGTGGTGAGGACGGGCTGCCGGGCTCAGATGAACTTCTGGCCCGCGAGGAACTCGGCGAGCTGCTTGCCGCCCTCGCCCTCGTCCTTGACGATCGTGCCCGCGGTACGGGCGGGGCGCTCGGCCGCTTCCTCGACCTTGGTCCAGGCGCCTTCCAGGCCGACCTCGTCCGCCTCGATGTCCAGGTCGTCCAGGTCCAGGGACTCCACCGGCTTCTTCTTGGCGGCCATGATGCCCTTGAAGGACGGGTAACGGGCCTCGCCGGACTGGTCGGTGACCGACACGACGGCCGGCAGCGACGCCTCCAGCTGCTCGGTGGCGGTGTCGCCGTCCCGGCGGCCCTTGACGGTGGTGCCCTCGACGGAGACCTGGGACAGCTGGGTCACCTGCGGCACGCCCAGCCGCTCGGCGAGCAGCGCGGGCAGCACGCCCATGGTGCCGTCGGTGGAGGCCATACCGCAGACGACCAGGTCGTAGCCGGTCTTCTCGACGGCCTTGGCGAGTACCAGGGAGGTGCCGAGCGCGTCGGTGCCGTGCAGATCGTCGTCCTCGACGTGCACACCCTTGTCGGCGCCCATCGACAGGGCCTTGCGCAGCGCGTCGCCCGCGTCCTCAGGGCCCACGGTGAGCACCGTGATCTCGGCGTCGCCGTCGGCCGCCTCCTTGATCTGCAGGGCCTGCTCGACCGCGTACTCGTCGAGCTCCGAGAGCAGGCCGTCCACGTCGTCGCGGTCGACGGTCAGGTCCTCGGCGAAGTGCCGGTCGCCGGTGGCGTCGGGCACGTACTTCACACAGACAACGATCCTCAGGCTCACGCCGGCTCTCCTACCTGCTTCGACTCTTCCGAACTGCCTTGTGCTGGCAGCATAGGCGCCTGTTGGGGCGGCTTCCGGCCGGATGGGTTCCCCACGCCGACCGAAATATTACTCGCCAGTACATCCACCCCTTTCCCCGGAAGCAAGGCCGTTGAACTGTGACGTTGCCAACGGATACGGAAGGGACGCCGGAGCCGTCGGCGCGGAACCGGCGGGGTGTGCGAAGCGTTGAGAGGGCCGCGCCGCGGGGCCCGGGGAGGATCAGTCGCGCAGCGCGTTGAAGCGGCCCTCGTGGTACAGCAGCGGGCGGCTGCGCCCGGCCGTCCCGGCGTAGCCCTCCGGGTCCCCCTCGACGACCTGGCCCAGCACGATCCGGTGGTCGCCGGCCGGCACCCGGGCCACCACCTCGCACACCAGCCAGGCCAGCACGCCGTCCAGCAGCGGCACGCCGTACGGGCCGGGGCGCCAGGAGGTCGGCGGGGCGAACCGGTCGGCGCCGCTGCGCGCGAACGTGGCGGCCAGCTCCTGCTGGTGCTCGCCGAGTATGTGGACGCCGACGTGACCGGCCTCGGAGACCGCGGGCCAGCAGGAGGAGCCGGTGCTGATGCCGAAGGAGACCAGGGGCGGGTCGGCGGCCACCGAGGTCAGCGAGGTGGCGGTGAAGCCGGCCGGGCGGGCGCCCGGCGCGGTGATCACGGCGACCCCGGCGGCGTGCTGCCGGAAGACGGAGCGCAGCAGGTCGGGAGTTGCGGCACGGGGTGTACCGAGGCCGGTCGGTACCGTCATGGTGATGTCCTTCTGCCGTGGTGTCCGGGCCGGTGCGGCGCCGTCGCCGGCGTCGCGGGAGTCGTCGCCGCTCACGGACGGGGACAGCGCCCGCCGGCGGCGTACGGCAGGTCCGCGGGCGCGTGTCCGGGCAGAAGGAGGGGTGCTGGCCGCATGACGTCACCCTGACGACGCGTGTGCCGGGCAGTCAAGTGACGCCGGGCATCTGGGAGATCAATCACGGACGGCGTCCCCCAGGGCGGCGATGACGTCGGCCTTGCGGGGCTGTCCGGCCGCGCGGCGCACCACCGCGCCGTCCCGGTCCAGCACCAGCACCGTGGGCGTGCGCTCGATCCCCAGGGACCGCACCAGGTCCAGGTGCGCCTCGGCGTCGATCTCGACGTGAGCCACCCCGTCCACCATGCCCGCCACCTCGGCCAGGACGCGCCGAGTGGCGTGGCAGGGCCGGCAGAAGGCACTGGAGAACTGCACGAGCGTGGCCCGCTCCCCCAGCTCCGCGCCCGTCTCCGCGGCGCCCAGCCGCCTCCCCACGTCCTGCCCTCGCACTGCACCCTCCCTCGCCGGTCCGCGGCCCCCTGGCGGCGGGCCGCCACGGGCCGGGCGCCGCGCACCACCGGTCCTGTTCTCCTCGCGTGCAGCGTCCCCAGAGGCGCATTCATTCCCGCCGCCGGTGAACGCGAGGTGTACCTTCTGCTGCGGAGGGCAACCGCACGAGGTGACCACCACCACGTGACGAGAATCTCCCGGCGGCGGCGTCCCGTACGGTGGCTCCCGGGCCTCCGATCGGGCACGATCTCCCGAAAGCCGCACACTTACGGCTGCGTAACTTCTTCGCCGGGAGAACCCTCCCCAGGCACAGAAAAGGGGTCCCCCGACATGGCAGAGCTCGTCTACCCGCCCGTCATCGGCGCCGCCCGCGCGGCATTCAAGGCGCTCGACCTGAAGTTCGACATCGGCGGGGCCGACCACATCCCCCGGCGCGGCGGCGCGGTACTGGTGAGCAACCACATCGGATACCTGGACTTCGTCTTCTGCGGCCTGGCCGCCCGGCCCGCCAAGCGCCTGGTGCGCTTCATGGCGAAGGAGTCGGTCTTCCGGCACAAGGTGTCGGGGCCGCTGATGCGCGCGATGAAGCACATCCCGGTGGACCGCACGCAGGGTGTGCACGCCTACAAGCACGCGCTGAACGCGCTGCGCGGCGGGGAGATCATCGGCGTCTTCCCGGAGGCGACGATCTCGGAGTCCTTCACGCTCAAGACCTTCAAGTCCGGTGCCGCCCGGCTGGCGCAGGAGGCGGGCGTACCGCTGCTGCCGATGGCGCTGTGGGGCACCCAGCGACTGTGGACCAAGGGCCACAAGCGGGATCTGGGCCGTCACCACTTCCCCATCACCATACGGGTCGGCGAGCCGGTGGAGGCCGCCCCGGACGAGCAGCCGGAGAAGATCACCGACCGGCTGCGGTCCCGTGTGCAGGACCTGCTGGAGGCGGCGCAGCGCGCGTACCCCGTACGTCCCAAGGGGCCGGACGACACGTGGTGGATCCCGGCCCACCTCGGTGGCACGGCCCCGGCGCCGGGGGCCACGGCCTGAGCCCATCCTGAGGGCGTACCGGACGGGCCGTCCGGAGCCTCAAGCCCGGACGGCCCGTCCGGTTTCGGCCTTCCCGGCCGGGGCCTGCGGCTCGGGACGGCCGGGCAGGAGCAGGCAGAGCGGTACGGCGACGGCGGTGAAGGCGACCGACCACCAGAAGGCGGTCCGGAAGCCGTCGGCCAGGGCGCCCGGGGTACGGGCGTCGCCGGTGGCACGCTGGAGGACCACGGCGAGCGCGGCGGTGCCCACCGAGCCGCCGATCTGCTGGGCGACACGGGTGATGATGCCGGCGTCCGGTATCTCGGCGTGCCGCAGGCCGAAGCGGTCGGTGTGACGACCGGCCCGGGTACGGGCGATGAAGACGCCGATGCCCTGCGGGATGAGGAGCAGGCCCGCGCCGAGCGCGTCCTCGCCGCGGACCTGCTGCCAGTACAGCGGCAGCGGCAGCATCGACCCGTACAGGGTGATGCCGGCCAGGAAGACCAGGTGGTGGCGGAGGCCAGGGCGCGGTGGCGGAAGAGCCGCAGGTCGATCAGCGTGTCGGTGCGCCGCGGCGCCCGGACGGTGAAGCCGGTGACCAGGGCGAGCCCGCCGAGCAGCGGTACGAGCACCTCGGCGCTGAGGAAGCCCGCACGGTCCCCGACGCGGGACCGTCCGTAGATGAGGGCGGCGACCCCCGGGGAGAGCAGGAGCCAGGCCGGCGACGTCCAGGCGGGTGCGGGGGCTGCCGGGCGCGGGCCGGTCGTCGGGCAGGTTGCGCCGGGCGAGCCAGGCCCCGACGAGGCAGAAGGGGATGTTGACGAAGAAGATCCAGCGCCAGTCGGCCAGGTTCAGGGATGACGCCGCCCAGGACCGGGCCGAGGACGGGGCCGAGCGCGGTGGGCAGGGTGACGGCGGCCATGACCGTGCCGATGTTGCGGCCCTCGGCGGCCTGGATGACCAGCGTGGCCATGAGCGGCATCATGATGCCGCCGCCGATGCCCTGGACGACGCGGAAGACGATGAGGGCGGCCGCGTTCCACGCCGGCGCGCTCAGCACCGAGCCGAGCAGGAACACGCCCAGCGAGG
Source organism: Streptomyces sp. NPDC018019 (assembly GCF_044327805.1). Taxonomy (NCBI): domain Bacteria; kingdom Bacillati; phylum Actinomycetota; class Actinomycetes; order Kitasatosporales; family Streptomycetaceae; genus Streptomyces; species Streptomyces sp. NPDC018019. The sequence goes on along the minus strand of NZ_JBIRGD010000006.1, from coordinate 108,746 downwards.
CGATCCGCAGGCGTCTGCCGCCGAGCCGGGACTGGGCCCACCCGGCGAGCGGGATGGCGACGAAGACGGCCGGCGGATAGCCGGTGCTCACCCACTGGACGGTGGCCGGCGGCGCGTCGAGTTCCGTGGCCAGGCGGTGGAGGGCGACGGTGACGATGGTGGTGTCGAAGACGACGGCGAGGGCGCCGACGATGACGGTGAATGCCGTGCGCCACACCGGAGAAGGCGCTCCTGGACGCGGCCTGGGACGAACTCGCGGCCAACGGCTACGCCAGGTTCACCATGGACGCCGTCGTCCGGCGCGCCGGTACCAGCCCTCCCGTGCTCTACCGCCGCTGGTCCGACCGCGAGGCGCTGGTCCGGGCGGCCGTCGCCCACGGCCTGGAGCGCTCCCGGACCGAGGTCCCCGACACCGGGAGCCTGCGCGAGGACGTCCTCACCCTCATGCGGACGACCAACGCCACCCGTGTCCAGCTCGTCACCGTCATGAACGTGCACCTGGCCGGCTACTACCAGGAGACGGGCACCAGCCCCGGCGACCACGTCCTCGATGAGATCGTCGACACGATCTTCCTGCCGCTGGTGCGCTGACCGCGGCACCGCGCACGCGCGGTCCGTCGTGGAACGAGGACCGGCGGGCCGACGACGGCCCGCCGATCGATGTCCGGGAAGCGTCCCGGCTACCGCCCCATCTCCTCCCGGAGAGCGGCCACCAGGCCGTCCACGTCCTCCTCCGTCGTGTCGTAGGAGCACATCCAGCGGACGTCGCCCGCCGCCTCGTCCCAGAAGTAGAAGCGGTAGCGCTTCTGGAGGCGCTCGGTGACGTCGTGCGGCAGACGCGCGAAGACGGCGTTGGCCTGGACGGGGTAGAGGATCTCCACGCCGTCGACCGCGCGGACGCCGGCCGCGAGCCGCTGGGCCATCTCGTTGGCGTGCCGGGCGTTGCGCAGCCACAGGTCGCGCGCCAGCAGGGCCTCCAACTGCACGGATATGAAGCGCATCTTGGAGGCCAGCTGCATGGACAGCTTGCGCACGTGCTTCATCGCGCGCACCGCGTCCGGGTTGACGACCACCACGGCCTCGCCGAACAGCGCCCCGTTCTTGGTGCCGCCGAGCGAGAGCACGTCCACCCCGGCCGCGTTCGTGAAGGCCCGCATCGGGACGTCCAGCGACGCCGCCGCGTTGGCGATCCGCGACCCGTCCAGGTGCACCAGCATGTTGCGCTCGTGCGCGTGCTCGCAGATGGCCCGCACCTCGTCGGGGGTGTAGACCGTGCCCAGCTCGGTGTTCTGGGTGATCGAGACGACCTGCGGCATGGCGCGGTGCTCGTCGTCCCAGCCGTACGCCTGCCGGTCGATCAGCTCGGGCGTCAGCTTGCCGTCCTCGGTCGGCACGGTCAGCAGCTTCAGCCCGCCGACGCGCTCCGGGGCGCCGCACTCGTCGACGTGGACGTGCGCGCTCTCGGCGCAGATCACCGCGCCCCAGCGGTCGGTCATCGCCTGGAGGGCGACCACGTTGGCGCCGGTGCCGTTGAAGACCGGGAACGCCTCCGCGGTCTGTCCGAAGTGGCTGCGGATGATCCGCTGGAGGTGCTCGGTGTACTCGTCCTCGCCGTAGGCGGCCTGGTGGCCGCCGTTGGCGAGGGCGATCGCCGCCAGCACCTCCGGGTGGGCGCCCGCGTAGTTGTCGCTGGCGAAGCCGCGCACCGTCAGGTCGTGGCGCCGCCGGGCGTCGGTCTGCCGTTCGGTCACGCTTCGGGGGTCAGCCACAGACGCTGTCCATTCACTTCCTGGGCGGGCCGCTCCCAGACGCCGCTGATGGCCTGGGCCAGGTCCTTGACGTCCGTGAAGCCCGCGAACTTGGCATTCGGGCGCTCGGCGCGCATCTGGTCGTTGACGAGCGCCTTGACCACCAGGATGGCAGCCGCCGCCTTCGGGCCGTCCGCTCCCCCGGCCTTGCGGAAGGCGTCGCCGAGGGCCAGCGTCCACGCCTCGGCGGCGGCCTTGGACGCGGCGTACGCGGCGTTCCCGGCGGTCGGCTTGCTCGCGCCCGCCGCGCTGACCAGCAGGAACCTGCCCCGCCCGGAGCGCTCCAGCGGGCCCTGGAAGGCCAGCGAGGTGTGCTGGACCGTACGGATGAGCAGCTTCTCCAGCAGGTCCCAGTCCGCGAGGTCGGTCTCCGCGAACGACGCGGAGCCGCGCCAGCCGCCGACCAGGTGCACCAGCCCGTCGACCCGGCCGAACTCCTTCTCCGTACGGTCCGCCCAGGCGCGCGTCGCGTCCAGGTCCAGCAGGTCGACGGTGTCCCCGGTGACGGTCGCGCCGCCGTGCGCGTACCGCGCGGCGTCCACGGCCTCCGCCAGTCGCGCGGCGTCCGCGTCCGACGCCACCACCGTCGCGCCCGCCTCGGCCAGCCGCAGCAGCGTCGCGCGTCCCGCGGGGCCCGCCGCCCCGGCCACCGCGATGACCGCGCCTTCCAGTGGCCCCTGGCCGTTCGTCGCAGTACTCATGTCCCTCGTCTCCTCGTGCTCCGGCCTGCCCTGTGTGCCGCCGGTCCTCACACCGCCGCCGGCACGTCGTCCCGCGCCGTGATGCCCTTCGTGGAGGCAATCACGCCGCGCAGTTTCTTGGCGAGGGCCTCGTAGAACATGCTCAGCGGGAATTCGTCCGGCAAAACGTCGTCGACCAGCTTGCGCGGCGGCTTGTCGAGGTCGAGCGCGTCGGGGCCCTTGGCCCAGACGGAGCCGGGGTGCGGGGCGAGGTAGGTCGAGACGAGGTCGTAGGCGGCGAACCAGTGGACCAGCTTGGGCCGGTCGATGCCGTCCCGGTACAGCTTCTCGATCTCGCCGCACAGCTGGTTGGTGACCTGCGGGGCCCGGTCCCAGTCGATGTGCAGGGTGTTGTCCGTCCAGCGTACGACGTCGTGGCGGTGCAGGTAGGCGAAGAGCAGCTGGCCGCCCAGGCCGTCGTAGTTGCGTACCCGGTCGCCGGTGACGGGGAAGCGGAACAGCCGGTCGAAGATGACCGCGTACTGGACGTCGCGGGCCTGGCGGTAGCCCTCCGCCTCCAGCTTCACCGCCTCCTTGAAGGCGGTCAGGTCGCAGCGCAGCTCCTCCAGGCCGTACATCCAGAACGGCTGCCGCTGCTTGATCATGAAGGGGTCGAAGGGCAGGTCGCCGTGGCTGTGGGTGCGGTCGTGGACCATGTCCCAGAGCACGAACGCCTCCTGGCAGCGCTCCTGGTCGGCGAGCATCCCGCGGATGTCCTCGGGCAGTTCGACGCCCAGCGTGGCCACCGCGGCCTCGCTGACCCGGCGGAAGCGGGCGGCCTCCCGGTCGCAGAAGATGCCGCCCCAGGTGAAGCGCTCGGGCGCCTCGCGCACCGCGATGGTCTCCGGGAAGAGGACCGCGGAGTTGGTGTCGTAGCCGGCGGTGAAGTCCTCGAAGGTGATGCCGCAGAACAGCGGGTTGTCGTAACGGGTGCGCTCCAGCTCGGCCAGCCACTCGGGCCAGACCATGCGCAGCACGACCGCCTCGAAGTTGCGGTCCGGGTTGCCGTTCTGCGTGTACATGGGGAAGACGACCAGGTGCTGGAGGCCGTCGGACCGCTGCCGTGCGGGCTGGAAGGCCAGCAGGGAGTCGAGGAAGTCCGGTACGGCGAAGCCGCCGTCGGCCCAGCGGCGCAGGTCCGCGACGAGCGCCCGGTGGTAGGCGGCGTCGTGCGGGAGGAGCGGCGCCAGCTCCTCGACGGCCGCTATCACGCGTGCGACCTCGCGCCGGATGGTGTCGGCGGCGGGCGCGCCCTCGGCGGCGAGGTCGATCGAGCCGTCCTTGGACTGCCACGGGCGGATGGTCTCGATGGCGTCCTTCAGCACCGGCCACGCCGGGTGCGCCACCACACGCTCTGCGGTGATGGTGCCCCCTGGGGCACCCACAGGCGAAAGAATTTCCGTCATGACTACCCTCCGGCAGGAGATCCTGTTGTGCCGACACGGTATCCAGGGGTGCTTCGCCTTCTCAAGAGCCCCAGAGGAAATTGTTTCGCCAAACCCCCATGGTCACGAATCTTTTTCCTGCCGTGCGTAGCGGATGCGGAAGTTTCTGTCCGGTGGAACCATGCCTGCCGCGCATCCTCCAGCCCGTACCCAGGATCGGCCGGTGTATCCGGGCGCGGTGGCCACCCGCGGCCGGCCGCCCCGCGGCGCCCGCGGGCACCCGGTTCCGGTCGAATCCCGGCCGCCCGGCGGGCGAGCGGCCCTGTGGGCGGCTGTGGTTCCTGACCGGTTCCGTGCTGTGCGGTACGCCGGGGCCGTGCTGGGCGGTACGCCGGGGAACCCCGCGCCGCGCCGGACCGCCCCGTCGGCCCGCCGCGTCAGCCTCCGGAGGACTCGCCCACGCACGGGTGAGCCGACGTACCGGCGGACACCCCCGGACGGAACGGACGGAGCCGCCCGGAGCGCTTCCGCCCCGGCGGAAGCATCCCGCGCGGGCACCCGTACGGCCCCGGAATCCCACGGCCGCCCGGCCCGTGCGGCAGGCGTGGCAAGCCCCCGTTCCGGCCAGGCCGGCGGGCTGTCCGACAACGGATCCGCGCTGCGGGCCGCCCGTTAGGCTGTGCGCCGTTTCGAGAGCAGCCGGTGGTCCACGCGCGGCACAGGGACGGCAGCCGTGGCCAGCGGCCGGCACCGATCCGGCAGCACACCGACAGAAACGAGGCAGCCTTGTCCTTTCTCACCATCGGACACCGCGGGATGATGGGCGTCGAGCCGGAGAACACCCTGCGCTCGTTCGTCCGCGCCGAACGCGAAGGTCTCGACGTCATCGAGCTGGACCTGCACCTGAGCAAGGACGGCGCGCTCGTGGTCCTGCACGACGCGGACGTGGACCGCACCACCGACGGGACGGGACCGGTCGCCGACCGCACGCTGGCCGAGCTGCGCGACCTGGACGCCGGTGACGGCGAGCGGATCCCCGTGTTCGAGGAGATCGTGGACGCGGTGCGGACGCCGCTCCAGGCGGAGATCAAGGACGTGGCCGCCGCCCGGGCGCTCGTGGACGTGCTGCGCGCCCGCGACCTGACCGCCCGGGTCGAGGTCATCTCCTTCCACGACGAGGCGCTGGCCACGGTCTTCGAGCTGCTGCCCGGCGTACGGACCGCGCTGGTCGCCGAGCACTACGGCATCGATGTGGTGGACCGCGCGCTGGCCGTCGGCGCCTCGGCGCTCTCCCTCGACATCCGCCGGCTCACCCTGGAGCTGGTCCAGCGGGCGCACGCGGCGGGCCTGCGCGTCCTGGGCTGGACCGTCAACACCCACGACGAGCTGCGGCTGAGCCGCGGGCTCGGACTGGACGGCGTGGTGACCGACTTCCCCGAAATCCGGCGGGCGGTGCGGTTCACGGCGTGAGGCGGCGCGGGCGGCGGCCCGCCCGGCGGTCCCGGGTCCCGGGTGCCAGGCCGTGTCTTTCGGATCGTCCTGGGCCCGCGGCGCCTGGCTGATCCGAAGGACACGACCTAGCCGAGCGGCTTGACCAGCAGCTCGAACTCCAGGTCGGCGCGCCGCGGGATGCCGAACCGCTCGTCGCCGTAGGGGAACGGGAGCATCTCGCCGGTGCGCCGGTAGCCGCGGCGCTCGTACCAGGCGATCAGGTCGGAGCGCTGCCGGATGACGGACATCCGCATCTCGGCGGCGTTCCACCGGGCGCGGGCGGTGCGCTCGGCCTCGGCCAGGATGACCTTGCCGAGGCCGCCGCCCTGGAGCGTCGGACGGACCGCGAACATGCCGAAGTACACGTGGTCGCCGCGGTGTTCGAGCTGGCAGCAGGCGACGAGCTCGCCCGCGTCCTCGGCGACCAGCAGCACGCTGTCCGGGTCGCCCACGACGGCCGCGACGCCCTCCGGGTCGGTGCGCTGCCCCTCCAGCAGGTCCGCCTCGGTGGTCCAGCCGGCCCGGCTCGCGTCGCCGCGGTAGGCGGACTCGATCAGGGCGACGAGCGCCGGGACGTCGGCCTCGGTGGCGGCTCGGTAGGTCAGCTCGACGGTCGTCATGGCGGACGTCCTTTCCGGTGGCGGGCTCTGCGCGGCGGTACGGATCGGTGCGGGGGCGGTGCACGCGTACGGCCGTACCGGAGGCTAACAAGACGCCTTGGTCCACCGCCCGGGCCCGCCCGGCGTGCGACGGCTCCGACGGGCGGATTCCGGCCCGCGGCCGCGGTGTGCGGGCCCGGCGGCGTAGGGTCCGCAGCATGGTGCATGTACTGAGCAGCAGGGTGCTGGTGCGGCCGTCCGACCCCGAGCGGTCGCGGGAGTTCTACGGCCGCGCGCTGGGCCTGGAGATCTACCGCGAATTCGGTACCGGCCCGGAGCGCGGCACGGTGTACTTCCTCGGCGGCGGCTTCCTGGAGGTCTCCGGCCGCTCCGCCGAGCCCCCGACCGCCACGCTCCAGCTGTGGCTCCAGGTCGCCGACGCCGCCGCCGCGCACGAGGAACTGAAGGCCCAGGGCGTGGAGATCCTGCGCCCGCCGGTGCGGGAACCGTGGGGCCTGGTCGAGATGTGGATCGCCGACCCGGACGGCCACCGGATCGTGCTGACGGAGGTGCCCGCGGACCACCCCATCCGGTACCGGCCCGGCATCTGACCGGCGGAACCGGCGTGGCGACGGTACGGGACCGTCCTCCCGTCCCGCACCGTCCCCCACCGGTCGCCCGTGCTCCCCTGTTGCGCCCGTGCGCTCCCCGTTCCCGGTTTCCGACGGGCGTCCCCGGGCCGCCCGCGGGGCACCATGCGGCTGTACCGGGCTCCGTGTGATGCCGCGCGCCGCGCGTGCGGTCCGCACGCGACCGCCGTACGGGCTTACGGGGAGGACGCCGTGCACGGACCGTCATGGGTCGGCTGGCTGCTGGTGCTGTTGTGTGCCGGGGCGGGCGCGTACTGCCTGTCGAGTGTGCGCCGGGGTACGGCCACGCAGCGGCGGGAAGCGCGCGGCGAGGCGCTGATGGGGCTCGGCATGGCGGCGATGGCGATGCCCGCCTCCGCCGTCGCCCAGCCGCCCTGGACCCCGTGGGTGTTCGCGGCCGTCTTCGCCGTGGCGGGCCTGTGGGCGCTGGTCAGGCTGCATCCGCACCACGCGGTGGGTGCCGCGGCGATGGTCTACATGTCCCTCGCGATGGTGGCCGTCCCCGGCGGCGGTCCGCTCACCGGCGGGCACGCGTCGCACTCAGGAGGCATGGAGCAGATGGACGCCATGGGGCCGGGCGGACTGCCGGTCCTCACCGGGCTGCTGCTGACGTACTACGCCGTGTACGTCGTCGCCGCCGGCGTACGGCTGGCCCCGGCGGGCCCGGCGGACGGCGCGCCGGTACCGGCGCCCGTGCGGGCCGCGTGGCCGGAGGTGGTGGGCGCGTGCCGGGTGGCGATGGGCATCGGCATGTTCGCGATGCTGCTCACCCTCTGACGCCTCACCGCTCCACCGGCCCGCCGACGGGGCCCGCGCAAGGGCCGGTTGGACCGCCGGACGTCCCTCGCGCACCGTCCGCACCCACGGTGTCGGTGGTATACGTCACTTCCGGCGCCGTACCGTACCTGGCGGCAGCCGCTCGCTCATAGGCTGACGCCCATGATGGTCCCCCTCGCGCTGATGGTGCTCGGCGCGCTGGCTGCGGCGATGGCGCCGCGCCTGATGGCCCGCGCCGACTGGCCCGACCGCGAACCGGTGCTCGCCCTGTGGGTGTGGCAGTGCGTGGTCGCCGCCGTCCTGCTGTGCTGTGTGCTCGCCATGTCGCTCAGCGGCGCCGCCGCCTGGGAAGCCGTGCGCAGCCACCTCTTCGGTCACGCGCCGCGCGTCGTCGTCGACGCGTACGCGCTCAAGGCGTACGGCCCGTGGGCCGGCGTGCTGGCCGCGGCGCTGGCGTGCGGCGGCGCGTGGACGGCCGTGATGCTCACCCGCGAGGTGCGGGAGGCCCGCGCCCGGCGCCGGCAGCGGCGTACGGACCTGTTGCGGCGCTCGCCGCTGCTGCCCGGCGAGGAGCGCACCGGGGACCGGCTCGTCGTCCTGGAGGGCGACCGCCCGGAGGCGTGGTGGCTGCCCGGCGCCACGTCCCAACTGGTCATCACCACCTCGGCGTTGCGCCGCCTGAAAGGCCGTCAGCTCGATGCGCTGATCGCCCACGAGCAGGGCCACGCACGGGCCCGGCACGACGTCCTGCTGTACTGCGCGTCCGCGCTCGCGGCCGGCTTCCCGCAGGTCCCGGTCTTCGCCGCGTTCCGCGACCAGGTGCACCGGCTGGTCGAGCTGGCCGCCGACGACGTGGCCTCGCGCCGCTTCGGGCGGCTGACGATCGCCCTGGCGCTCGTCGAACTCAACGAGGACCGCGGGGTGTTCGGCCCGTGCCCCGCCCAGTGCGCCCAGCTCCCGGACCGGGTGCACCGGCTGCTGGCCCCCGCTCCCCGCTTCACGCCCGGCCGGCGTCTGCGGATGACGGCGGTCGCGGCGCTGGTCCCGGCGGTGCCGCTGCTGGTGACGTTCATGCCGGGGCTGAGCGCGCTGACGTACTGAGGAGGCACGGGGTGCGCCGAGCAGGCACGGGGCGCGCGGGCGCGGCGAGAAGGCGCGGGTCGGCGGGAACGCGCGGGCGTACGAACGTGCCTCCGGACGGGAGCGCCCTGGCCCTCCTCCGCTCTCTCCGCGAGGATTTCCCCATGTCCCCCAGGCCGTCGCCCGCACCGCACCGCTCCCGCCCCCTCGCTTTCTCCGCTCTCCTCCCCCTGCTCCTGTTCCTCCCCTTCACCGTCCTCCTCGCCCTGATCGCCGCCCGCTGGAGCCCCCTGCTCGCCCTCGACCGGTCCATCGCCACCGCCTTCCACCGCACGGCCGTCGCGGAGCCCGGCCTGACCCAGGCCAACCGCGTCTTCTCGGACTGGGTCTGGGACCCCTGGACGCTGCGCGCCCTCCTGGCCGTCGCGGTCATCGCGCTGGTGTGCCGGCGGCAGTGGGTGCTCGGCTGCTGGGTGGCGGTCACGGCGGCGCTGGGCACGGCGCTCCAGCAGCTGCTCAAGGCCCTGGTGGGCCGCCACCGCCCGGTCTGGCCGGACCCGGTCGACTCGGCGAGCTACGCGGCCTTCCCCTCCGGGCACGCGATGACGGCGGCGGTCGCGGGCGGCCTCGCCCTGTGGCTGCTGCGGCTGTACGGGGTGCGCCGGGCCTGGCGGCGGGCCGCCGCGGCACTGGTCGTGGTCTCCGTGGCGGGTGTCGGCCTGACCCGGGTCCTCCTCGGGGTCCACTGGGCGACGGACGTGCTCGGCGGCTGGCTGCTGGGCGGCGCCCTGGTGGCGGTCGCGGCGCCGGCGTACACCCGCCGGTACGGGGCCCGACGGTGACGGCGGGCCGCCGGCGCGGCAGGATGGCGGTATGACGATCAAGGGTGTGCTGTTCGACTTCTCCGGGACGCTGCTGCGGATCGAATCGCCGGAGAGCTGGTTGCGCGCGGTGCTCGCGGAGACCGGGACGGAGCTCGCGGAGGCGGAGGTCGTCCGCCTGGCGGCGGAGCTGGGCCGGTCCGGGGCGCTGCCCGGCGGCCCCTCCCCGGAACGGCTGCCACCCGGTCTGGCCGCCCTGTGGGAGGTCCGGGACCGCAGCGCCGGCCGGCACCGCGAGCTGTACACCGGGCTGGCCCGGCAGGTGCCGCTGCCCGACGACAGGCTGTACGACGCGCTGTACGACCGCCACATGACACCCGCCGCGTGGGCGCCGTACCCGGACGCCGCCGAGGTGCTGGGCGAACTGCGGCGGCGCGGCATCCGTACCGCCGTGGTCAGCAACATCGGCTGGGACCTGCGGCCGGTGCTCCGCGCCCACGGTCTCGACCGCTTCGTCGACGGCTACGTCCTGTCGTACGAGCACGGCATCCAGAAGCCGGACCCGAGGCTGTTCGAGATCGCGTGCGAGGAGCTGGGGCTGGCGCCCACGGACGTCCTGATGGTGGGCGACGACCGGACGGCGGACGGCGGTGCGACGGCGCTGGGCTGCGCGTACCTGCCCGTCGACCACCTGCCGGTGACCGAGCGTCCCGACGGTCTGCGGCCCGCGCTGGCCCTGGCCGGCTGACCCGCGGCCCCTACGGCCGCACCACCTCCGTATGGATCGCCAGTTTGAACTGCGCGTGCGTGATCGCGGCCGGGACCTTGGTGTCCCCGGAGCCGCGCGCGGAGATCTTCAGCCCGACCGGCGTCCCCTTGTGGACGAACATCTGCCATATGTACGTCTTGTACTGGCCGCCCCCGGTCTTCCACGTGTCGGTGGTGGCCGTCGAGTCGTAACCGGGCCCGAGCGGATCGCGCACGAAGCGGGCCCGGTACTCGTTCGGCCGGTCGTCCGCGTCCCAGAACACCATCGCGGAGAACACGCCCCAGCCCTCGTGGCTCGGCCAGATCAGACCCGACCGCGCGTCGGGGAACGTGGACGGCGCACCACCGCCGTTGGCCGGGTCGTGCATCTTCCAGAAGTAGCCCACTTATTGCTGCCGGTGCACTATCCCCGGCGCAAAGGGTAAGGCTACCGTCATGGCATGGCTCGCCAGATCCTGGATGACTATGCGCGGGAGTCCGCAGCCGGTGACAAACGGAACATGAGCATCAGCGGACAGCACCAGATCAACGCCAAGCGCATTGAAGATCTCGGCGCGGAGCTGGGCGAGCAACTGGAGGACAAGGGGAAATCAGCCTGGAAACCCGGTGTCTTCCGCGGGGACTGGGAAAAACTGATCAAGCGCATGGAGACCGGCCAGTCCGACGGTGCCGTGATCTTCGACATCGAGCGCTTCCTGCGCACGGTCGAAGACGCCTTCCGCATCGTCGCCGTGGTCAAGAAGGCCCGCGGCGAAGGCCGACGCGTGATGATCTACGACTCCGACGGCGAATTCGATCTCACCACGCCGCAAGGCGAAAAATCCTTCTACGACGCGGCGGTAAGCGCCCAGTACTACAGCCACCGTCTGAGCACCAAGGTCCAGCGCGGCAACCGGCAGAAGGCCCAGCGGGGTGAGGGGCGCCGCGGCCGTTATCGCCCCTTCGGATTCGAGGAGGACGGCCACACGGTCCGCGAGTCCGAAAAGGTCTACGCCCGCGAGGCGGTGGCCCGCGTCCTCGCTGGCGCCAAGTGGCCGGAGGTCCGGGATTTCATGAACAGCGCCGGCGTCTACTCAACAGCCCAGGATCATACAGAAGAGTGCAAGGAAAGACGGGCAGCACTGGTCGGGATCATCTACCGGCAGTATTCCTGTGACTGCCCCCGGCGGCGCTGGACCGTTGACTCACTGCGCGCCGCCCTGATGTCTGGCCGGATGGGGGGCTACGTCACACTGGGCCGCGGCAACATCGCGGGCAGGCTCACCGGTGAACCGATCGTAGATCCCGTCGACTGGCAGGCATTCGTTTCCCTGGTGCAATCCCGGAGGGGGCGCCCGCCCTTGGAAACCTACCTGTGCACCGGCAAGGACACCCCTGTCCGCTGCGCGGACTGCGGCGGATACTTCACGATCTACATCGACACCCGCCACAAGACGTACGCGGACGGAGTGGAACGGCGGCACTACCGGTGCAACGCGAAGTACGGGGGATGCGGCAGGACGATCGCGGACTGGCGCGCACTCGACAGGGCCATCGAAGCCATGGTCCTTGACCGGCTGTCCCAGCCGAAGCAAGTCGCCCAGATAAAGAAGGCGCTGGAAGCACGCCGCCGCCAGCGCAAGCCGCATGAGGACAAGATCGGCAAGCTCGAAGAACTCAAGACGTACTGGAACAGACGGCTAAACGAGGGCAAGGTCTCGCAGTCCGAGCACGAGGCCATGGTCGATGACCTGCTGGCCCAGATCGGGAAAGAGCAGAAGAAACTGGAGAAGGTCGAGGCGACGCCCGCACCCGCCGTGGACATCGAGACACTGCGGGACATCAGGGAGGAGTGGAAAACCGCCTCACCTGCCAGGAAACGCGAACGCCTCCGGCAGGCATACAGCGGGTTCCGGATTCTCGTCACACCGGGACCGTCCACCGAAGATGAAGTGCGGCACCGGATATCGGACCCTATGCCGATTCCTCCTCCGTCGGACTGACGGCCGGATCGTATGTTCTGGCCACTCGTTCCATCACCGTCGGCGACATCGGCGGCAGTCCCCTGTTCTTTTCGCGCGCCCATTGTGCGTAATCTTCATCTTCGTCAGATGGGGACACCCCGCCCCCTCTTGGTTTCTCATGGCCCGTACGGGAGGAAACGGGGTCCGGGTTCCCGGACGCAGTGGGGATGCGTGACCGTTGCTCCACAGACCGGACAGGGATGGGGATCTCATCGCACCGCGCCCTGCCCGGTCTGCAAAGAATATGCACTGCACGGCCGCCAGCACCGTTTGACGGGACGGGCGACCCGGGGCGGCTGTGCAGTGCATACCTTGTTCGTATTCGCTTGTGCTGTCTGATCTTCGATCTCGCGTGGTTCTCACGCTTTCGCGGGCCCTTCGGGCGTAGGGCCCGGTGTCAGAGAAACCGGCGAGCCCTCCCGGAAACTGGATCACCATTCTGGTCCGGGTCCTTACATGTTGCCTTGGCTCCAACCTGACCGATTCCACCGGATACAGGAGCATGGGGTTTGTTGATCCACCGGGTGAGGTGCCGTGTAACTTCCGGTGTGGGACTACATATTCCTCCGGCCGGCGCGGCAGTCAACACGCTTCTCACATGGACTTCATGATTCTTCTGTCGCACCGTCGGCGATCCGGACGCGCCACACCACCGCCCGGCCGCCCCGCCCGTTCCCGACGGCCGGACAGCCCAGAAGATCACAACGGCTGCTGGCTGGCAGGTGAGCGCCCTTGCGCGCGCTTCCGCCCCGATACTCTGACGCAGGGTGCAAGCGATGAGCGTCTTCCTTCGTCCGCCACCGGTGGCGGGAGCAGCACTGCCGGGTCCGCCTACGCTGAACTGCCCACTGCCGACCCCTGCGAAGAGCAGAGCAGAGTCCCGCCCAACGCTCCGCAACACGAGCAACGCGATCTTCGCCAATGCCACGCGGACCACCTCTTCCCTGCTGCTCCGCCACCCGCCCACCGCCGGGGGAATGTGTGATGGACGGGCGGCGCGACCAGAACACCGGCAGCCACCGTGCCGAGTGCAGCACGGACCGTGAATGCGGCCGGTATCCCGCCCTGCGTTCCGATGCTTGGCGCCCGGTCCGCGCCGCGTCAACCACCGCGGAAAAATGAAGATGAAGTTGCAGGTCACCCCCGCAGCACGCTGGGACGGGAACGAACGGATACGTTCGCGGCTCGACGGGGAGGGTTCGCAAACCTTCCCAGCGGGTCTATGGTCCGCCACATGCAGTCATCGGGACCCGGAGCAGCAGCATCGCGCACACCGGACGACCGCCAAGGCGCTGCCCTCTTCGCCGACCGCCTTGGCCGACTGATCGCTGCGGTGTATCCGGCCGCTCTCGGACGCCCCTACACCGACTCCGAGATCGCCCAGCGCAGTGGCCTCTCCCCCCAGCACGTCGGCCGGCTCCGCCGGGGTGAAGCGATGCCCAGCTTGGCGAAGGCCGCAGCGCTGGCCCGGCTGTTCGGGGTGTCGACCGACTACTTCCACGGGCCCGAAGACCACCCCGTTGTCCGCGCCGTGGAACGTGATCTCGAACGTATCCGCAGACACCGCTCCGGCCGGCCGCAGCACACCGCGTACCGCACGGCGGGCAGCGCCTCGGAGGAAGACGCTGTGCTGCTCGGTGATCCCGCGGTCCGCGGCATTGCCGAAGGCGCCGCCGACCTCCCCCCGGAGATGCGCGGCACCGTACGCACCCTCGTGGAACAGCTCCGCAAGGCCCTCGGAGGACAGCCATGAGCACAGCAGACGCGCCCGTTGGCCGTGTGGCGACCCGCTGGCGGTTGCCCCAAGGACAGGAGGAGGCATTCATGGGCCTACGACGTGCCCGGCGGCAGTGCCGCGCTGTGCTGGACCGTGCCAAGGTTCCGGCGTACACCACCGTCCAGGAACTGTGCGACCGTCTGGGCCGTCAGCGCGGTCGGCCCATCATCCTCATAGCGCGCGAGATGGCACCGGGGCAGCGGTCCGGCGAGTTCCAGCAGCATCTGACCGAAGACCGGATCTACTACCCGAAGAGCACGAGCGAAGCGCACCAGGCATTCATCATCTGCCATGAACTCGCCCACCTGCTACTCACGCACATCCCGCAGCTCGAAGCCCTGGACTCCAAGGTGGCCCGGACCGTCCTGGGCCGCTCGCACTACGAGGACCCGGCCGAGCAGCAGGCCGAAGTGCTGGGAACTCTACTGTGGCAGCGCCTCGCCCTCGCCCCGGCCACCGCAGAAGTCACGACGATGGAGCACCGCGGGAGCAGCCATGTCTGATCCGGGCTCCTTCGCAGTCCTTCTCCTGCTGTTCGGTGCGCTCATGTATGTGCTGGCAGCTGTCAAACTCCGGGCGTGGCGGCGTCACCGCATCCCAGGTGTGCTGGTCATGGGCCTCGCCGCGGCAGCGTCCGGCACGTCCTTCGTCCTCGCCGCCCTCTTCTCTTCCCGCCCGCTGAGCCGGGCCACCGGCATCGGCCATCTGGAGAACCTGCTCGCCAATCTGTGCACCATGCTCTTCAGCGCCTACGTGATCGTGCTGGTCCTGCTGTGGGTACCGCCGTCGCCGGGGCGTCCCTCCCCGTTCTCCCGTCCGTGGCGGTCAGCATGGCCTGCCGTCCGGCGCCGGGTGGTCGCGGTATACGGCCTTGTCATCCCCGCCATGGCCGTACTGTTCGCGCTCGCCTCTCCCCTGAACGCTTCGCCGGGAACGTACACGCAGTTCGAGTCCGCGTTCGCCGACCGTCCCGCGTTCGTGGCCTATCAGGCAGTCTTCCAGGGCGGGTTCCTGTGGGCCTTGTGGTCGCTGGGCTGGATCTCCTGGCAGCGCGCCGGTTCCCTCCCGGCCTCTCACGGGGCGGCACGGCGGGGCCTGCGCCGGCTCGCCATCGGATGCGCGATCGACAGCGGATATTGCCTGTGTACCCTCCTCGTCGTCATCACGATCGCCGCGGGCAGCCACGCCCTGGACGTACTGAGCACCGTTGTCGGCCCCGCCTGCGTCATCGTGGGTTCCCTGGTCATGGCTGTCGGATGGGCCGGTACCGCCATCGCCACGTGGCGCCGCCGCCGCAGTGACTACCAGGCCCTGCAACCGCTGTGGCGTGCCTGCCTCCAGGCCGATCACCGCCTGGTGCTGGACGAAGCCCATAAGCAGGCCCCCTTGCTGTCCGCGCGTGACCTGGAGTGGCGACTTGCACGCCGCACCATGGAGATCCGTGACGGGCAGCTCGTCCTGAACCCCTGGGTCGGCCAGCAGGTCATCACCGCAGCAGCACAGCACGCGGACCGTGCGGGGCTCACCGGCGGCGAACGGGATGCCATGATCGCCGCCACTGCATTTGCTGCGGCGCTGCGTGCACGGCAGAACCGGCAGCGGCCCGAGGAAACCGCCGCGTTTCCCGGAACGCTGATCCCTCCGGCAGCGGAACGGGATCACCTCGTTGCCATGGCCCGGTACCTCCACAGTCCCGTGGTCCGGCGCGTGCTGGCAGAGACATCATGACGCCTGGCGGCCCGTCGCTGCCGGAGGCCGAAGCCCTCTACCGGCGACTTGCCTTCACCGAATTCTGCGAAGACCTCATGCTCGGCCTCAACATCGGCTTCTACCGGACCTTCGCCGTGCCCGAGATCGCCGCGGTCCTGGCCACCACAGGCCAGATGACCGGCCAGACCGAACTCCGGGCGAAGACGACCGGCCAGATGATGTACCGGCTTTTCCGCGACGGCCTCGACAGCCCGTCCGGTGCGCGGACAGTATCTGCCCTGAATAACGTCCACGCCCGGTGGCAGATCAGCAATGACGCGTTCCGCTATGTGCTGGCCTGCTTCGACGTCGCCCCGATGCGCTGGTGCGACGCCTACGGCTGGAGAGCGACGACGGCCGCTGAGAAGGACGCGTCTCACGTGTTCTACTGCGCACTCGCCGACCGTATGGGCATTCATCGTGTTCCGCTGGCCTGGGGGGCATTCGCCGCCTGGATGGACGACTACGAGAATGGCTTCTTCGCCCGTACGCCCGAGGCGACGGCGCTATGGGCTGCTACCAGCGGACTCCTCGCCCAGCGGGTTCCCGCCTTCCTGGTCCCCCTGGTCCGCTCTGCCGCCGGGGCTCTTCTTGACCCGCCGCTGCGCCGCGCACTCGGAGTCCGCCGTCCGCCCACGGCCGTGAGCGCCCTGGCCGCCGGCGGCATGCACATCCGGGCCCGCCGTCTGCGGCACCTGCACTCGGACCCGGGCTACCGCCCGGCCCTGCCGGACGAACTGCGGGAACTCGGCTGACCGGTGCTGAAGCCCGTAGCCATACGTTCCGCGCGTCCCCTGGTCACCCTCCCCACCCGCCGTCGTCCCGCCTGGGCGGGAACAGATGGGGAGGGTGCCGTCCCGCCCCGGCCGGTGACCGCTGCACGGCCGGGGCGGGAGCGCGAGGACGGCAGCGGGCTGCGGGGGCGCCTACCCGCTGCCGTCCGGCCTATGTCCGGCGGGCCTTGCGCACCGTGGCGGCACGGAGCGCTTCGGCCGTGAACCGCAGGCGCCCGTCACTCCCCGCCGGGTGGTCGGCGAAGGGGATGATGCCGTGGCGCTTCACGCACGTCCGGCAGGCGTAGACCGTCCTGCCGCCGGCTGACGCCACGTGCTCGATCCCGACATCGACGGGATCGGCTGTCGACTCCCTGCACCAGCAGCACGTCTCGCTCACGAGGACCACCCCGGCAGGTAAGAACAGCTCCTGCGGTTCCGCTGGGCGTTGCGGGCCGCCGTATGGCAGTCGGGCCTGCATGCCCACAGCTCCACGTCAATCTCCTGGCCGCACGAGATGATCCGGTGCACGCCCAGCGAGCGGTCGGCAAACAGACGGGCGTTGCACAGCGCGCAGTGCCAGCCCTCCTGCTGCGGGCCGTTCAGGCTCGACAGGTCGACCCCTGACACCGGCGCACTCACCGGATCGGCCCGCTCTCGGAGTCGCGGTTGGCCGCGGCGAGACGGGCGCTCAGGAGTTCGCGCGGCGTCGGCGGACGCAGACGCTCCGGGTCGGCGTCCCATTCGCGGCCACCGCCCAGCGGGCGGAGCTGTATGTACGTTCCGACCTTGTCCATGACCCTGCCGACGCGCCTCTGGGCGGTGTCGAAAACGATCTGTCCGCCGTTCATGCGCCGGCTCCGCTCTTCTGCCGCACCACGTCGGCCAGCCGCATGGCCACCGCAGCCCGTACACGTCCGAGACTGACCAGGCCCAGGTCCGATGCTGCATCGGCCGCCAGCGACGGCAGCACGATGCCGACCGACATCAGCGCTTCACGGAGCGCTTCCGTCGCCACGTCCGGGTCAACGGCCTCGGGGCCTTTTGCTGTTGCCATGCAGCCGACGCTAGGGAGGGCGGCATGCGGAACGCCACGCGTCATTCGAGAATATGCGCAGAGGTTGGCTAGTTATTCGCCTTTATTCTCATGCGGCTTGCGCGCACTGTGTACTGAGGAGCCCCTGGCGCCCCGATGCTGGGTGGATCAGCCCCTGCGGAAGGACACCGTCATGAGGCGCATCCGCTTCAACGGCACGGGCAGCGGCGTCAACGGCTGCCCTGCGGTACATGAGGACATCGACTCACGAGAGATCATCGTGCACGGCCCGCCACTCACCGACCCGGACGACATCGCCCAGCTCGCGCATCTGTCTGACGGGGAAACGGCGATCATCGTGCCCCGCGAACTGCTCGTGGACTGGGGGCCGAAGGAGGCCGACCACGTGCCCGACATCCTCAGCCTGGACGAGTTCGACCGCCTGTTCACGACCTTCAAGCACACCGCCTGGCGGCTGGAGACACGGCGGCGCTACGCAAGCGACGAGGCCACCGACACGTACGCCCAGTTCGTACGCGGCGAGCCCGTCTCCTGGGACGGGGTCGATGCGCAGTGGTGTGCAGAGCGGCGCGAACAGGTGGCGCTCGGAAAGACGTTCAAGCGCGTGCGCATTATCGACACCCCGCCGACTCCTGGCCAGCTCTATCTCCTCGACAACGCCCGGCGCAACTCCGCCGTAGGCGAGGTCATCCGTGTGATCAGGCGCAGCGAACTGACCCTCCCGGAGGAGGACTTCTGGATTTTTGACTCCCGGCTGGTCGCCCTGCTGAACTTCGACGCCAGTGACCAGCTCCTCAACGTAGAGCTGATCACTGAACCGGCGCAGGTCGTCCGGTACGCCCAGATCCGTGATGCCGCCTGGCATCACGCCGTCCCTTACGAGACAGCGGCGCAGCTCCTGGCCGCAGAGTAGCGAGTGTGAGCCGGTGAGCACTGACTTCCAGCAGGCGCGCGCCGCCCTGGGGGTGCGCCTTCGGGAGCTGCGCCATACCTGCCCGAACGGCAGGCTCACCGGCTCCGAGCTGGCCGAACGGCTGGGCTGGACACAGTCCAAGGTCAGCAAGCTGGAGACCGGCCGGCAGACAGCGACAGCCGAAGATCTACAAGCGTGGGCCGCAGCGACTGGCCATCCCGGCGCCGCAGCCGAACTCATTTCGCGGCTGACCGGGCTTGAGTCGCATGTGCGCTCGTGGCGGCGACAGCTCGCGACTGGGCACCGGGCGGTCCAGGAGGGGATCAACGAGCAGTTCACGCGCACCGCGCACTTCCGTGCCTGGGAGAATTCCATGATTGTCGGCTCGTTGCAGACCGCCGACTACGCACGGCACACCTTCGCGCGGTATGCCGACCTGCACCGCTCTCCCCGGGACACGGAAGAAGCGGTATGCGCCCGGCTCAAGCGCCAGGAGGGCCTGTACCAGCAGGGCAAGCGCTATTGCATTCTCATGTGGGAAGCAGCGCTGCACGCTCTCATCTGTCCCCCGCAGATTCTCGCCGCCCAGCTCGACAGGCTGGCGGGTGTGGTCGGCTTGGCGACCCTGGAGCTGGGCATCGTCCCCTTCGGCGCCTCGCTGAAAATCCCGCCGGCCAACGCCTTCTGGGTCCTGGACGACAGCCTGGTCATCACCGAGGACTGGCACGCCGAACTGTGGATCGATGACGCCGCGAGCGTGGCGACCTACGTCCGGACGTGGGAAACACTACGCGAGTCAGCCGTCTTCGGACCCGACGCCCAGGACATCATCAGCAGAGCGCGGCGGTCGCTCGCAGCCGGGTGAGGCCGCGAAGAAGCGGCGCCCGCCAGTGCGGACGCCGCCTCGTTCGGAATGCCGCCCCCTCAGTCCCGCGAACGCTGATAGGCGTAGCGGGTGAGCCGGCTGCCGACGCTGAGGTACTCGCCGTACTCGATCACGTTGCCCTCTGCGTCGAACAGGCTGTTGTACCCGACGAGCAGAGCCGCCGGCCGCTCGGTGATGCCGAGCAGTTCGGCTTCTTCGTCCGTCGCGATCCTCGCGCTGACCAGGTCCTGGCCGTCCTCCCAGGCCCGGCCGGTGGCCTCCTCGATCGCGCCCGGTGTGCCGCCGGGAATGCGTTCGCTCTCCAGCAGCGCCGGTACAGCGTCGGCGAGTTCGGCGGCGAACCACGAAGTGGACGCGGAAACCGGCCCGGTTTCGTCGCAGGTCACCCGGCGGCGGCAGACGGCCTGTGCGCCCTCCTCAATGCCCAGCGCGAGGGCGACACGCTCCGGAGCGGGCACCAGGCCCGCAGACAGGATCTTCGCGTACTGGCCGGACGGGTAGATCCGGCCGGTAACGTCCGCCGACCGGAAGCGGTCCGACGGGGATTGGTGCTGGCCACGGGCAGTGACCACGGTGCCGACGCCCTGCCGGGGCTCAACCAGGTTCTCGTGGCGCAGTTCTCCGAGCACCTTGGTCGCCGTCGCGCGGGAGATACCCCAGTCGGCGGCGAGCTGTCGCTCGGAGGGAACGGTGTCCCCTTCCGCGAGTTCACCGCTGATGATCTGCTCGCGCAGATAGGTCAGGACCTGCTTGTAGGGAGGAAGGGACCTTTCGATTTCGGGCATGTGACACTCCTTCGGGAGTGGTGGGCTAGGCCACCAGCCTACTCCCGCCGAGGTGGTTTGTGGCCTAGGCCACAGGGTATAACCTGAGTACGCAGCGCATTTGGCCGGTTACTGATGATGCGCCAGAGTGATCCGTCTGACCGACGGCCCATCTCCTGGAAAGCAGGCCGACGTTGAAGAAGATCATTGCTTGGCTGTGGCGCGTCATCCGTGGCCCGATGCAGTGGCGGGTCCTGTGGCTGGCCCACGCGAAATTCATGGTCGGCGTCACCGGCGTCGTCCGCAACGACCAGGGTGAAGTCCTTCTCCTGCGCCACCGCATGTGGCCGCCGGAGCGGCCCTGGGGGCTGCCCACCGGCTACGCAGTCAAGGGCGAGGAGTTCCCGCTCACCATCGCCCGCGAAGTCAAGGAAGAGACGGGGCTCGATGTGGAGCCCGGTCGGCTGGTGCACCTCAAGAGCGGGTACAAGCTCCGGCTCGAAGTGGCCTACGAAGCACTCGTCACCGGAGGAACCCTCAAGATCGATACGTTCGAGATCCTGGAGGCACAGTGGTATTCGCCGGACTCCCTTCCCGACGGGATGCAGGAGTCACACCGGGCACTGATTCACGGCAAGACCACGCCCTGACCGGGCACCTGCTCGCCCCCGGCGAGCACCTGACGGGCACGGACACAGCGCCGCTCCTCCAGGCGCTGACCCGTCTGCGCACCGCCGACACCCTCACACCGGAACATCCAGATCACGTTTTCACCCCTCTCTCGCTCCTGCTCGACCAGTGGGAGGCGCAGGAGGTCAACACAGCCCCGTTCCACAACGGCCTCGCCCTGGTGCAAGCCAGGTACGCGGCCCTCGGGCTGCGTCAGCTCCTCCCGCTGGACCGCGTGCTGGTCGCTGTCCGTTCCGTACGCTCCGGGGCGCGGGGCGGCTTCCACCACCCCAACCAGGGCTACCGGCACTTGCAGATGAGGGCAGTGGTCACCGCGTACGGAGATCTCGCAGCCCCCGAGCCGTACGCCGGTGAACTGACGTTGCTGGATCTGCTGCGCTCCTACGCCCACGACTGCCTGCACTTCGGCTCCTACCGCGCGTACCGGCTGATCGACGGGGCCCCGGTCCGGGGGCAGTACGGCGTCAACTTCCGCCGCGCCGACGGGCGCAGCTACTCCGCTCCGGACCGCGCGGGCGCCCGCAGCACCCGCAACATCGGCACGGTGATGGAGGGTGCGTGCGACCGGGAGGCCCGTTCGATCACCCGGCAGATCGCCCACGGACACGGCGTCCTGGTCTCCGGAGGCACCGACGGCTACGCCTTCCGGGATGTGACCGGACAGCTCGACAGCGCAGATGTTGCCGAGCTGGCGGGGCTGCCGGACACAGGCTCGGAGACCAGGGCGTACCTCGCATCGATGGGCAGGTACGAGTCCGCCGTCAACATGAGGTACCAGGCGTTCCTGGAAGAGATCGGCGGAGGCGAAGCCGAAGACCTGCACTCCGTGATCCTGGCTTCAATGATCAGCGGTGACGTGGGCGCGCTGAGCACATGGCTCGACCAGCGGCACGGGCCCGGTACGTTCGCCGCGCTGTTCATGTCGCAGGTGTACATGGGGCAGATGGACCTGGTGCTCGCAAGCTAGACCGGTCCTAGACGAAGCCCGGCGCCTCACCCGGTGCCGGGCTTCTCCCGTGCGCCCCGGGATGCGGACCGCGCTCGCTGTGCGCCAAGTCCTGGAGTTCTTCCAGGAGGGTGACGGCGGCTTCGGGGATACCCACGTGGACGGGTAGGACGGGTGCACAGGGCGGCGAGGGAGGCGGCGCCGGCCGTGGTGGAGCGGAGCGCGGTCGATCTGTCGGCGCGCGGCCGACGCGTGCGCTGGGCAGGAGCCCGGCTCCAAAACAGCAGCGGAGTTTCGCCCAGAGCAATATTGAAGCCGTGGGGTCACCACTGCCGGTGACCCCACGGCTGTTGCGTGTTCAGCTGTCAGCAGGCCGAGTTCCCCTACGGCCTACTCGATCAGTCCTTGAACAAGGGCCTGTCATCGACTGAGCCCTGGCGTGCTTGCCCGGTGGAAAGGTCGACGATGATGGGCCAGAGGCCGACTAGCTGCTTGTCCAGGTCCCGGGTTTCCAGATACTCGATGGAGTTGTAGGGAACGACAAGGAGCCCACGCCTTTCGCGCACGCGTTCGTAATCAATCCGGAGCGGCGGGTCGTAAGGGCCCATATTGCTCTCGATGAGCTGTCGTGCCACCTTCACGGCTTCTTCTCGGCTTATCATCACTTCGTCCTCATGAACCTGTACCGTTCGTACCCTAGGGGCTTCGCTTGCCCCCGCTGGCCGTCCAGGAATACTACATCCCCGCCTCGGTTGATTACGTTGAAGACGTGACCACCATCCGCTTCCTGGCCATGGACGATGCCGCGAGCACCGTCTCCCGCGTTCTTGACCTCTCTGATGATACTGGGCAACGACTGCACCCGGAATTTCCTCCCAGGGTAGTACTTTTCCAGGACGGTAATATCCCCCACAGGTATCGTTGGCAGCGCAGAGGACGGAACACCGTCGAACGCCTTGTCCACAGAAAGCGCACAGGCCCGGCAGTTCGTTTTCCCGCCCTCGGGATTAACGAGCTTCTTCAGGTCAGGCGTGAGCGGGGCCTTGAATTCCTCTCCTAGGTACTTTTCGCCGCCGGCCCCCCAGCGAACATTTCCGGCGACCCGATTGAACGCCTTCTCGTTCTCGATGGCCTTGAGCAGGTCCTTGGCGTTGATGGCCTGCCGACCACCCTTGATCCAGCGGGCGACGATGGCGGCCCCGAGGATGCGGTCAGAGGTGGAAAGCTTCTCGCCGGTCATGATGTCCGTGCCGGCGATCGCTTCAACGACTCCCTTGACGTCGCCGACGACCGGTATGAAGTTCAGCAGCAGTGAGACGAGTGCCTGCTTGGCCTTGCTGTCCTCGACCTTGGGATGGCCGCGAACATAGTCCCCGATATCGGAGAGATCCAGGTCCTTGAACGGGCCGCTGCCATCCTTAGCGATGGGGGTTTTGAGGGCGTCGTTCACCTTGTCGATGGCCTTGTTCATGCCAGTGACGCCACGGTTAGCCTGGTCCATGCCGCGATTGGCCTCGGCGATGCCCTCGTTCATCTGTCGGAGACCACGGTTAGCCTGGTTGAGGCCCTCGATCATTCCGTTGATACCGTGGTTCATTTGATCCACGCCCTCGTTCATGACTTTAAGGCCGCGGTTCATTTGATCGAGCGCGTCGATCATGTCGTTCATAGTTTTGACCATGCCATCGATGATGGCGATTAGGCCATTCATGCCCTTATTTAGGCCATTCATGCCCTTATTCGCTTCATCAATAGCAGAGTTCGAGCCCTGTAGCGCCTCATCCATCTCATTGAAACCGGAGATGATCTTATCGAGCGCAGCATCAATTTCTGGGTCCGACAGAATGTTTGCGGCTTCATTGATCACCGGCGCCAGCTCGATAGTAAGGTCACCCGTAGCCTTCGCGACCTGTGCGGCATGCTGAGCTATATCCCGAACATTACCGAGCACTCGCTTCTGCGAGTCTATGGTCGCGGTGAGGTTCTTGTATATCTCCGCCGCTTCCGGATCGTTCTTTTCCTTGGCGGCGGTGTACTCCTTCATCTTGGCTTCGATGAGCGGAGCGGCCTCCTTGGCACCTGCTAGCTTCTCGCGCAGGCCGGGGAACTGGGCATCGACTTGGTCTTTCCAGTCGAGCGACGCGCCGAGGTAGAGGGCGATACCCAGCAAAGCGAACGCCTCACTCCGAGCGTTCTTCTTGATGCATTCCAGCTTCTTCCCGAAGGGCTCGGCGAGGCACTTCTTCAGAGCTGAGGGTGTTTCTTTCTGGTCGGCCGCGAGAGCTTGGCTCATGCCGCCGGTGATGAAGATGGCGAGCGTCAGTACGAACGCCGCGATTCTGCTCAGTGTGCGATTTTTCATGGATCCCAGACTTGCGGGCAATGACAGGATGGCGCTTGGCCTGGAAGGACGCCTTGCCTCGAACCTCGCCGTATCAGACCTCAGGACATACCGGGCGTACGCGACGTGATTGGAGTGCACCCCGTATGGCGGTGCAAATCCCCCAGAGCGCCAAGCGCAAGATCATACATGTCACATGCATAGATCTGCCTGCTCAAGAGCTACTGCGTCACTTCGTCAGCGCGGCCATCCTGGTGCTCAGCACCTCGTAACCACTGTGGCGGCGCCAGACATCGATCACGAGAACACTCAGTATCAGGACGGTCAGGGTCACACGTCGTGAGCAACGGGGAGCATCGCACCCCGGGATGCGGACCGCACTCCCCCGCACGATCCTGTCCGTATGGCAGTGCGCGTGGTGGTGCACCCGCCGTCCCCTACCGGAGGGCGGCGCGTCCATGCCGACTCCGCGATCCTGGGCGTGGCGTACGGCGTGCGGGATCTGCTCGAATTCCTGCGCCGCGCGGGCCTGGACCCGGACGACGTGAACCTGGATGACGCCTCGCTGATCGAATGGCACGGCGGCGGGCCGGGCGTGTGGTCGCCCGAGGACGCGGCTTTCGCAGGGTGATCCGGCGCTACGCTTCTCGGTTACCGCGCGGCGGGCCGGCCGCGGCGCAGTCCCCAGGGGGCAGCCATGCGCGTCACCCGAATGCTCGCCGTCATCGCCGCCGCCGCGCTCCCGCTGACCGCCTGCGGTGGCGGCAGCACTGAGCCGGAGAGCAAGGCATCGTCCAGCAGCAGCGCGGCCACACCTCAGACGCCGGAGATCGAGACGCCCACGGTGCCCGGTCTCGGCACGACCGCCCACACGGCCGGCTCGCACCACCCGATCGCCGGGAGCGGCGGCGGAGTGCTCGACCTGACGCCGACCAGCGTGGTGTATGTCCCGGCCGCCACGGACCAGACACCCAAGAACGGAACCTACGCCGTCGTGGCATATAAGGCCCGCTCGTCCACGGCGGTCGCCGCCGCCGAGACAGCACCGGCCGAAGGCGGCGGCTGGCAGTGGATTGCGCCGGACGGCCAGTCGGTGACCACCCTGGACGGCGACGCGACCAGCGTGACCCCGGCCGGATTCATGGGATCGGGCCCCGTTGCGCTGGGCAGCTATCAGTGGCGCAGCGTCGTCTTCGACCTGACCGCGGCGCAGCACGGCGGTCAACTCGTCTACACCGACGGCGAAGGCAAGACGTACCGCTGGCAGATGCCCGCGAAGGACAAGGGGCCCGAGGTGGCCAGGCTGAAGAAGGCACTGGCCGGGTAGGTCACGCGCTGCTGAGGCTCGACCCGCCGTAGTCATGCGGCCGGCCGCCGCGCCATCCCACCCACGCCGGGTCGTCGAGCAGCGGCTCGGAGTCGGGCAGCCCGGCCCGCCGCAGGAACTCCACGACGTCCCGGTCGCTGTGCGCGAGGCCGAGGATCGTGCCGTCCACGCGCACCCGCCGCCCGCCCGTCGGGCTCGGCTCCTGGATCACGATGCGCGCCATGGCACCAGCGTGCGGGAGGCCGGGGCGCGGCGCATCCGGGGCTACTGCGGGTCGGGCCGCTCGGGAAGCTCGGCACCGGGGCGGCGGGCGTACCAGGCCCACAACTGTTCGGTGACCTTCGAGCGGTTCGAGCCCGCTGCTGCGACTGCCGCGTCGAAGGCGGTCTTCACGGCCTTGTCGACGCGTACCGGGGCGACGTCGCCGTGTCCGGTGGCGGGTCGGCCGCGTCGCTTCGTCTCGCTCTTTTCTGTCATACAGAAAATCATGGCGCAGCCTCTTGACGCTGGCAAGGGGCCGCGGAGTTCTTGTATTACAGAAAAGAGGGCAGCTGGAGAGGAAGCCATGAAGGTTCAACTCACGGTCACCATCGAACTCACCGAAGAGCAGCTCCGCGAGTACGCCTGTGAGTATGGACTTCGTGCCACGCAGGCAACCGTTGCCGCCGACATCGCCAGCAACGTCAACGGTGGCCTCCAAGGCTCGATCATCAGCGAGTTCGCCACTATCCAGGTCAAGCGGCACGGGCGCTGAACAGCGCGGCGCCCCGGCTGAGGAAAGCAGCCGGGACGCCGACCGAACCATAGAGCAGGAGGCTCATCGTGACCATCCAGACCTACACCATCGACAGCGTCCGCTACTGGGTCTCCTGCCAGCACACCGCCTGGACCCCCTGCACGGACGCGGCCCGGGACGGCGAGCCGCAGGGCTGGATGAGCGACAGCGACGGCCGCGCCGGTGGCGACTTCTTCACCGACGCCCCCTGGACCGAAGTTGCCCCTGATGACTGTCCTCACGCGAAGAAGCCCCCTCCGCCCGCGACGGCGAAGGGGGCTCTCTCATGATCATGATCCGGTGTCGTTGTACTCCTTGACCAGGCGGTGCGGCTCAGGCGGGTCGCCTACCGGATCGCGCGCCCAGCGGTAGAGGGCGTCCACCGTCCAGGAGTACGCCCTGACCAGTGCTTCGGTGCGGGACATACGGGTCCTGAGTGCGGCGTTCTCCTGGTCGACCCGGTCGACGGTGGCCTGGAGCACCGCGAGGCCAGCCGTGCGGTGCGCAGGTTCGGCGGCAGCGCGAGCTGCCGCCTCGTTCGCGCGGGCCGTGGCTGCGGCGGCGCGGGTTGCGGCGCGGGCGGTGAACGCCGCCGCGGCGACAGTGCCGACCGTGCCCGCGCAGGCGACCACCCAGGCCAGGATGTTCATGTGCGCCCTTCCGGCAGCGAGTGCTCCGGCACCCCCGACGCCCACAGGATGACCCCCACATGGCTGGTCAGGTACCAGAGCGCGACATAGCCGCCACGGGGGTAGTCACCGATGAGGACCGCCACTGTGTACGCGATGGCCCACGTCGCGGGCGGGATGAGCGCCGCCGCGAACCCGAACCGGTCACGGCCGACCCGCAGGAATGCCGAACCCGCGGTGGCCAGACCGGCCGTCACCCACAGCCAGCCCCAGCAGTGCAGCGGCGCCGCACCGGTCAGCAAACCCAGCCCCTGCGGGGCCGACTGCGGCTCTACAACGAACCCGGACCCCCAGCACACCTTGCCGATGCCGATGACCAGCAGGAAGGTGCCGCGGCGGCCGATCCGCGCCCGGAGCCGGCCAGCCGCCGCGCGCGGCATTACACGCTCTGGACCGGGGGACGGCCGGCGGCCGGGACGGGCGAGACCTGGCTGCGGGTCAGCAGGACCAGCACGGCGAGCACCAGCGCGTTGACGGCGCCGACGGTGGCGCGCGCCGCCTCGTAGTGCAGCCCCGCCAGCAGGGCGGCGCCTGCGGCCACGACTCCGGTGAACGCGGCCGGGGCAATGGGCCGGGTCTGCCAGGCGGTGACAGCGGCGAACCCGGCGCTGATGAGGGCGACGACGGCTCCCGCCACTTCGCCGGTCAGGCCGGTGCCCAGCGTCACGGCGAGGGACAGCGCCGCGCTCAGGGCGCCCAGAACGACAGCCGGTTCACGTCCGAAGATCTTCACGGGACCTCACTTCTTGGGGATCTTGAGCCGCTGGCCGACGGTGATCGCGTCGCCCTTCAGGCCGTTCAGCCGGGAGATCTCCGGCCAGCGGGTGCCGTTGCCGAGCAGGGCGGAGGCGATCAGCCAGAGCGTGTCGCCGGTCTTGACCACGTAGACCGACGGCGCCGGCTTGAGCCGTGCGGCGATGCGGGAGCGCATCGAGGTCATGGTGAAGCCCTTGGGATCGACCTTGCCGGGCTGCCATTCGAGGTGGCCGATGACCGAGCGCTCGCACCAGCCGTGATGGCGGCAGATCGCGGCGGACACCCGCTCGATCGCCAGCAGCTGGGCGGCGGGCCACGGGTCCTTGCCGTCGCCCAGGTTCTCGCACTCGAAGCCGTAGAAGCGGGCGTTGCCGTCGGTGTCCGCCTCGTTCGCGGGCGGCAGCACCGCCGCCTCGGCGATGACCGCGGCGAGCACGTCACCGTCGCCGCTGCCCGCATGATTCGCACGGCCGTAGCCCACCAGGAACACCGTACCGTCCTTGGCGATGACGCCGTGGCACAGCGGCCCGGGAAGGGAGGCGTGCCCGCGGCGGCACAGGTCGACGGTCAGGTCGGTGCCCTTCGTCACGGTGTGATGGATCACCACGCCGTGCACCGGGCCCCAGGGGCCGTGTCCGGCGCGGTTGTGCGTGCGCCAGGTGCCGACCTCGCTCACCTTCACACCCTCGGCGCGCAGTGCCGCGATGAACTGCGCTGCCGTCATGGGCGGTGCCATGGACTCTCTCTTTCTCGTCATGAAGAAGGCCGCCCGCTCGCCGCCGGATGCGCCGCCCGCGTGCGACCGCTTACTTGATTACTGAACATCTCTGACTGCGAAAGCGACTGAAGCGTTGTCAGTGGCTCGCGATAGGTTGTGGGAACACGCGAAGGCACAGTTCCTGGGGGGACCTATGGCCGGTGACGGCTTCGACATAGACACGGACCAGCTCAAGTCCGCAGCGCCGCGTTTCCACCGGGAAGCCGACGCGCTGGCGAAGGCGGCGGCAAAGCTCAAAGGCTCGCTGGACGGGCTGGGTTCACCGTGGGGAGACGATGAGCAGGGGCAGAAGTTCCAGCACGTGTATGCCCCGCACCGCGAGCAGATAGAAAAGGCCGCCCAAGCCTTGGTCAAGGGACTGGAAAGCATCTCCAAAACCATGAAGGACATGGCGGGCAACCATCAGGAAGCCGACCGCTCTTCGGCCTCCGGCTTCAACAAGGGCGGTGCGTGATGGGCGCCGCCGACAAGGCAAAGGAGATCGTCCAGGACCTGACCGGCATGTGGTGGCCGGAAGGCGACGAGGACGAACTCCGAGAGGCTGCCCGCGCCTGGCGGACCTTCGCCGACGACGTGGAGGATGTCACCGCTGCCGCGCACAAACCTGCCCAGGATGTCATCGACAACAACAAGGGCCCGGGCATCGAGGCGTTCGGCGCGTTCTGGCGCAAGTACCACGGCGGCGGCAAGGGCTATCTGGACGATGTGGCCTCCGCCGCGCGGGACATGGCCAAGGCGCTGGACAAGTTTGCCGACGAGATCGCCACAGCCAAGAAGCAGATCGAGCATGCGCTGGAGATTGCGGGGGCGGTGCTGGTTGCCGGAACGGCGCTGGCCCTGTTCACCGGCGGTATCAGCGAAGTGGCGGCAGCCGGCGCGACGGAAGCGATCGTTGCCGCGGCGAGCACCGCGGGTGTGGCTGTGTCTGCCACGGTCGCGGAGATCGCCGGAACCGTGCTGGCCACGGCCGCCATCGGCAGCGTAGAGGCGATCACGGTGGATATCGTGGTGGCCCAGGGCGGACGCAACCTGCTGGGCGAGCAGAAGGGCATCAATCTGCACGAGGCCGCCGAAGCCGGCCTGGCTGGCGGTGCTCTCGGCGGCGCCTTCGGCGGAGCCGCCCGCGGTGTGAAGGCTGTCGCCGACGCAGGGGGCATCAAGAACGTCTTCAGCGGCATGAAGCTTGACAGCTTGCAGCTTCGTCCGGCGATCGACCAGATGGGCAAGCGGCGCACCTGGGAGCTGTACCGGGCGGAGAGCTCGGACGCCATGGCGCCACCGGCCAAACCAGGCGACGATATGCTCCCGTCCGGGCATCCGATTTACCACGGAAAGCAGACGACCACCATTGGCTACGACACCCGCACCCTGTCGAATGCAGAGCGCGTGCGACGTGTGCCGGGCCTTCACGACATCGTCGTACACGGGACGGATGAAGGTACGTTCATCGCCGGGCACATGAACCCAGCGGGTAAAATGAAGACCACTTACCACATCAGCCCGCATCAGGTAGTGGAAGCAATCCGCAACAACCCGAACTACACCGGCGGTCCTGTGCGCCTGGTCTCCTGCCACTCGGGGGCTGGAGCCGAGCCGCTGGGGCAGTCAGTGGCGAATGAATTGGGTGTCCGTGTTTATGCGCCGACGAACCGCATGGGAGTGGACCGCAAGCTGGGGATTCAGGAACCCGTCATCGACAAGGGCGGATACTGGCGCATATTCCTTCCCATCACTGACTGACATCCACGATTGCGAGGAACGATGATCCGCCGAGTAGGGTTTTTCGCGGAAGGCAACGAGGACGGCGACCCCGCTGTCTACAGCGATTCGCTGACCTTGGCCGTGGAGGGTCCGCCAGCGCCTGATGAAGACCGGGTTCTCTCCTACCTCGAAGGAGGTGAGGAAATCTACAGCACCATGGGCGCAGAGCGTGACGCCATTTCCGGAGACGAGTGGATCAGCGGCGCCGGGTCGCTGATGACGGATGGCGAATGGGTCTGGCCCGTCGATCTCGTGCACTACCTCTCGCGTTACCACCTTGCCCTTCCAGCAGATTTCCTCGAACATGTGCGGAAATCCGGATACCAGGCTCCCCAGGTACCGGACGAGCGCTGCCGGGAAATCATGGCAGAACTCTTTCCTCAGCGGCCCTCCCCCTGGTCGTAGACCCGGCAGGCCCCGGCTGTCCTGCGGTCAGTCGAGGAAGTATTCGATGGTGTTGAAGGACACCCACGCCGGGGCGAAGGCGTTGTTGTCATGGCCGTGCGTACTGCCGCCGTCCGAACTGGTTCCGGCCGTGCCGTTGATGCTGGTCTGCCCAGTGCCGTTCGAGCTGGTGTCATCCATCTCGTGCGTATGGTTCAGCGTGTGGGTGTGGGACTGGTTCTGCCCGCCGGTCGTGCCGCCGGTGTAGCTGTGCGTGTGGGACTGCGACGTGCCGCCGGTCGTGCCGATATCCTGCAAGTGGCTGGTGAAGACGGTGTGGTTGTGGCTCGGACCGCTGTGGCTGTGCGCTGGGCCGGAGTGCGTGTGCGGATCGATCACTGTGCTGGTGATGCTGGGCACCGCCGTCCCGCCGACCAGCGTGATCGTGCCGTCCGTGTTGAAATCGAGCTTGACGGCCGTGGTGCCGATCGCATCGCGGGCCACGACGGCTGTCGCGCGGTCGACGGGCCGGTAGCCGGCGGCGAGCGGCGTGGCCACCACGGCCGTCGGCGAGCCAGTCACGGCCGCGCCCCCGCGCCACTGCATCTTCCAGGACCCGTTGTCCCAGACCCGGCGATACCTGACGCTGCCGTTCTCGTTGCCGTTGTGGCTGAAGCCCGACCCGAGCGTAAGCACCGTCCAGGCGGTCGCCGTGTACTGCTCCGCGATCTTGCCGAGCGCCACCAGGTCCGTGCCCTGCTTGATGACGTGGACGACATCGCCGACGGCCGGGGCGTAGTGCTCGTAGTAGCGCACCCCGGGGACCTCGGTGGTGTCGCCGCTGACCGTGATGCCCAGCGTCGGCGGCGCGGCCGTGGTCGCGATACTGGCGACCGTGCCTTTGCGCAGCGTCGCCGGGTCGAAGTCGAGCAGCGTCTGCTTGGCGATCTCGGTTGCCAGGTCGCGGATTGCCTGCGTCTGCGCGGCCTGCGCCGCCTCGGCAGCCTGGGCGGCCTCCTGCGCCGCGGCCTCGGTCGGGACGACGGGAGGCTCCGCCGGTACCGCCTCGCCCGGAGTGCTCATCCCGCACTCCGCTTCTGCCGCAGCGTCAGTGACTGCGTGCCGCCCCTGTCCAGCGGCACGTTGAAGGCGTCGACCGCGTAGAGGCCGGACACGTGGCTGCGCTCGCGTACGACCTCCACCACGGCGCCGGCTTCGTACGCCGGGTTCACGATGCCCGTGATCGAGAGCTGCGCGGAGAAGCCCAAGAGATTGCGCAGCAACTGGTCCGCGGTCGCCTGCGCTTCCTCGGTGGTTTTGATGAGCTGGTCCGTGACGAAGGTCGGCACCTCGCCGTACGGTCCGAGGTGGTACGTCGCGCTGGTGGGCTCTTCGTCCCATGCCACCGCGCGCACCGCGGGCAGCTCATCGCCAGGGCTCTCGCCGGTGAGCACGACCCCGTTGAACCCCGGCTCGTCCGTGAAGACCCTGCTCAGGTCGAGCATGGTGCACTGCTCGCCCTCGATGTAGGTGAAGTCCGGGGTAGGCAGGGCGTCGATGTCCACGGGCGGGGCGATGACGACCCAGCCCTCCACATCGAAATAGATGTCGCAGCCCAGGCTCAGCGCCAGCTCCGTTACGGCCTCCCACGGGCCGTCACCCACGTCGTACAGCCGCGGCGCCGTCGTCGTCCTGGTGGTGCTGATCGCGTCGTAGCTCAGGTCCGGGAAGGTGCGCGCCAGAATCGCCTTGATGGCATCGATGATGTTCGTACCCGACGCGATGACGTACGGGCTGATGAATTTGTCGCGGGCCACGGTGCGCGACAGATCGAACGCTTCGAGCTGGATGTCCGGGCTGCCGCCCGTCGCGTCCGAGACGGAGACCTTCGCCAGACGGAACACACCCAGCGGCAGGACATCCACGCTCCCGTCCGCGTAGCGCACGCCCCGGTAGGGACGCAGTTCGGTGCCGTACGGCGTCAGCAGGGAGTCGGTGCCGCTCGGTACCAGGTCCCCCAGCGGATCGACGCAGGTGGCCTTGCAGGTGCGCCGTACCGCCGCCGTACGGTCGACGGACACCTCCCCTCCGGTGGCAGGTAGCCGCCGGATCTGCTGCGTCGGAGAGGTCACGTCCACGTACGCGTAGACCGTGTGGCTGCGCCTGATCTCCTTCAGGAGGCGGGCCGATGCGCGCTGGACCATACCCGCCTCCTCTCGGGAGTGCTTTTAGCAAGAGGAATACGCAGTTCCTTTTAACATGGAACGACAGACTCGCAATAACGAGTATTCGCATTTGCTACAGGGGGCAGTGCAGTTTCTACAGAAGCAGCTGTAGTGTTTGCGCTTTCTCCTGCGCTTCGCTAGCGTGCGCACATGAATTTCGACCCACCATCACTGTCGCTTTTCGCACCAACGTGCGCCGTGTTCGCACTTATTTGCATCGCGGTTGCCCACCCGGACCCCGGAATGCGGGAGCGCTCTCTGCTCATTCTGCGTATCATTTTCACGAGAAAACGCTGACGCCCCTGGCACCAGGCTGCCCTTCGTCATGAGGGCAGCCTGGTGTTGCTCTACACCTCCGCCGCTACCTGGACGAAGGTCACCTTCACGAAACGGATCGGGTTCGTACGCCGCTGGCCTGTGAGCTGGATCTCGGCCTGGAGGTCGCCGACCGGGCGCACCCACCAGGCGTGGTCCACATCCGACTGGAGGTAGAGCGTCCGGCCGCCGGCCAGCAGCTCCCGCAGCTGCGCCCGCTCGGTGCGGTCCAGGATCAGTGTCAGCTCGAAGGCGTCGCCCTTGTAGCCCTCGGTGAGCACGACCGGGTAGTCCTCGCCCAGCGGCTGGAACATGACGCTGGTGCCCGTCGTGCCGACTTGCAGAGGCTCCGCCTTGACGCGCAGCAGCATGGCCCGGGATGAGTCGCTGATGTCCTTCAGCCACCAGTTGGACGCGGTCATCGAGACCTCATCGCTGGCCGGCCCGTACCCGCTGACGAACTGGTCGCCGGCCAGACCGTAGCTGGTCGTCTGCGCCCGGTACCGGCGGTTCGTCAGCGGGATCACTGTGTGATCTGTGTACGTCGCGATACCGGAGAGCGGATCAAAACTCGGCGGGCTCGCGGTGAGACCGGGCAGAGGCGCCCAGTCGGTGTACCCGCTGCCGTCGTCGTCCTGGTACTGGATGACCGGCGCGGACCATACCGCGTGCGTCGTCCTGCCGGTGCCGTTCCTCCACACGCCGGACGATCCGAGCATGATGCCGACGCGGTCGAAGTAGACCAGATCGCTGACCGCCCGGTCGGTGACGCTTACCTCCCCCTTGAGGCGTGTCGTGCCGTCGGGGATGACAAAAGTGCCCGCGCTCTTGACCCAGGTTGCCGTACCGAAGCTGGTCCCCTGGATCACCTGCGAAGAGATCAGGGCGTTGGCCCGGTAGAAGTACAGCGTCAGGTAGGGCGTACCGGACGTGCTGCCGAGGAATGCGCTCGTGAATGTGACCTTGTTCTGCGCCAGCGTCATGATGCGCGGGTCGATGGCGGAGATGTCGACGGCGTCCGGCATGGTGCCGACCGCTTTGCCCGAGACGATGGGGACGGCCGGCTTGACGATGCCGATCCAGGACGCAGCGCTGCTCAGGTCCGTGCCCGAGCCGGGGGCGAAGACACCGGTCACCGATGTGGCACCGATCGGGATCACGCCGTTGCTGTCGTAGACCGCGATCGTCAGCCACGGGTCGGAACTGCCGACCGTGGTGTCATTGCGCTCGGTCTCGTTGGCGCCCGGAGCCGGGGCGCTCGGCAGTGCCTTGATGATGCCGATCCAGGAGGCGCCCGCGTAGTAGCTGCGCCCCAGGTAGCCGGTGCGGGAATGCGATCCGGTGCCGACCGGGCCGTTGCTGTCCGCCATGGCGAGCGTCGCCGTGCGGTACGAGTAACCCCCCGCGTAGTACTCGGCGGTGCTGTCCGAGCGTTCTGTGACCTCGGACAGGTAGGACCACGATGTCTCGTAGTCGCCCGAGGACGCGAAAGCGGAGATGCGCCACGAGCGCGAGTCGGTGTTGCTGACCGTGGCCGTGGTAACCGAATTGCCGCTGCCGGACTGGCTGGTGTTCTCCGCCACGAACTGGTTCGCGGCAATATCCGCACCGCGGTAGGCCACCGCCTGCGTCACCACCGGCTTGACCGTGGCGGACAGCGTGCCCGTCCAGCTGCTCGGCTCGCTGCTGCCCGCAGTGCGCTTCAGGACGGCGAAGCGCAGCGGGGCCGTGCTGTCCGTCTGCGTGATCTGCCGGACCACCGTCCAGCCAGCCGGAGCGGTGACAGTGGCGATGACCGGATCGCTGATCGCAATGGTGGCGATCAACAGGTCGTCGGCGATGACACCGGACGGCCGGTTGATCACGTAGCTGGTGGCATTGGACGTGGCGGACCACACCGTGCCCTTGCCGACGTAGCTGATCGCCGGAGCGGCGCTCGGCGGCGCGATATTCGCCGTCATCGTGCCGCCGGCCGTGCTGTCGCTGACCGCGAAAGCCGCCACGCGCCAGGCGTTTACGTCCGTGTTGGAGACGACGGCAGAGGTCAGGTACAGGGGCGTACCGGCAGCGCGCGTCAGTACGTTCTCCGCGATGAACTGATCGGAGGCATCGGCCGCGCCGCTGTACGCGACCACGACGGCGCAGCGCCGCGTGCTGGCGGTGCCCAGTGCTCCGTCCGCCCAGGTGGACGGCTCGGAGCCGCCCGCGGTGCGCTTGAGGACGAAGAGGGCCGTGTCGGTCGTCCCGTCGTCAATCGACGCCGAGTTCACCGCCGACCAGCCTGCGGGCGGCGTGACGGTGCCGTGCTGGCTGAAGGAAACGAAGGCGAGCAGCAGGTCGCCGGTCGCCGTACCGGCCGGCTTGTTCAACGTGAAGTCCGTGCCTGACGTAGGGCTCGTGAATGCCGTGCCCGTCGCCCTGAAAGCAAGGGACGGCGTGATGCCGGTGTACGTCAGCCGCTTCGTCAGCGTGCCGTGCGACCCGGCGCCTGCCACGGGCACGCGAGAGATCGTGCTGCCTGTGCCGGCCACCCAAGCATCGCTGCTCGGGTCGTCGCCGGTCGCCGAGGCGGAGCTGAGGATGTTGCGGGAGCTGTGCCCGCCGTCGGACCAGGGCGCGCTGGCGCCGTACATGAGCCCGACGTGGTCCACGTAATGGATCTCGGCATTCGCCGGAGAGACAATCTCGACTTCCACCTTGGCGTAGCGAGCCGTGGCGGGCGAGGTGCCGGTGGCAGTGACCTCGGTCCATGTCGCGGTCACGTCCGTACCGGTGCCCGTGACGGCCCCCGCAATGGCGGTGAACGTGTCGTCGTGGAAGAGGATGCGCACATTCATCGTGCGGCTGGTCGCCGCCGCCTTGAGCTGAGCCCGGACAGTGACCGGCGCGAGCGGCGCGATCTCTACGAAGGCGCCCTGGACGGACATGGACGCCGCGCTGCTGGCCGTCAGCTTCAGCGACCCGACGCCCGCAAAATAGACGCTGGTGTCCTGCGCGGCGGCGCAGTTGGCGGTCGTGTACTCCAGCGCGTCGGTCAGCGTCTCGAAGTCCGCCTGCTGGACGGACAGCAAGTTCGAGCTGTCCCGCAGGGTAAGCACCACGGCAGAGGCGTAGCTGTCCAGCACGACGGAGACGACGCCGATGCCGGGGGTGCCGCTCACGGTGTGGTCGTCGCCGGGCACGCCGGGCGACGGACCCTGCACGGTAAAGCTGCGGCCGACCCATACCGACTTCGCGAGGAACGACGAATAGACCCGGACGTACACGTAGTACACGTCCGGGTTCAGGGAGGTCGGCAGCGTCAGCGAGGTGATATCCCCGTCGACCGTCGTGGCGTAGACCGGCGGCGTCGTGTCCGGGCTGAAGATCGATTCCGCCTTCTGGATGGCGGTGAAGACGCGGTACTGCGCTTTGGACTGCGGGTCGCCGTCGGCCTGGGAGTACGTCCAGGAGATGACCGGCGAAGGCGTGAGTACCGTGCCGGTCGGCGCTTCGACCGACACTGTCGGGCGCGTCCGGTAATTGATCTGGCAGTACAGCTTATAGATGCGGATGCAGTCGAAGATGCCGCTGTACGAAAACACCTGGCACAGCAATTTGTTCAGCCGGTGGATGTCCCACGGGTGCCCGAGCGGGTCGCGCTGGTAGGTGCCGATCTCGTATGTGGTGATGGTCGTCGTCGGGTAGATGGTCCTGCTCGTGAAGCGGCTGGTGTCCTCCGAGCAGGACATGTTGATGGTGACCGAGCGGGAGCCGGAACCGACTTTCGCGCACCGCAGGTAGATGGTGACCGAGGTGATGACGGCGCCTTCAGGGACCGTGCTGATATCGATGGGAAAGGACACGCAGGCCCTCCCCTTATAAGGAGGGTTACGGCAGTACTTCGAGTCATCGTCGTTGTTCCAGCAGTGGAACAGCCGGGTCACCCCGGAACCGACCAGCGTCCAGCCCTCATTGCGGAAGTCGCCGGTGCAGATGTGGGCGAGCTCGGTCACGGACGCCTCCCCACTCCCTGTGCCAGGGCCATCTGGAGCCTGGAGGGCAGCTCACGGGTCAGCTTGTCCACCGTGGCGGGAGTGGCATTGCCCTGGATCGTCACGGGCACGGTGATGTCGAAGTGGTCATCGCCGCTGCCGACCATGGCAAGAGACTCCTTGTTCGACCGGATGTCCTCGCCCCCACGCATCCGCATCAGTTCAGGCCCCTGGTCGCCGACAACCGCCCAGCCGGGCTGGGCACTGCGCGTGCCGCTGCCATACCAGTTGTTCGCTTTCTGGAAAGCGTTCGCGGCGTTCGGCGTCTTGTAGCGGCCCTTGATGTACCCCAGACCCCACTTGATCTGCGTGGCCGGATTGGATTTCCAGTCCTTGCCGGAGCTGGCCATCTTCGATCCGGGCAGCGCCTGCGGAATTCCGTAGGCACCGCTGGACGGGTTGCTGGCTTTGTAGTTCCAGCCGGATTCGCGCTGCCACAGCGCCTGGAGTCCCGACCACTGGTCAGTGCCCCACCCGTATGCGGACAGGAAACTCTTCGCCGTGGCCTGCGCGGCTGCCGCGCTGGTCCCGCTCGCCGCGCCGCCGCCCACGTCCTTCGACGGGCCGAGGCCGTACCAACTCGTGAACATGCCGTCGCTGTAGCCGCGGGCGCCCTTGCCGACGATGCAGCCCTGGCCGCCGCGGCATTCCACGTTGGTCCCGTTCAGCGTCCCTGCGGTATGACCGACACCGGCATTGGTAATGCCGACCATGAAAGGGGCTTTGTCCTTCAGCTTCCAGCCCGGCGGCGCCGTACCGCCGGAGAAAGCGCCCGTCGCCCAACGGCGGTGCGGCTTCTCACCCCGGATGACAGACTCGATCGCGCTCATGAAGCCCGAGCAGTCCCAGGAGGGATTGCCGTTGCCGCCCCACTGGTACGGCTTGCCCGCCTGCGTCTTCGCCCACGCAAGCCCGGCGGCAGCATCGCCGCCGCCGACATCCGCAGCGATGTCATGGGCTGACACCCAGCTCTTGGCTATCTCCCCGATCTTGTCCGGTATGCCGGTGGCCAGCTTCTCCATCGGAGAGCCATCGCCCGGAACGATGCCGCGGATCACCTTCTTCGCGCCGCTGACCATGAGGTCTACGGCAGCGCTGAAGGGACCGCTGATCGCACCCAGCGCCAGGTCTTTGAGCGTGCCCAGCGCGTTGCCGAGGATGCCGTCAGGGACCAGGTCCGGGCCAAAATCGGGGCCCCAGCCGGTGCCGAGGATGCCGCCGCCCTCATCGAAGCGCTTGCCGGTGCCGTACGTGCGGACCTTCTGACCGCCCATGGCGTTACGGCGCATCTGCGCGACGGCCTCGTGCCCGCCGGCGCCCTGGACCTCCTTCGCCGTCCAGACGTGCTCGCCCGCCGACAGCCGCGCCGCAATCGAGTCGGAAGTGCCGCTTCCCGGTCCTTCGACCGGGCCGCCCTTGGCGAACTTGGGAAGGGTGAAATTACTCAGCCCCGGCGCGTTGAACACCTTCGCCACCAGGTTCCACAGTTTGACGATGCCTCCGTTGTAGACGACATCGACAACCGCCTGGATGGGTGCGCGGACGGCCTGCTTCAGCTTGTCCCAGGCAACACCCAGTGCCCTGACAGCCGACTCGAACGCACCCGGAATCGTCTTCGTGAAGAAGTTCTTCACGGGATTCCAGAAGGTATTCAGGAGGAAGTCCTTACCGGCGTTGAAGACAGCCCGCAAAGCATCCCACAGCGCATCGGCAATGACCTTTACCGCATTCACGACGTTCTGAAACGCTGTCTTGATTGCGGTCCACGCAGTGTTCCACGCAGCCTTGACCACCGCGAGGAAGAATTCAACCTGGGAGCGGATGAGATTCCAGGCAGCCAGAGCGATGTTCTTGATTGCTTCGACCACCGCATTGAAGACGTTTTTGATCGCATTCCATACGGTATTCCACAGCGCCTTGAGGGCGTTGAGAAAGGCACTGAAGACCGTACGGATCGCATTCCACACAGCAGCCGCCACGTCCCTGATCAGGTTCCAGGCACCGTTCCACAGGGCGGTGAAGATGCTGATAAAGGCATTGAGGAGCGCCCGCATTGCATTAAGGAACGCGGTCCAGACGGCCTTGAGCAGGCTCCAGACCGCCTCGGCAGCCTCCCTGATAGCCTTCCAGGCACCGCTCCAGTTGCCGGTGAAGAACGCCAGGAATACCCGCCATACGGCTGTGATCGCTTTCCAGAACGCGTCCCATGCAACCTTGAGAACATTCCAGGCGCCGGTGGCGATCGCCTTGATGACATCCCAGGCACTGGTGAACACCGCCTTGAAGACGCCGTAAAAGGCATTCCAGACCCCTTTGATGACGGCCCAGAGAACTTCCCAGGCGGAAGTGAGAACCGACCACGCGATCTTGGCAGCGCCGGTGAGCCAGGTCCAGCCGATCTGCCAGGCACTGGACAGCACGGCCCAGGCAACATCGAAAACGCCTTTGATGACGGCCCAGATGAGTTCCCAGCCGGCCTTGAGGACATTCCATGCTGCTTTGGCGACGGAGACGATGCCGTTCCATGCCGCCTTGAACGTCGGGCCGAACACCGACCAGAAGACGTCCCAGGCGAGCGTGATCCCGCCCCACAGAAAGTCCCACGCAGCCTTCAGCGCGTTCCAGACATTCGTCGCAGCGAGCTTCAGCTCGGGCCAGACCGAGTTCCAGGCTTCCTTGATGGGGCCTATGAAGGCATCCCACACGGCCTTGAGCGCACCCCACAGAACGTTCCACGCAGCCTTGAGCGCATCCCAGACGGCGAGCGCAACGGTCTTAATTCCGGTCCAGATCTCGTCCCAGTGGGCGGCTATGAAAATCAGGACGCCGATGGGACCGAGGAATCCCAGGATCAGCTGACCCCAGCCATTGGTCAGAAACTTCCACACCGTAGTCGCAACCTGTTTGATGCCGTCCCAGATGCTGGTCCAGGTATCCCGCAGCCAGTTCCAGACGGCACTCGCGGTCTTCTTGACAGCGTTCCAGACGGTGTCCCAGTACTTGACCAGGAAGAAGATGCCGACAGCCAGAGCGGCCAGGGCCAGAATGACCAGACCGATAGTCAGCGCCATGCCCGCAAGGAGAAGCCCGAAAGGGGCCGCGGCAAGGGCAAGGGCAGCCGTCACTCCAGCGGATATTCCGGCTATGACGTTGTACGCCAGCAGGGCCGCGTTCCACGCCAGCCAACCGTAGGCAATAGCCTCGATCAGCTCCGGCGGGAACTTGCTGAGCACGTTCAGGAAAACCATGATGACGCCGAAAGACATTCCGCTCATGTCGGCCATGGCAGTACCTAGATTGGCCATGAACGTGCCGAGATCCTGAAGCGCTGCGAGCAGGTCCCCCTTGACACTCTGAAACCACTGAAGGAATCTTTCGAATCCCCCGCCCGATGCCCACTGCTTGAAAGCCTCGGAGGCTTTCAGAACCCATTCGGAGAAAGCGACGCCGAGCGGAGCGGTCGCCCGCATGCCCGTGCCGAGAGCATCGAACAGGCTGCGCCCGGCCTCGATGAAGTTGTGCAGCGCGGGCACGCCGTACATCTTGACGAACGTCAGG
This sequence comes from Streptomyces sp. NPDC018019, assembly GCF_044327805.1. Classification (NCBI taxonomy): domain Bacteria; kingdom Bacillati; phylum Actinomycetota; class Actinomycetes; order Kitasatosporales; family Streptomycetaceae; genus Streptomyces; species Streptomyces sp. NPDC018019. The sequence continues at coordinate 68,126 of NZ_JBIRGD010000006.1, read as the reverse complement.
AAGCGGTCCAGCCCGCCTTCGGTCACCCAGCGCTTCGTCGCATCGGCGACCCGCTGCATCTCCGGGGCCACCGCTTTGACGACGCTGGTCAGCTGCGGAATGGCGTACGTCGCCGCCTGAACCATGGTGGTGGCGGGACGCAAAGTAGAGCTGGTCGTGCTCTGGATGAACTTCTGCCAGGCATCCTTCGTTCCGTCGACGGAACGGGCGAACGCCTCCTGCACCGGAGGCAGCGCACGCAGGGCAGCCTCATGGGCCTTTTCCAGCTGAGTAACCTTGGCCTGCGCCGCGGCGTACTCTTTGGTTCCGACTACCGTCCTGTCCAGAGCATTCCGGGCAGCATTCAGTGCGGTACCGGTAGCGCCGACCGCGCTGTTCGCGCCGACAGTGGCCTGCACCGCGCCCATCAGAGCCGCACCGAAGAAGCCCGCTGCTGCGCCGGCCAGAGCGAACGAGGTGCCGGCCGCAGCGCCGACTGCCGCCAGGCCGCCCGCAATCGGGACAATCGCGGGCCCCAGCAGAAGAATCGCGTTGAGCATGGTCGCGACGCTCTTGGTGAACGCCGTCGCGATGTTGCTGAGAGCGGTCCTCTGGTTGTCCCGTATCTGGACCCAGTGCTGGCGGTCGGCTTCCACCTGTGCAGCCAGAGCGTTCTGGCGCCGTGTCAGCTCACGGACCCATGCCGCTTCCCGCTCACGCAGCGCCTGGTCCAGCTCACGGCGCTGGGCGGTCAGGCGGGCAGCAGCCTCAGCGGCCTCCAGACGGTGGCGCTGCGCCTCGGTGACGGCACGGGCCCGGTTCTGCCGCTGCACCTCTTCGTCAAAGGCCGTCATGGCAGCGCGGGCTTCGGCGATGCCCGTGCCGCTGTACCGGGTGTTGATGTTGAAGTTCAGGGCGGTGATCGTGGCCATGAGTCACCGCCCGCCCTATTCAGTTGTGCCGTCCTCTTCGTCGTCCTCTTCGCGCCGGAAGACCTCACGGGGACGGGGGTAGGGCTTCGGCTCGGGCGCCGGATTCTTACGGTGCTTCTTGTCCGTGAAGTGGGCAGCACCCTGAATCCGGTTGAGCCGCTGAAGCTGCTCATGGATGGCCGCCAGCGCTTCGTCCCGGTAGGCGGGCCCGAGAGGACCCGCGTAGCGCTCGTAGGCGGCCCACTCCGCCAGCTCCCGTGCGTCGGTGCGGGCCAGGAGTTCGGCGACCGTCATGCCCAGGGCCAGGGCTAGCCGGAAGTAGAGTCCTCGCTCGGGCCGTCGCCGAAACCCTCGGTCAGTTCTTCCACGTCACTGTCCGAGAAACCGTTCATCTCCTGGCACTTGTCGAATACACGCCCCAGGGCAGCGCTGGACTTGGCGCCGAGCAGTTTCACGTCCGCCGCATTGAACAGCTTGGCGCCTTCGCCGTCGATGACGCACAGAGCGATCATGCGGGCACGGAAGTTGGTCATGTTCTGCTTCTGCTTGCCGCCGCGCGTCTCGACCATGCTGGCCTCGAAAGCATCGCGCTCGGTGCCGGTGAGCATCTTGAGCCGCACGGTACCGCCCCATTCGGGCACCGGCACATCCTCCGTCTTGAGGTCATCGGCCTTGAGGATGTCGTCACGGGACAGGTATGACATTGCGGGTGATCCCTTCAACTGCGGGTGGCCGGACACCGGTTGGGAATGGGCAAGTGCTGCTGTAGCATCCGTTCATGGCTCAGAAAATTGTCACGATCTACACGGACGATCTCACCGGAAAAGAATCGGATGAGGTGGCAGCTCACACGTTCTCGCTGGACGGCGTGAGCTACGAAATCGACCTGGCCCCCGAAAGCTACGAGCGCCTGCTCGAAGCCGTGGGGCCCTACATCACGGCGGGACGCAAGTCCGGGATGAGCGCTCGCGCCCGTCAGCCGCAGCGCACCGGCGAGAGCACAAAGATCCGAGAATGGGCGAAGGCTCACGGGATCGATGTCAATTCCCGCGGCCGGATCTCGGCGAACGTGCGGCGGCAGTACGAGGCAGCCCTCTGAGACATAGCGAAGTCCCGGCGGGATGCGCCGGGACTTCGCTATGTCCGGGCTGGCCGGCGCACCCGCATGGCGGCGGCCAGCCCTTCGGTCAACCGCTACCGGCGGCGGCGATCGTCTGCGCGGCGCGCTCCAGTGCGGCGTGCAGCCGACGCTGGACTTCGTCACCACCTGCCGCGATCTCGTCCCGGAACCAGCTGCCTCTGGTGCGCTGCGTTACCCACCGGTCCCGGTGCCCGAACACGGGGTGCCTCCAGCCGCTGGGGCTGTCCAGCCCCAGCGGAAGAGACTCCTCATCCGGCCTGGCCATCGTCGCCACCACTCGCAGAGCGGCACGGCCGGTCTGCTGGACGCGCACACCGCGGGCGACACGCTGCCGGAGCCCCGTGGAGCCGGACCGGCCGGCGGCGGGGATACTGCGGACGTTCTGCTTCACGCGGGCAACCAGCGGAGCCACGGCTTCTGCCATTTCCTCCCGGAGCTGATCAGGCAAGCTCTTGCCTACCGCACGCAGAGCCGCCTCGACACGCTTGTACTCATCGCCTGCATGGACGCGGTAACCCAGGCTCCCGGCCATCAGGCGGTCGCCCGCGTGACTCCGGTCCGCTGCGTCGGGAACGTCACCTCGGTCTCGGAGAGGTCGCCCACGTCGCCGGCCAGCGGCTGGTACTCAAGGAGGATGCATGTCGCTGTGTACGAAGGGTTCGACGCCGAGACCGATGCGGCGGTCGGCTTCACAACGACGGTGAATTCCGTTTCGTTGTTCCACAGCGGGTACAGCGTCGCGTCGACCTCGCCGGCGGCGAAGTCCTGCTGGAAGTTGACAACTATGCTGTCGTCTTTCAGTCCGGCGACCCGCTCGCGGCCGGAGCCGGAAAAGTTGGTCGTCTCGACCTCATCCTTGACGAGGTTGATTTCTACCGATGAAACATGGTCGGAGAAATCAACGGAGTTCACCACGATCGAGCAGTCCCGCAGTACGAGCTTTGCCATCAGTCGTCACCCTTCTTGGCGGCCACTGATGGCCGTTCGGCTTCTGCGGGCACCACATGCCCGGCTTCGATGAGCGCCTGCGCCTGCGCTTCGGTGAGGCAGAGGTCGACCCGCTCGCCGCGCACGCGGCCGGCCACCGGCTTCGGGCCGGTGACCTCGAAAGCGCGGACCCTCGCCTCTTCCCGGACAGCCCTGCGGGTTGCTGCGGGATTGTCGGCGGAGCGGTCCTGGATGAGAGGCGGCTCTGCCCTGTGCGTCGCACGCGGCATGGTCACCGCCTCACGACGGCCATGGTCACGCCGGTCTGCTGCGACGTGGTGATGGCGGCAACGCCGGTCGTCGCATCCTGGTAGCTCTTGTAGAGCGGGATACGCAGCTCCGACATCGTGACGCTGCCGATACCCAGCGTGTAGACCTTGTTGGGCGTTACGTCGCCATTCTCCAGTTCCCGCTCACCAATTACCGTGACAGTGGTCGTCGCACTGTGCGTACTGCGGTATTCCACCCACACACGCTCGCCGACTTCCATCGTGTCGGAAGCGGTGGCAGCCGTGAAGGTCGGAGCGGTTCCGGCGGGGACAATGACCTGTGTCGTCCTGAGCGACATGATTACCTCTCCTAGGCGCCAGTCGTGCGCACGATGAGCCGCACAACCGCGCCCACGTGGTCAATAGAGGCGGTCGCGAAATTGCCGCCGTAATCGCTGATGCCTTCCGGATGGGCATCGGTGCCGTCGCTCAGACCGAGGTCACTGTGCTCGAAGAAGACACGCCGCAGACTCCGCTTCCCGGCGCCGGAAACGTAGGCATCGAGAGACTGCTGCCCCAGCGTGGTTTCCGTCCGGGATACGAGCACGTAGAGGTCCAGGCGCCATGTGTCGAGGCCGCGCCCCATCGCCCCGTTGAAATCGCAGACGAGTCCACCAGCGGAAGACTTCGCGGGGAGCACCACCACGGCGGGAAGTTGGGACACATCCGGTACGTCGCCGTAGACATTGAGCCGTGGAATGTGAGCTTTCAGCGTCGCCTTGACGGCCTGTTTGATTTCACCCAGCGTCGCCATGTCACCCCACGGGAATCGGGTCACGGCAGTAACGCCGGAGCTTGGTCTGCGCCATACGGTTGTCGCGCACACGGATGGCGCCGTACTGGTCCATTCCCGCAACACCGAACGGCGCGTCCTTGATCTGGAACGTCTCAGCCGCCATGATCAGGCACGCCTGTTTCACCGGGGCGGGAACTGCGACCCAGCCCCATTTCGCGGTGACGCGGACGCCGTACCGGTCGAAGCGGTAGCGGCCCATGCCGGACGGCACCAGCTTCGAGAACGGCCAGCCGGGCTGGCCGTCCACCACCCCGTTCAGCGGACGCAGGCGGTAATCCGTCGTGGCCCACGTAACCGAGAAACCGGGGCCGGTTTCTACCACCAGGCCCGTTGGAGTCCAGAAGTCATCGACATGCACCCAGCGGCGGTTGTCCGCATCGAACTCGCGGGAGCTGGCGGTCACGTCCTTGTTGAACTGCCGGTTGCAGTGCAGTTCGATCTCACGGCTCGCGGAGTCAAGCGCCTGGATCAGAACGTCGTCGTACATGTCCTGTTCGATGGACATGTACGACTTGAGGTCGGCCAGCGAGGCGTACGGCTCACTCATCGTCGTAACGCCCCCCATCATCGTCAGGTAGGCAGCAAGGGGCATCAGGGGGCCAGCATTCCGCCGACGGAATAGGTGATGGAATCGGTATCCGCGTGCGTCACCGTCACGCGCCACACGGGCGGCAGGTAATCAGCCGCCGTCAGGTTGGTGACGGCGGCGAGCCCCGGCCCGATGCGCAGCACCGTCGTGCCGGTCGCCACGAGGGACGCCGACGCGAGAACCGTGTAGAGCTTGCCGCTCACGCGGTCGACACCGGACACAGTGACCGTGAGGCCGGGCGACGCGGTGATGGCCGTGACATCGACCGTCAGAACCAGGGCGCGGTAGCCGTACCCGCGCCCTATCACTTCGAATTCCTGGGTGTCCGGGTCAGCGGTCCGCGCGGCGGACGGCAGCACCATGAACGTGCGGGATGCACTGGGCAGCGGCCTGATGACGTTGGCCATTACGCGCCCTGCTTACCGCCGGGCGGCCGTCCCGGACCGGCGCGCTTCTCCGCCGGGCGTGCTGTGGCCTGCTCCACGTCGTAATGCACGTCGAGCAGCCGGAACATGGTCTCCCTGCCCTCAAGCAGGGGGTGGCCGGCGCGGACCCGGGTAACGCCCTGTTGGAGCTGGACCACGGTGCCGTCGTCCAGGTGGATGGTGCCGCTCGTGGCGGCCACGTAGATGTCGTCGGACACGCCGCCTCCTTCAGGGTCGGAACCGACTCCCCTGCTGCCCGGCAGGCAGCAGGGCAATTCGCCAGAATCAGGTCTTGACCTTGAGGAGACGGAATGCGCCGGAGTCCAGGACCTTGCTGGAGTTGCGCCAGACCGCGTACATGCCGCGCTGCCCGGTCGGGTAGTTCGCCGTCCCGCCGAAGAGGTGCGGGATCAGCTCCACGTTCATGCCGACCTTGTCCACGATCAGGAACTTCTTGAAGTCCCCGAGCAGCAGAATCTTGATACCCGCTGTCAGCGCCGTCGCCATGGCGGACGCCTCGTACGCCGGGTAGCCGAGCAGCTGCGACGGCGTACCGGCACCCAGGCGCTCCCACAGGTTCGCGCCGCCCGCGGTGTCGAACTGGCGGATCTTGTTGTACGTCGCCTTGTTCGCGAGCCACGAGGCGTTCCCGGTGTGACGCGGGGGCAGAGCGTCAGCCAGCGAATACAGGTCCGGCACCGTGAAGCTGGTGACCGCCGCCGTCTCGATCTGCTGCCCGGACGCGACGCCGGTGACGACGCCCTGGGGGTTGACCGTCAGGCCGGAGCCGAGGATGAAGCTGGCGCTCTCCTCCGTGTCCTTGGCCTCCTCGAACATCATGCCCAGCTCGCCGCGCATCTGCTGCCAGTCCTGGTCCACCTCGAAGGAGAAGGGCACGAAACCCTGGACCCTTGTCGGCGTCACGGACGGCTGCGCGATCGTCGGCGACCCGTCAACCGCCTCGGTGGCCTCCGCCTCACGCGTGACGGCGATCCCTGCCGACGTGATGCCTTGCCACGTCTTGCCAGTGACCTGGACGACGCGGGCCAGGCTGCGGATCGGGTTGACCACGCCGGCGCCCGTCATGATGACCGTCGGGTCCAGCTGGAAGGGGACCGCAAACGCACCGGTCGCGTCCGCCCCCATGGCGAGCGCGGCGCGCTCCTCATTCGTGAGCGTGTCGGTCGACGCGGAGAGGACGGCCTTGCCGAAAGCGCGGTCGTAGCGCTCGTGCCCGGTCGTCAGGATGCGCCGACTGAGGGTGCCCTCCCGGTCGTCCACGTTACGGATCAGCCGCTCGACCTGGGCCTGTGCGGTCTGCTGGTCCTCTGCCGAGGGGTATCGGTTCTCGTCTACAGCACGCAGGGCGTTGTCCTTGAGCAGACGCCCGAGGTCGTCCATCGAGCGGGCCTGCTTACGCAGAGCCGACACGTCGTACACATCGCTCCGGGTCCGGATCTGATGCGGAACCGTCAGGTCGGCTCCGCCCTCGGTGTGCCCCGGCTCGCCGGCCAGAGCCCTGATCCTCGCGCTGCGCCGGGTGGCCGCCTCGATGGCCACACGGTGGTCATCGAACTCGGCGCTGATCGCATCCCATTCGGCCTGTCGGTCTTCGGGCAGCACGGCCCCGTTGTACTCAGCATCCAGCTCCGCCAGCCGCGACCGGATCTCCTCCTGCCGCGCGGCGCGCTCCTCCACCGTCATCTGGAATTCCAGCTCGGGCACGTCGTCATCACTCCTCTGCGAATTCGATGGGGGTTGTCCCGCAGAGTGCTTTCGCGGCTCTTCGGATTTCTTTTCCGGGGCGGCTCCGCCGAAGGGCGGCGGAGTGCCCTTCTTCTTCGGCGCATCGCCCTTGGCAGGCGGCGCCGCCTTTCCGTCCAGCGTGATGTTCATCTTCTTCGCGGCGGCCTGGATCTTGCTCTTCATCGCCGCGATGCCTTCGGGACTGTAATCCGCGCCCTTCTTCGGGTCGTTGACAGCGGCCCACGCGGCTTTGACCTGATCTGCTGTTCCCAGCGGGAATTTCTTCCCGGCAGAGTCGGCGTAGACGACATCGCCGGCGGGTGAGAACGGAGACCCGGCCCGCTGGGACCTGACGCGCCGCAGTGCTTCCTCGTACCGCTCAGGCTGGCGGCTGCGCAGTTTGTCGTAGTAGTCGTCCGTGGTAGACCTGAGCCCCGCTGTCGCAGAGGCGTTGGCGGGAAAGACCGTCGGGCCGAACTCCAACACGCGGACCTCTTTGATCGTCCGCTCGGGAAGAGCACCCGGGTTGCCGTCGGAGCGCTCCGGCTTGTCGTTCCACTCGTCCTGCATCACCTGGAAGCGGAAGCTGCTGCCGTAGGCACCGGCCTCCAGGGCTGGCACCAGATCGCGGCAGTACGAGGTGTCCAGCAGAGGCACTTCGTAGGCGGGCCCGAGGTCGTCCTCTGCGAGGCGGACAGGAACCCCCAGCGGCTTGTCGCCCACCTGGGGATCATGGCCGTGTTCCAGCAGGACCTTGATGCGCTCACCGGGATTCTTCCGGCTCGCGTCGTCGCTCAGGGTCTTCCTGAAAGCCCCCGGCGTGATGCGCTCCAGGAACTGGCCCTCGAAGTGGCTGTTGATCTCATACCAGTTGCCGAACACGCTGAAGTGCCCGGTCATGGTCGGCATACCGCCGGTACTGGAATCGGAGCGCACCGCCACATGCTGGGAAAGTGCCCGGCATACCGGCACGTCCAGCCTGACGGGTGCACCGTCAATGGGATCGGTATCAGGCATGGTCACTTTCCCTCGTCCGGGGCGGGCTGTTCTTCTGCTGGCGCGGGTTCAGGGGCGGCGGCCGGAGCCAGCTCCGCGGTCTCGCCCGGCGGGGTCAGCTGCACGCTGAGCAGGCCGGTGTGCTTGAGCAGCGTCCAGTCCTCTGCCATCACGGCGGCGCCGCACGACTCCGGCTCGTAGCCTGCGGTGATCAGGGCGACGATGGTGGACGCCTGCGTTCCCTGGATATCGGCGATGTCCTTCTTGTCCGAGCGCAGCGCAGGGATATCGCGGTCGTCGTACCAGAGCCGGGCGCCGGTCTCCGCAGGCACCAGCGGTGCGTACGCAGCGCAGATCGAGCGCCACAGCGGGCGCATCGTCCCGGAGCCGAACCAGTCCCTGGTCGCGCTGTAATTGCCCGCGTTCAGCGACGACCCGGCGAGCCCTTCGGACAGGCCGACCAGGGCGGGATGGACACGTGCGGCTGCGGCAATGCGGGTCTCACCGGCACCCTGCGTGTTCTTGAAGTCGAGCTGGCGCATATCGGCGCCGACCACCGTTACGTCAGCGCCACCGCCCAGATACAGGGTTTTGTAGGCGTTGTCCACGCCGCCGTGGGCCTGGTCCATCGCCCACATGAATTCCTTGAACTGCTCTTTCGTCACCGTCTCTTTGAGAGAGACGGCGAGATTGGGCGTCGCGGCATTCTCGTAGAACTTCTGCTTATGGAGCGTTGCCGCCTTGTCCGACTGGATCTCGCGGATCACCGGTGTCAGCCAGCTCATGCCGCGGTACTGCGCTACCGGATCGGGAATCGGTGACCAGTGCGCGATCTCACCGGGCAGGTACACCTTCGACTGCTCACCGCGGTTGCCGACGCCGCCCGGGGAATACAGGTACCCGAGGACATCCGACTGGACGGCTTCGTTCGGCGGTGCCGTCAGTACGATCTGCATCCAGTCCGGACGCAGTCGGCGCAGCCGCCCGGCTTCGCGGACGACATAGTTGTTGCCGCTCAGGTCCGCGTCCTGGATCGCCCGGGAGAGCAGCTCCCCCGTCGTGCCGTTCGGCCACGGGTTCTCCAGCAGTGCGAGGCTCTTCGTACCGAAGAGGTCCCCGGGGCGCCCGCTGCGCACCCGCTGGTACTGGAAACGGGCCTCGGAGAAAACGAGCATCCGCGTCTGCATACAGGCGAAAACGATTCCGTTGGACTTGTAGAGCCCGTTGACGTAGCCGTGGAAATCGTTGTCGATCTCCTCGGTGTTCGTGCCGCCCGACGGCCCCAGAAGCGAATAGCCGAGACCGCCGTACGAAAACATCCCCGCCCAGTCGTCCATCGTGACCGTCGGATCGCTGCGCACTTCAGGAATTCCGCTGAGGAGCGTCCGCCAGAATTTCGGCACGGCGGTCACTCCTTCTGTTCATTTATCCCGAAGAGAGCGGCGGCCAGGACAGCGATGCCGGACCCTGCCAGCCCCCACGGGCCGTACGCCCACGCAAGACCGGCACTCACCATGGCGACAGCGACAGCGACCGCCACCAGCAGCTGTCTGCGTGTCACCGGACCACCACCCAGGGCTCCGCGGCAGGCGCGGCGTTCAGGACCTGGCGCAGCCCCCACAGGGCGAGCGTCGCGCTGGACAGCGGCGTGATGTCGACGGCAGCCCCCCGTTTGTCCCAGGCCCACAGATCGGCCAGGTCCCGCTTCTCGCCGCCCGAGACGGCAGATGTCAGGGGGACCTGGTCCAGGTGCACGAGCGTCGGGGAGCTGCCCCTCGTCGGGACGACCGCGCTGCCGAAGTCGCCGCACGCCTGCGCGTACTCACGGGCCGTCGGCGAGACGGTCTCGATGCCCTGCTTCTCCAGGCCGGGTATGAGTGAGCCGGCCTGAGAGGATTTGTTGATCACGATGGCAGCCGGCTTCCATCGCTCCGCAAGTTCGGCGATCCGGGGTACCACCCAGCGGTCGCCGGGCCGGTAGTCGAGCTGTTCGTCCGCCGTGATCTCGATGTGCGTCAGGCCGTCCGGATTCAGCCCGGCCACGGTGATGCAGGCCATAGACCGGTCCGGTGCCATGTCGACGCCGAAGGCGAGGTCGCCGACGGGCGACGACAGCGGGTCGATGCACGCCTTCCAGTACGCCTCGCCGATGACGCGCCAGCTCTCGCCCTCGACCGGCCAGTCGCCGACGCCCAGGCGTTCGCGTGCGAACTCCTCCGCGCTCATGGAGCGCCGTTCCGCCTCGATGTGTTCGACGGAGCGCTCCGGCGAGTTGATGCCGCCGATACGGATGCCGAAGCCTGGGTTGGCCCTGGCGTACGAGGCATACAGCCGCGAGAGACGGCGGTCCCGCTCTTCCGCGCTCCAGCGCGGATCGGCTGTCAGGCCCTGAGCGTCGTGTTCCTCGCAGTCCTGCGAGCAGAACTGCGTGCAGGGATCGATCGACCACTCCATGAAGCAGAGCCGCGGGTCACTGCCCGCCGCGCCTCGCGTGCGTACACGGCCAAGTGCGGTGGACTCGCGGTTGCCCGCGGACGCCGCGTAGACAACCTGCGGGTTCGGCACCGCGGACAGCGTCGGCAGGATGGCGCCCACCGCCTGGTCCGTGAGGATCATCGCCTCATCCATGATCAGCCGGTCGCAAGTGAATCCGCGCCCGCCGCCCTTGGTCCGCGTACGGAAACGGAGCCGCCGCAGCGCCCCGTCCCGGAAGACTTCAATGCCTTCGTCGCCATGGCTGCGGCTGACCCGCCTGACCATGCGGTCCAGGTCGGGTGTGTTCTCGATCAGGCCCAGGATGCGGTTGAAAGCCTCCAGGCTGGTGTCGAAGAGATGGGCCGAGTGGATGCACAGCTCCTCGTCGAAGAGGAACAGACTGCCCAGCTCCAGGGCCTCCAGGACGACGCCCTTGCCGTTCTGGCGGCCGACGATGAGCCCCACCTCAAAGGCGGACCAGGTGCCGTCGCCACGCATCCCCAGCGACTCGTCCAGGACCAGCCGTTCCCACGGGTCCAGGGTGAGACCTGCAATCGCAGCAAGTTCCACCGCATCCCTGCCCGCACTGGTCACACGCGGCGGGGCGGAGAGGATGCGGGGCGTCTGCGACCCGCGCAGCGGGATGACCGGGCCGCTCACGTGCTGCCGCGGCGCCGTCGGCCGCCCTGGCGGCGGGCCGCACTCTTGTCGCCGCCCACGCGGCGCGCAGACAGCTCATCGAAGGCGCTGGCCTGCTGGTCGTCGGGCACGCCGTCCAGCGCTTCGAGCACCTTCATCAGCCGCAGCGTCAGGGCCGCGATGTCGCTCCCCTTGGTCTCCCGCTGTATGGCGGCGGCGAGCTGGTCGCGCATCGCTTCGAGCTGGACGCGCCTGTCTCCATCCGAGATGGCCTTGCGGAAGATCGTCATGCGAGGTCCCCCCCTACCACCAGAGCCCGCGGCTCAGCGCCGATATCCACCTCCCGCAGCGATGGCGGGACGGTCAGAGTCCGGGACTCTGCTTCCACCAGCACGGTGCGGCGCTCGCGCGTGACGTAGAGGGTCCGCACCTCGCCGTAGACCACGACGACGCGCGGCCCGGAGATACGGGTCTCGCTGACACCGTCGAAGTCGGCCGCCGGGGCGGTGACGGCGAGCGCACCGCGAGCCGCCGCCCTGACCGCCAGGGACACCGACGGTGCCAGGGCCAGGAGATTCAGCGAGCCGGGAGAGCTGAGGCGGCCCACGACGCCCGCGCGGGCCGTCAGGGCGGTCAGTACAACGCTGCCCCGCACGGTCACGACCGCATCCGCGTCCGCGACGGCCGCAGGAGCAGCAGCCGCCAGCAAGGCATCCGTCGAAACCCTGCCCGCCAGGGCCGCTGTGGCGGCCGGTACGGCAGCAGTCAGGCTGCCCTGCACCAGGGCCGTGGCCTCCAGGGCGACAGCGGCGACAGGCACTGCGGAAACCAGGTCTCCGTCGGCCAGCGCCGAGCCGGCGAGAGCTGCCGCGGCAGCCGACGCGGTGCCGGGCAGCGTGCCGGAGACCCTGACCGTGCCGGATGCGGATGCAGTGGCCGCGAGACCGGCCACAGTCAGCTCGCCGGACGCGGTGACCGTACCCGTCGCCGCCGCGACGGCGCCAGGCACCTTCACGTCCAGGAGGTCCGTGAGCGAGCCGAAGAAGAAGACCGTGGCGGGCGGCGCGTTGACCCGCAGCGCGTACGGCACGAGAGCCGTGAACGCAGCGGCTGCGGCCGGAGCGGTGACAGCGAGCGCGCCGGAGACTTCTGCGTCCGCGGCGAATGCGCATGTGGCAAACGGTGCGGCGGCAGCAAGACGGCCCCTGGCCGCGGCTGTTGCAGCGACCGTCGCCGCGGCGGGCCCGGCAGCAGCCGCGAGATCTCCGGAGGTCTCTGCGGCTCCCCCGAATGCCGCCACCGGCGCCGTCACGGCCGCCACGAGACTCCCGGAGATCTCCACTGAGCCCGCGGCGATCGCTGTGGCCGCCGGAGCAGCCGCGGACAGCGTTCCCGACGCCCTGACGGCGCCGGTGGCACTTGATGCCGCGGCCGGAGCAGCGGCGGCCAGATCCCCGCGGGCATCGACGGCGACGACCGGCGGCTGCACGAGCGTGACGTACGCGCCTGCGGGATGCCCGCGCCCGAGCCTGGCCATGCCTCACCGCCCTATTGGTGACGCCGGGTCAGCACTCTTCGAAAACGATGTACGCGATGGCGGTCAGCGTCGCCGCGGTGTTGATCCTCAACTGGCAGTATTTGCTGGGCAGCACAAGGAAGTCGCGCCCGAGCGGGAACTGCTTCTCATACTGGCTCGTCGGGCCCACGAAAGCGCCCGCGAACTGCCGCTCCGTGGTGTTCGTGATGATGGTCGCCGCTCCGTAGCCGGTGGAGCCGGTCCCCATGGTCAGACTGGATGCCTTGGCGTTGTCGCCGACGGGCATCACCGTGCTCGTGCTGTGCGCAGTCAGGGACGTGGTCGCCGCGCTGGCCTGCGCGAGCGTGCAGACCGCCGGAGTCCCGGCTGCCGACCCGTTGAAGGAGACGCCCCACTCGACCACGCGGACGCTGATCGTGGACGGCGTCGCGAGCTGCACGGCGCACTTGGCGCCCGTGGTGTAGCTCGTGCCCGCCATGACGCCCGTGGTCACGTCGATCGCGCAGTTGTAGGCGATGTACAGGGTCATGCGACGCCTGCCACCCCGTAGACCAGCAGGTACCCGCCGTCCCGGCTGGCCCCTGCGGGGATGGTGACGGTGGTGCCCGAGATGCTGGCGCCGACCGCCGCCGCGACCGTCGTACCCATGATCACAGCGCGCTTGATGACGGTGAACTGCTGGACAACGTCAACCATGTCAGTCGCGCTGATGTCCCGCAGGGCGTACAGCGCGACGCGGTCCGACTCACCGTTCATCCACATCAGCGGGTACCGGTTTGGCTCCAGAACTGCCATGACGCCGCCTCACCAAGTAGAGGCACGGCGGACAGCCGTGCTGAGGATGTGCGTGCTCGCACCGGTCGCCTCCGGCTCCGGGATGAGCGCCAGAGCGGCAAAACACCAGGCCGTGTTCGTCGCACCGGTACCCGCGGCAGTGCAGGCCGGGGCTGTCCCCGTGCCGAGTTGGTCGATCATCAGCACGCCCGGGTCCGAGTCGGCCGACGCCACGATGTTGGCGCGCTGCGCCCACGAACCGCCCGGCCCGGCCAGCGTGTAAGTGACGCTGTTCCAGGTCGCCTTGACGACGCCCGCGGTGTGCACGGCCATGTCCCCGGCCAGCACTCCGGTCAGCGCCGCGCTGGTCTGCGGGGTGCCGAGCGAGGCCACCCGGCTGACGGTCGCCGTCGTCCGCAGCGGCGAGCCGCTTGAGACGACGCCGGTGTAGCGGAGCATGGCCAGCGCCGCGCTGTCGCCGTACGACCCGCCAAAGGTGACGGTGTACGAAGCCGGCTCGGAACTGGCACGGCGGTACCAGACCCGCGTCAGGTTGTCCTGGGTGCCACCGCCGCTGACCGTCGCGGCCTGCGTCCAGCCCGTGACCGCCGGGGACGCGGCGGACTCCTCCAGCACGAACGCCAGCAGCAGCACGTCGCCGTCGGCCACCCCGGACGGCACACTGATCACGCCTGTCGAAGCGAAGCCGACACCGGCCGTCGTGGAGTTCTGGAAGGCGATGGCCACTACTCGCCCGAGGGCATGGTGAAGGTGCCAGAGGTGATCTCTACGCTGACGCCGACAGAGATGGTCGTCGTGTTGAGCTGGAGTTCACCGCCGCCGCCCGTCGCCGTCACGGTGCCGTCGAAGCAGGTCCCGGGAGTGCTCGTAGCGCAGCGGAACCAGGCCGCCGTGCCAGCTGCGGCGCCGGTCGTCGTGATGGGCGTACCGGCCAGCGTGGCGACGCCGGATGATGCGGAGCCGAACGCCGGATCGACCAGCGTGAACGTGGCCAGGAGCGTCTGACTGGAGACCGCGGTGTTCGCGCTGGACGGCATCGTAGCCGTATAGATCTTGATGGTGCCGACGCCCGCGCCGGCGTCGACGTAGTCCACGGCGGCGTCGCACATCGCGTTCTGCACCGCCGTGGCCAAGTGCGTTGCCATGGGTCTCCTGTCTGCGGGGAGAGCATGAGGTCGCGCGATGCACGACCCCTCGGTCCATGCACCCCGCCAAGCCTGCGGCTTCCTATCGATGTATCACCGGCCAGACGAAAAGTCTGGCTGGGTTGACGTGACGTATCGTCATGCTGCACTCTCGCCACATGTCTTTCTCGGCCCGCGATGCTGAGTCGGCGCAGGCCGAGCAGCCACCGCCCCCCTCGGTCTCCTCAGAAATCACAGTTGCCCCTGGGACCTACGTACACCAGGCACGGCAGCTCGTTGATGTGGCCGAGCAGGCTCTACGTCGAGCTGTAGCCACGGAAAGGGCACTCGGCACTTCCTGGGAGACGATCGGCGCTCATCTAGGCGTATCCAAGTCCGCCGCCCATAGCAGGTTTCACGCTGACGCCTCATCAGATGTCGGCATGCGGAGACGGAAGCGGGCCCTCGATCAGAGCTGGGAAGATGCAGTGGCCCTGGGCGAAAATTATCGAAAGCTGAACGAGCGCTTGGATCCTGCTCAGCCGCTTCGTCGGGACCTGACCCTGCTTCCACAAGAAGTTCATGCACGCACAATGAACCTAGTCGCGACAGTGCGAGAGAGCGGACAGGTTCCCCCGTCTGTCAAGTACGCCCCCGTCAGCCTGCACCGCCTACTGAAAGCAATTAACCATGATTTCGCCACGAGCGATCCGGAACTAGGCGAAGCCCTGGCCTTCTTGTATGAAACTCTGAGGGATTTGCAAGAGCACGAGGACGAGTGGATCGCTACCGAAGCGCGTACGATTCTCCAGCTACTGCAAGCTGTG
Organism: Streptomyces sp. NPDC018019; assembly: GCF_044327805.1. Lineage (NCBI taxonomy): Bacteria > Bacillati > Actinomycetota > Actinomycetes > Kitasatosporales > Streptomycetaceae > Streptomyces > Streptomyces sp. NPDC018019. The sequence continues at coordinate 52,869 of NZ_JBIRGD010000006.1, read as the reverse complement.
ACGAGGTTGCTATACAGCGAAGGTGAAACGCCCCGGCCTCCGCGACGCGCCCCTACAAACGAGGAGGAGTCGCCTGAGGCTCGGATCGCAGTTCTGGAAGAGCAAGTCGCCCTGCTGATGGCGGAACGGGAAGCTCGCCAGCAGGAAGAACCATAAAAAGTCTTCCGCCGCCCCCGCGACCAGCCGTAGGAAGCAACCGCGGGGAGCGGCGGATGGTCACCCACCGGATCGCACACCCAGGAGGTAACACATGCCCAGTATGCAGCCCGCCGCCGCCGATGGCGACGGGCCCCGGCAGCCGAAGGTCATCGTCTTAGCGCTGGCCAGCGGCTATGTGGCCGGCTACGTGGCCGCGTTCGGCACCGGCGTCGACATCCGGCACATCGCCGTCGAGGCGATGGCCGCCGTGACCTCGTGGCTGCTCTGGCGGTACCGCCGGTAGGCAGGACCCGCTGACGCGAAGGCCCCGCACCAGAAGGAGCGGGGCCTTCGTCGCGCCGATCCGGAGTTATCCACAGGCCGCAGCGAGGCGCAGCCAACTCCCCTACCGTGCTGCCCACATCACGGACACGGGGGTGCAGATGCACGGCATGGTCTTCGAAGAGCTGGCAGTCGAGGTGATGGCGGAGCTGCCAACGGACGAGGCGCGGCGCGAAGTGCTCCGCCTGATCGAGACGGTACGTGCGAGCCCGCGGACCTGGCCGGACGTGCGCGATCCCGGCAGCGTCGAAGAGGTGCGCGAGGCGCACGGTCCGCGGTGCTGGGTACAGTACACGCCGCACGCCGGCGCGATCGAGATCCGGGACATCGGGTGGGCGGGACGAGCGCACAGCGGTCACTGCCGCCGAACCGCCGCGCGGCACCTAGTCGGCACGGAAGACTCCACTCGTGCAGATGACAGAAGCCTTCGCGACCACGGCCGCGGCCGTCGCACCGGTCATCGTCCTGGTCGCCGTCGTGGAGATGCGCATCTACGGTACAAGGACCAGAGACGTCGGCCTGACGGAAGCCCGTCTCATCGAGGAATCAACGCAGGCTCTGCTGGCAGCTCGAACCGAAGAGGAGCGGAACGCCGTCATCACTGGCGCACGCCGCAGCGGCGTGACCCCGACCGCGATCGCCTCTCTGGCACTCAGCGCGGGGTGGGTCGTAGTCACCATTCTGCTCGCCCTGGCGGAATACAGCTCGCTGGCCTTCCTCGCCACGGAAACACCCTCCCCTTCACCGGTCGCTGCCCGTCGAATATTGCTGTCCATCATGCTGGGCATGTTCATGTTGATCATCACGCCACTGACCAGGTGGTGTCGGGACTACTTCCACCCCATGTTCCGAGTCTTTGCCTCGTCACACCGCTACTGGAAGGCCCGAAAAGCCATTCGTAACGAGTAGGCGACGTTGAGTTACGTTGACCGCTACGACGGTAGAACCGTCCGCTTTCTGCTGTTGTTGGGTGGGTATCCCCCTCATACGGGGCCGCACACAGGCCAGAGTTTCAACCTGCATCAGCCCAGGTAAGAACACGAAGCGCTCACCCTCCTTCGAACGCTGCCCGACGAGAAAGGTCCCTAAATGGCCCACGGTCGAAAAAAGATCAGATGGAGAAACTTTTTCAGCGTCGTTGCGCTACTGACGCTCCCCGTCACCTCCGGAAACATCGATTTATCCGTGCAGATCAACATGCCCATTGCCACAGCTACCAGCTCCGCGATGCACCAGCCGTACGAGCCGGTACCGCACCCGCAGCGGTAGCCGCCTCCCCGCGGACGGCGTGCGACGCATACCAGCGCCGCACCCCGTCCATCGAGCTGTCCGGTCGCTCCGCGCGGCACCGTTCCTCCACCACGTCCCGGCCCGGATCCACGGTGACAAGCTGAGCGCGGTAGCGCTTGTACTTCGCGAGCAGGGCAGGCTTGGGCATGGTGTGGATGATGAACACCTCGTGCGTGCCGGTGTGCCGCAGCGCCTCGCGGATCGCGGCCTCCCGCGCCTGGTACGCCACGGTGGCCAGCGGCCGGCCCATGCCGCGGACGAAGGCGCCCTCCGCGGTGAGGGCATTCAGCAGCCGGTCGTAGTCGATGACGATGTCCCCGGTCACCGCGTGCGCCGCGACCCAGGTCGTCTTCCCGGCGGCGGGCGGGCCCATGACGACGTAGAGGGTCACCGGTTCGTGACGCGGATCGTCACCGACCGCTCGTCGGTGCGGCCGGCGCTCGTCACGATGCGGTTCGCGACGAGGTACGGGGTGCCCGGCGTCCCGCCGGAGAGCCACGCGGTCGCCGAAGTCGGGGAATTCGAGCTGCTGTCCAGCACGAGCCCGGCGGAGACCGTCATCGTGGACGTGATGATGGTCTCGCCGTCGGCCAGCCACTCCGTCCAGTCCCAGCGCCAGTCCAGGACGGCGTCCGGGGCCTTCGTCCAGTCCGTGGCCATGACCGCCTCCCGTCCCGCAAAGCACTGCATAAAAGAACCGAGGCAGCGGATGGCGGATATACATAAGCCGCATAGACTCGGCCGGTTTATGCATTCACAGTGCAGTGCGCTGCATACCCGGGCGAACCGATCAGTGCGCCGACCTGCACAGCAACCACCACGCCCTTGGATCAAGCCTTGACCTGGCACTTTTCACGTAGAGAGAAAATCGGTCAATAAGGGCGTTGGGTCACCGGCGACCAGATCCACGTCGGAGATCCACCCCCCGGCCACTCGATCAACGCTCTGAGCTGCGGCTATGTGAATGAGGAGGAGCGATCGACATCGCCGCCCTGCATAGCCATCCATGGATTTATGCAGCATGACTATGCAGAGCGTGATCGTCACTGTGTATATATACCGCATAACTCTGAATATTCGATCACCACCGCCGCGAGGCGACCAGTGGGACCGGGGCACGGCCTGCACCCTTGATCGAATTGCAGCGGCGATGGGCAGGACGAAGGTTCGCGGGGTCGTACGGATCACCACCAAGAGACAGTGGTGTCACATGATCAGCAGTCCATGACATTCGGTCTCGGTAGTCCAGTGTCATGTCGATGTCGGCACCACAGATCCAGCACACAGGCGAGGACTCACGCTTGAGCTGTGCTACTGCTGTTCTCCATCGAGCACCTGATCGTCCAGCACAACGGACAACCTCATCAGCCATGGCACACAGTGCTCCTTGTATCGGGACACATGTGTGCCATGACGGTGAGGCTCAGACAGCACAAGCGAAGTGCGGTACGCATGGACAGGCGGGCTACCGGGGCAGCCCCAGGCTCTGGCCTGGGTAGATCATGTGGGGGTTGCTTCCGACCACAGAGCGGTTGGCGCGGTAGACCGTTCGCCAGCCACCACGCACGTTGTGTGCTGCGGCGATACGCGACAGGCTGTCACCACGCTTGACCTTGTACTGCTTGGCTCCTGCTACTGCACGGGCGCCACCGCCCTTGGGAGTACCCGTCCCGTCGAGAGGCCCCCTGCCGCTGCGGGCGCCCTCCCGCTGTTCGGCCCCCCTGCCCTTGGGTGTGTCCCCCTTGGCGGAGAAAGCCCCCTTCGTGGCGCCAGCGGCCCCCTGGGTACGGGGCACCCCCTTGTTCTTCGGGGCGGCCTTGGCCACCACCCCGCCCCCCGTTGTCGAGCCGGCGGGACGCACCGCCCCCAGCACGGGCTGGGAATTGACCCTGGAGATCCGGACACTGCGCCCCGGGCGGGGTGCCTCCACAACGCGCCCGCCCCCGATGTAAATGCCGATGTGCGAGGCGCCCCGGTAGTAGGCCACCAGGTCGCCGACCCGAAGGTTCTTCAGGGGCACCCGCTTCAGCCCCCGCCACTGCGCCTGGGAGGTGCGGGGGATGGATACGCCAGCCGCACGCCATGCCGCCTGGGTCAGGCCCGAGCAGTCGAAGGCATACGGGCCGGTGGCGCCGTAGACGTACGGCTTGCCGAGCTGCCGCAGTGCGTACGCCGCCGCCCTGGCCCCGGTGCCGCTGGCAGCGCGTTTCGGCGCCTTCTTGTACTTGGGCGCCGCCGCTTTGGCGGCCCCGCTGTAGGGCGCGGCCATACCGCGCCGGAGACCGGCCCGTACGGAGCACACGGGCCATGCACCGGGGCCCTGGGCTTTGAGCACCCTTTCGGCGATCGCGATCTGCTGCGCCTTGGTCGCCCGGTCAGCGCGGGAGGCATACTTACCGCCCCCGAACGCCCGCCAGGTGCTCGGGGTGAACTGGAGGCCCCCGTAGAAGCCGTTGCCAGTGTTGATCTTCCAGTTGCCGCCGGACTCGCACTGGGCGACCTTGTCCCAGACGCTGGCGGGCGCGGCTTCGGCCGGACGCGCCGCGACGGCGGTAAGCCCCGTCCCCGCCACGCCCGTTGCCGCGATTACGGCGAACTTGCGTTTGGATTTCCACGCTTTGGGCTTCCTGTGACGCCCGGAAGCCGAAAGTACGTCAGCACGTTCATTCACCACGAGATTCCCTCGGGTAAGGGTCTGCCCCCGCTCAAACCACGGGCCCGCCAGTGAAGCGGGCAGCGGAACGGCCTTCAGACGGCCGTCCGTATCCGCGTGGCCGCATTACCGGGCCACGGGCTCCAGCCGCGCCGCCCGACGGCGGCGCACAGCAAAAGGACCCACCAGGGTCAGCAGGCGGGTCCGGGGGAGCTTCTTCAGGCGGCTCTGGGCACGCCTGGTACGGCCCCATCTTCAGTCACCGAGCTCACAGTGTCAAGCAACTGCCCCCTGGCGCACGGGAGGCGGCTTGGGCAAAGGCTCGCCCGGAATACGCGCGGGCAGCTCGTCAACGTCCCACAGAGCCCCGTTCTGCGCTCTGCTGCCGTGCCGGGTGATGCGCCCCTCCGTTGCCCAGCGGTACAGCGTTCCGCGCGGTCTGCCGGTGTACAGGCAGGCCGCCTCGGTGTCGGCGAGCCTCACGGCCGGCCCTCCCACCAGGTCCACGCGAGACCGGCGAGCATGCCGACGCCGCTCGCCCCCCACATGGTGACCATGAATGCCCGGAAGAGCCCGTAGCCGATGCCGTACGAATGCCAGTAAGCGCGCCAGATATTCACGGACGCCGCTCCTCACGTTGAGCTAGCCTGCGCGACTCTTCATCGACAACCCGCGCGATCAGGTCGGCGAGGTCGCCGAAGTCGCCGTACGCGAACTCATGCTCACGGCCGTGCTCGCAGCCGATCACAGCCGTGAGCGTCGCGTACCCGCAGTCCGGGTCGGAGGTGTCGACGCCTGCCTCCTGGCCGACGACCTTCGCGGTCGGGCAGCCGGCGAGGTGCCGGGCGTCGTCGCTCACCTGGCGGCGGCGCCAGCGCGAAACGCTCCCCACGCTCTCGCGGGCGACTTCCAGGAACTCGCGCAGAAGGAATGAACTGACAAGCACGTCGGTCTGCGCCGCTGAGTGATCGCTCACGACCGCCACCTCTCATTGAAATCCGCATGCCCGCCGTAAGGCAGGGCGAGCAGGCGCAGGACGCGTTCAGCGAGCACCGGCTCGCCAGCGTCGATGTAGTCCCCGCCGGCGACCGCAGCCAGGTCATCCACGATCTCCCGCTTGGCTTCGACTTCGGCGAGCACACGGGCCGGGTCGTGGCGGGCGATGTGAACAGCGATCGCTTTCGCCGCCGGAGTCGGATGCGGGCACGCAATCTTCACGACCTCCCAGTGAGACAGCCTGGAATCACTGTCGTCACCCGCTCCGACCGCGTCCCACTCGGTATACGGCTGCCGCTCGGTCGTCGCTCGGGCTGCCTCCCCGTCCTCGCCGAGCCGCGCCCGGATGAACTCCACGAGATCAGCACTCACGGCCGCCACTCCTCTCGGAAATCCGGGTGATCGGCGTATACGGCGGCAAACGCCCTGAGCGCCGTGAGGCGCGCGGCCTGCCCTCCCTCCGTCCACCCGGTGACGTGGCCCCGTTCCATCACCCGCTCCTCTTTCTCGTACTCGGCGAGGACCAGCCGCTTGGCCCCGATATCAGAAAGGAGGCGGGCCGGCCCGTCGCAGTCGCATACGGCGCCCGGCGCCTCATGGAGCATGGCCACCACGGCAACCATGGTGTTCAAGCCCCCACCGATGCGCCGGAAGATCTCACACGCAAGACCGTGCCAGTGAAAGGCACGAGCCTCATCCTCATCGAGCCGCGCCCGCAGGAACGCGACCAGGTCGTCAGTCACTGGCCCTCCGCCGCCATTTCTTCAATCTGCATAAGCCGCTGCCCCAACTGCCCTCGGGTGATGGTCCGGACGGACGAACGGCTCCTCCCACTCATCACACACCAGGCTCACCGTCACCGTTTCCTCGGACTCACTCACGTATCCCTCCCCTTCCAGAAGGTCGACCCCAGTAGTACCGCTTCCCTCACTTGCTGACGGCCAGATAGATGGCGATCACAGTGCCCAGCACGCCGGCCCCGTCCACCAGGTAGGCCCGCCCGGCGTGCATCCCGGCACCCTTGCCCTCGGAGCGGTTCATGCGGCCCGCCAGCTCCTGCACGCGCTCGGAGTTGCGGTCGATCGCGGCCACGGCCTCCGTGCGGGCCATGAACTCACCTCGGCAGTCCAGCCGTCGCCGCTCACAGGCGCCACCGCTCTTGGTAGTCGGGATGACCGGCGTAGGGCAGGGTGAGCGTCTTGACCACCCCATGCAGCGCAAGGACTGCACCAGCTGACGCGAGGTCGCCCGGGTGGGCGCGACGGTTCTCCAGTGCGCGCTCGTACCTGTCGAGAACCCCCCGCTTGGCTTCGACTTCGGCGAGGACGCGGGCCGGGTCCCACTCCGCGATGTGCCGCGAGTCCATCCACAAGGCCGTCTCGATCGTGGGCTGCAACGAAGGGCCCTCCCCGGCTGTCCGGACAGGATGCATCAGCGCGCCGAGCCTTTGCAGCGGCGGTCCCACCCACGCAGCCCATGGACCGTCACTCGCCGCCCGTGCCACCTGCTCGTCGTCGTCCAGCCGCGCCCGGATGAACTCGACAAGATCAGCGTTCACGACCGCCACTCCTCGCGGAAATCGGGGTGGTCGTCGTAGGGACGGGCGAGCAGGCGCAGAGTCAGGCAGTTCGACTCGTTCGCCTGCGCATCCCATGCCTGAGCAGTGCAGCACGTCTGGCAGCCCCGCTCCGTGCGCTTCAGGTACTCCGGCCTGGACGGCGCGTGTTCTTCGATGATGCGCTTTTGGGACCCGGCCTCGATCAGCACCCGGGCCGGGTCATGCCGTACGACATGGCGCGCCACCGGGCTGCCTGCGTCCACGTCGCGGTCATCCCACCCGGCAACCGCCGCATCTGCGGCAGCTTCCATGTCTTCTGCAACCCTCGCCCGCAGGAATACGGCGAGCCCATCGGTCATCCGGTCCTCCACCTCACATCGTCACGCACAGGTCGGCGTACTTCGGATCTCCCGCGACCGCTCTGACGCGCTCGCACAGCTCTTCCCACAGACGGTCCTGCTCCTCGTCATCCGGCGCGTTGTGCCGGAGACGAAAGCAGTGATCTCGATGCGCACACAGTCGTAGCCCCTCACGCACCCTCCCCTTCCAGAAGGTCGACCCACTGCCACCTGAAGTACTTCGTACCGCACGGCGGCGCCTCCGGCGTGCCGATGCAGCGCACGTCCGAGGAGGCGTCGTCGGCGACCACCAGGGCGCCGCCGCACTCGCCGCAGACGGTGTCGGCCAGCATCCGCTGCGGGGCGTCGTGGCCGAGCGTGATCCTCGCACCGCGCACGAGCCGGCCGAGCCCCGTGCGGATGTCGTGCACCAGTTCCTCGCTGCACTCCAGCGTCCCGTCACACGCCATGGCCGCCCAGTCGGCGATCTGTGCCAGCGCATTGGCGGTCGACGTGGCCGGAGCATCGCGGTAGTCCGGGAACAGTGCGTTCCGCAGCTGGTGGTAATAGCCGAACGTCCGCGCCTTGACGGCGAACAGCAGATCCAGCACAGCCTGATTGCCGGGCGGATTCGAATGCGGCTTGTCGGCCCCGCCCCCGGAATCACCGGCGGCAGACGCCGGCTCGAACACGGCCGCCTCCAACTGCTGGATGAGCGCAGGAAACCGCTTCGTCTCCGCCCGCTCTTCGAGATGGCCCGGACAGTCGCATTCATGGTGTTTGCGCCGCCCCGGCGTCATGGCCGCCCGCTGGAGCCGGCACTGCGGCGCGTGCTGGCGGACGATGACCGTGAATTGCACGCGCTCTTCACATCCGGTGGCGAGCTGTGCGGCGGACTCTGCGATGGCTTCGGCATCATTCACCGCTGCTCCCCCGCTCCGGAAGATTCCAGGGATTGCGCTCGCCGTGGGCGCAGTCGCACCAGCTGACGCCGCGGCAGGCGCCGTGGCCGCGCTCCGGGAACTCCCGTGCAGCAACGGGGTGGTCGGCCTCCCAGGCACATTCCTTACAGATCATGAGCAGCCTCTCTCGGCAGGGAGCGGGCGGGCCCAGACACCCCAGGACAGCCCTGGACGCCTTCAGGACGCCCTCGGACACCCCAGGCGGCACCGGGAGGCGGGCGACGCCCGCCAGGGCCGTGCAAAGGCGTACAGAGCTTCAAATCATGGACAGGGGCCGTCGTGCTCCGCCCAGACGGTGCGGGAGCCCCACACGACCGACCAGCGGGGGGCGCCGGACAGGATGACGACACCACAGCGCCCGCACACCGCCACGGGCTCAGAACGGCGGCCTGTCGCAGTCGGCGCAGCTTCCGACGCCCCCAGGGCCGCCAGCGCCCCCGCAGAGCCCGCCGTAGCGCTCGCAGGGGCTGGGCAAGGGTCCGCCGGCACCTCGGTCACCGACGTGGTGTCCAGCCCCAGGGCGCCGCACGCGTGGGCGGCGACGATGACACGCGGCGTCGCAGAGGCCGCCGCCGTCCGCGCGATCAGCTTCCAGGGCCGCCCAGCGGCTTGCGTCATCACGTCATAGGTCCGGCGCCCGGCGATCAGCGCGGCGCGGTAGGACTCTCCGTCCAGCGGTTCGGGATCCGCTGCCGTTGCGACGCCGGAGACACGGCATGCGAACACGTAGCTTCCGCAGCGGTTGCAGGTGGCCAGTTTGATCTCTGTGTCTATGAGATGACCTTGCATTGGATCTTTCTTTTCCTCCTGTCCTGTCGGGTCTGTCGTGGGTGGGGTCTAGTTCCTAGACCCCCCACCCCGACACGACATGACCTTGAAAAAACAAGACGCGCTCACGACGACTCACGACGTCGCTGGTCAGAGCGTTGCAGTACTCACGACACCCTCACGACAGGGCACGACGAATCCACGACAAACGGCACGACATGATCTTGAAATCCACGACACATCCACGACATCGCAGGTCAGGGTGCTAATGAGGTCACGACACACCTGCTCAGAGGCCATTGACATAGCTGGTCGTCATGTCAAAATCCGGCCCGTTCCGGGGCCTGTCGCACCCCCGTCGCGACCGGCGTCGTGGATATGTCGTGGATTCGGCCGCGACAGGGCACGACGGGCACGACGCATCCACGACGCCCGGGGGCGGTCCGAGGCGTCGTGCCGCATCCACGACACGGGCACGACGGACTCACGACGGGCACGACACGATCACGTATCGATGTCGAGTCCGGGCTGTTCCGGGTCCGGCTCCGGTTCCGCCGGCGTCTCGCTGCGCAGCGCGGAGGTGATCGCGTCGAGCTGCCGCCTGCCGTGGTAGGTGATCTCGTACCGGGCGGTGCCGCTGACCTTCCTGAGGAAGCCTTTCTCCAGCAGCGCGCTGACGCGGGTGCCCATGGAGTTGCGTTCCTTGGAGGTCAGTCCGAGCGCCGCGGCGATGCCCGTGACGGCAACGCCGATCTCCCCGAACTCCGAAACCGCGCGCAGTGCCATCGCCTGCTTGTCCGTGACCAGGATTTCGACCGGAGGCGGCGGGGTGTCCCCTTCGGGCTGGAAGGCCAGCGACTCTCCTGTCCTGACCCCCTCCAGGGCGATCTCCGGGGCTTCCTCGATGTCCTTCTGGAAGCGGGTGCGCAGTACCACCCTGGTCGAGCCCTCCTCGCGCCTGACCTCGAACTCCGCATCGACCGCGCCGTCCCAGGCGGTTGCGCCGCGCCCCCTGCCGCCCTCCGTGCCGCTGTGGTGCACGAGCAGGACGCAGGCGCTGGTCGCTTCCTTCAGGGCGTCCAGCGCGGCGATGATCTGGCCCATCTCGCTGTTGGAGTTCTCCTCCCTTCCGACCGTGCAGCGCGCCTGCGTGTCGAAGATGACGAAGCCCACCCCGAGCACCGCGCAGTACGCGATGAGCTGCCGCATCTGCTCCGGGTCGCCGATCTGGACGGCCCTCGGATACCACCGCACCTCGGACAGCATGCCGCCGTGGTGCTGCTCCCAGGCGGCCATGCGCCGCTTGGTGCCCCGTGCGCCCTCCGCCACGACGTAGAGCACGCGGGCCCGGTGTGTGCCGTAGCCGGCCCATCTCACCCCCGTGGAGACGGACATGGCCATATCCAGTGCGATGAAGCTCTTCAGCGATTTCGGCGGCCCGAAGATGCGGCACAGCTGCTCGCGGCACAGGAAGTCATTGATGAGCGGAATGGCCTCCGGCATTGCGAGGATGCCGTCACGGTCCATGACTCCTGAGGCGAACTGCTGCGCCGCTTCCGCCATGCCCTCGCTGGATGTGAGGCGTTCGGTGCATTCCTGTTCGTATTCTTTCCGGGCTTCTTCCAGGAGCCGCAGGCGGCGTTTCTCGGTGTCCTTCTCCCGCCGTTCCTTCGCCGCCTCGCTGTGCACCGCGAGTTTGACCAGCTCCTCGAATTCGCCCTTCTGGCCGTCGGGCACCAGAAGGGCGATGGCGGCGTAGCGTGCGTCATCCGTCTCGGCGGCGCGCGCCTGGGCGAGGGCTTCGAGGGCCGCGCCGGAAAGGGTCCGTGCGGGCTGGGCAAAAGGGGACTGCGCCCCGGCCTGCGTCGCTGTCATGCCGCCTCTTTCGCTGCTCGCGTGCGCACGCCCTCCCCCCGGTAGGCGTTGCGTGTCTGGGGTACATGGCGCGAGGTGATGTGCCCCGCCGACCACAGCAGGCTCACGGCGTGCGCCTCGCTCCAGGCGTACAGGCCGTCCAGCATCGCCTGGAGAGCGCGCGAACGGTCGTGCCGCGGCCGGCGCTCTCCTTTGACCAGGCGGATGACGGACCGCGCCCCGTCCCGCACGGCCTTGGTTCTCGGCAGCCTGCGCCCCGCCGGGTCGGGCCGGACCGCGCCGCGCTTCAGGCCCTGGGCGACGGCCGCCGCGTTCGATGCGACGCCGTACTTCAGCCGGATGTTCTTCATCAGCCGGTCGCGGACGGTGAGCCGGGCCAGCCACAGCCGCTCAGCGATCTCGCTGCCGGACAGTCCGTCGGCCAGCAGTTGCAGGACCTGCCGTTCCTGCGGCGTGATCCGGTAGGCCAGCCTGCCGGTGCGCAGCCCGAGCGGGGCGCCGCGGCCCCTGCGCCGCTGGTAGCGCCCCGAGCGCGAGAGCCGCCGCGGCCCCGTCCATTCGAGCTGGACGGGGCCGCGGCGCACTTCCCGGGCGCGTGCCCGGCGTTCGCGTTCCGCGGCCGTACGGCACAGCAGGCAGTAGCGCCGGGCGCACCCGCACGGGCAGGCCGCGGTCCGGGCCACCGCCGGGTCGTCAAGGTCGTGCAGGCCCTTCCTGCACAGCAGGGTCACGGCTCCCGGCTCCCCGGCGGACGCACCGGCGCAGCCGTCCGCAAGCCCATGCTCCGGCTGGCCAGGTACCAGTCGGCCGTGTGCCGGCCGCCCCCGCCCGGTCCCGGCATAACCTCCCTGACCCGGGCCTCGCGCTCCTCAGTGCTCACCCACGACCAGTCGCCCGCCTCGTCGCCGGGCGGCACGCCGGGCGGGCCGTGTGACCCCTCGCAGTCACTCGGGAAGGCGGCGCCCGTCCGGTGCCCGATCAGCCGCAGCACGCCGCGCATACGCCGTGTCTCGACCTCCCGGCGGCAGTGCGGGCAGTACCCCCATGTCGCCGCGTCCAGGCTGCTCATGCCGCACCGCCTTCGAGTTCGCGCGCCCGGCGGTGGGGGCAGGCGGGATCGGTCTGCAACCAGGAGTGCGCCTGGCAGTAGCCGTGGTGGTCGTAGTGGCACGGGTCGGGGTCCATGAAGTCGGCGACGAGGCCCCGCAGCCGCGCCACTTCGTTCTCCAGCCCGACGGCGATACTCCGGGCCTGCTCCAGCTGGTCGACCAGCCACGGCACGTCGGCTGGCACATGGGCGATGAACTCGGCGTCAGAGACAGCCCAGTCTGGTACTCGCGCGAGCATGCGTCCTGACTGGGCGTGCACGATCTCCCAGGCGGGGGCCCGGAACGTATCGCCGTCGTCTTCCTGAAGCAGCCATGGTTCCGAGGTGGCCGCCTCGGCACGGGCCTTGATCTGTGCGAGGCGGTCAGTCACGGTTCCCCCTGAGTGTGTAGTGCCGTCGGTTGTCGGGTCCGTGCGGGGTGAGCCAACCGCGTGCGGCGGCGGCGCGCAGGTCGCCCTGGGCGGTGGTCCGTCGGCAGGCGAGGCCGAGCCGCGCGTACAGGTGCATCGCCGACCCGGACGTGATCTGCGTGTGCGGGGTGCGGCGGGCTTCGGCCAGCAGCACATCCAGCCGTACGGACTGGTGGGTGCGGGTGGTCATGCCGCACCTCCACTGACGATGACGGGCACCTCGGCGACCCAGTACTGAGACCACGAGAAACGGCCACGCCCGCCGGTACGGCTCATCAGCCGGCAGCCGGCGTAGTGCACGTCCCAGCGGAGTTCGCGTGTGGTTCCGTACCGCGTTGCCTCGGCTTCCGCGTGTGCCTGTGCCGCCTCCAGGGACGCGGCGGTCCCGAGCGGAATGCTTCCGGTCATGACGACGTACGGAGTCCCGGACTGGTCGTCACGGGTGATCACGGCGCCCCCGTCCGGACACCGCTCTTCTCCTTCCTTCTCGCACACGGCATCCAGCAGCGGGGCGGCCTCGCCGAGCACCTCGGCGCGGAAGGCGTCGATCATCCGGTTCACGCTCTCCGCTTCGCCGGGTGCCAGCGGCCAGCCGCCGGTCATCGCCTCGAACAGTTCCTCGCGTGCGCTCACTGCGTCTCCCATCCCTGGCTGATCTCGGGCGAGGTCAGGAATGCGGCACGCCGCATCCCCGCCTCGTACATGCCGCTGGCGTACTGGGCTTCCAGGCTGTCGATGATCTTCTGCGCCGACGCGCGCCGCTGGCGCTCCTCGGCGAAGTGGACGACGGCGGCGATCAGTTCCTGCCTGCGGGCGCGGGAGCCGGGCTCTTCCAGCTCGCGCAGCGCGTCCGCCATCCTGGCGGCACCCGTGATGATCACGCTGCCTCCCCCAGGAGCAGCCGCAGTTCGGCGTCGATGTCCACATGGTCGGCCTCGCATCCGCGCGGCACGAGTCCGTACGTCTGCCGCACGAAGCGGTACGCCTGGTCCCATGAGGCGATGAGCCGCGCTTCGCCCCTGGAGGCGGTCAGACGGATGTGGATCTGATGGGAGTCGCAGCGCCTGATCTTCACGTCGCCGCTGCCCGCGGTGCGTGCTGAGCCGATGCCGTCGGCCAGCAGGTCACGCCCCAGCGCCCAGACAGTGGCCGGGCACTCCCCCTGGTCGATGTCCAGCCTGATCACGAACGGATCGCTGCTGTCGTAGATCAGCACGGCGTCGAGCGGTGTCAGGCTGCGGTCGGATTCGATCAGTTCGAGATCGAGCGGCGCGCAGATGCGGTGGGTGTCCATTCCTCCCCCTCAGGGACGGGCAGTGCCGGGATGTACAGAACGGTCTCGGTGACGGCGTCGGCGAGCGGGGCCGGTGCGCTCCTCTCCAAGCTGCGGCCGGCCCGGCCGGGCGGATGCCTTCGCCACCAGCGGCGGTGCGGACCGCGCCTGCGCCCGGACGGCATCAACGCGGAGACGATGAAGCCCGCGGCGCCGCCGATGACCACTGATGCGGCGAGCCAGAGCAGGTGCTCAGGCACCGGCTTCCGCCCTCTCCACGTCGTCGGTGAACACGGCGTCGCTCGGCAGGGCGTCCAGCGGCCAGGAGACGGTCAGCCGCACCGGCCAGTAGCCGTCCCCGGTCGGAGCCAGGGCGGCGAAGCGCCCTTCGTCGTGGGGCTCTTCCTGGAAGCCGCAGTAGACCTCCAGCGCCTGGGTGTCGAAGTCGATGACGTAGCCCCACTCGGCGAACAGCGACTCGGCCGGAAAGGAGGACGCATCCTCGATCACTCCGGCGTCCAGGATCGCGGCCGGATCGCCCTGGGTGCCGCGCAGCAGCTGGTACCAGGTCGGGTGCTCCGAGCGCCCGCCGACGTTCGGGTCGTAGTACTGCCACAGGCGGGTGATGTCCTGTGCCGTCGGTTCGTCGCTTTCGCTGACGACGCGCAGCGCCTGGGCGGCGCTCTTGGCGACTGCGAAGTCGGCTGTGAGCAGCCAGGCGAGAACAGTCAGTCCCAGACCTTCCGGATGCGCGCTGTGGTGGACGTACGAGGTCTTGGTCTCGCCATCGACGGCGAAGCTGAGGAATCCCCGGGTGCTCATGCTCTTCCTTCCGGTGTGCGGGTATGCGGACGCCCCTGCCGCGGTGGTCGCGGCAGGGGCGGTGTGCGGGTGATGTCAGCGGCGGAACCAGGGCACATCCTTGGCGGTCTCGCCCTTGCGGTCGTTGGCGGCCAGGAACTCGTCGCTGTCCGGGTCCGTCTGCGCCTCCAGGTCTTCGCTCGCCCGGCGGTGCGCTTCAATGGCCTCACGGGTGCCGAAGATTTTGTCGCGGATGCTCATTGCGGGTCTCCTTCTGCTGTGCGGGTACGCGGACGCCCTCGCCGGGCGGGCGGACCGGCGGAGGCGGTGTGCGGACGGTGCGTCAGTCCTGCTCGGGGTAGCCGTGCCCCTCGGGCGGGTAGCCGACATCGTGCGTCATGCCGTTGGCGACAACGTCGCTGAATTCGGTGTCGGCATCCGCCTCCCGCCGGTAGCGGTGCAGGTCGTTGCGCAGGGCGGCGGCCCTCATCTCGTCGGTCGCGCGGCTCTCTCGGGACATGTAGTGCCTCCTTGATCTGTCAGCCGGTCCGTCCGGCCGCTGCTCCCCCGCGGACTGCTCCGTGAGGGACGGGGGCCGGACGCTCAGCCGCATGTCACTTCGAGCCGAGACGGTGGACTTCGGCGGCGCGCTCGTAGATGCGCCGGCCGATGCGGACGCGCTTGCCGGTCGTGCGGCAGCGGCGGCAGTCCTTGCCGCGCCTGAGCTGCCCGTCGCGGCCGGTCTTCGTTGCGTGACCCCAGCCGTCGCAGCGGCGGCAGGCGGTGAGCGGCGAGAGGTAGCACAGCAGCGGGTAGCCGAAGACGATCGCGAGGACCGCTATAGCAGCGACGAGGACAAGGAGCATGCGGGTCTCCTGTGGGGTGTTTCCCGTTTCCCGGGAAGGCGGCTGCTAGGTGCTAGACGCCTGGTTACGGTGGGGTTCGGGTGCTAGCGGGGGTGCTAGACCTAGCAGTGGGGGGGTGCTAGGCCTAGCGGCGGGCGACGCTCAGGCCGCGGCCTTCTTCTCGTCACGCTTGGTGACGGCGGCGATGACATCGGCACGCAGGATGCCCCGCCGATTCCTGCCCTCGCCGTCATCGGCGATCCCCCACCGCTGGTCGACGACGACGGCGGTCGGCTTGAGGGCGGCAGTCACCGTCTCGCCCTTCCAGCCGCCGTATACCTCGGGCCTCAGGGAGTTGAGCCGCGCGGCGATCCGTTCGTTCCAGATTCGCTCTTCATCTGCCCCGGTGACCTTGAGGATGTCGGCGAGCAGGTCGTACTCCGGCTCCCCAGTCTCCGGCTGCTGGCCGATCGCGTAGCCGGTGATGTTGCCGTACTCCTCGCGCAGCTTGCGGGCCCGCGCGACGACCAGTTCGGCCTTCGGCGCATCGATGAAACTGCCGCACACGATGGACGGGTCGTCCCCTTCGCCGGACATCCAGCAGATGCCCTTCTCGCCGCGGGAGAACATCGTCGCGCGGTACCCGGCTTTGTACATCGACGTGCCCAGGATCATGTCGTTCTCGATCTGTCCCATGACCTTGAGCGCGAACCGCAGGATCGCGTTTGCGCTGATCGCGGTGGGCAGCGATTTCTTGTCGGGGCGCTGTGTCCCGAACATGACGATCATGCCGAGCGCGGGGCCCCGCTTGACCAGGTCGGCGCAGATCGACTCGATCTCTTCGCCGTACTGGTCGTGCTCGAAAGCGACCTGGCACTCATCAAGTGCGATGGCTATGGGGTGCAGCCCCAGGCTTCTGTCACCGGCCAGCGCCGAGGTGACCTTGGATTCCGGGCAGATGTCGTGCGGAAGAGAGTTGATGACTTTTGCGCGGCGCCTTAGCTCCGCCTTGCGTTCCCTCAGCGATTCCAGGCAGTACAGGACATCTTCGTCCTCCTCGCCCGAGCGGTACCGGTGCGCCACCGGCATCAGTGTCCTGAAGTCCCCGGTGCCTTTGAAGTCGAACATGTCCAGCTCACAGCGGGGGTCCAGCGCGCAGATCAGCAGCAGCAGGCGCATCAGGAACGTCTTGCCCATGCGGGGGATGCTGCCAATGATCACCGAGGCGAACATCAACGTGACGCGCATCCAGCGCATCCGCTGGTCGTTGCCGAAGACCACTGGGTCGAAGAGGTCCACCTGCCCCGACTTCAACAACGGCCATTCCGGCTTCTTCGCCTCGTTCATGGGCCTGTCGCCCACCCACAGGACCATCCGGCCCTCGTGCTCGTCCGGGTCGCCGGACGGCCACACGCAGCCCATCTTGCGCCGCAGGCCGGAGGCGAGCGCCTGCCGCTCCTCCATCACGTCCTCGGGCGTCACCCCGTACGGCAGGTCGATCTCGGCGCGGTATCCGGGGCCGTCGCGGCAGATCTCCGAGACGAACTTCAGGCCCGTGTCCTCGCCCAGGCCCCTCTTGATGGCCGCGCTGATCTTGGCGTTGCCGATCGAGTCGAGGCCGCGCAGGACGATCGACCCGGTCAGCTTCTCCAGCTCGGTCTTCATGACCGCCGGCCCGATGACCGGCGCGTCCGGCTGCTGCCCGGCATAGCCGAGCGCGAGCACGCCCGCCGCCGCGGCGGCGGCCAGCCAGCCGGGCGCCATCACCAGCAGCGTCAGTGCGAAGGCGAGGCCGAGCGTTGCGCTGATGACGGCCACCAGGCCGCGCAGCTTGACGCGGTGGCTGCGGATGCGGGCGAGCAGCATGTACTCGCTGATCGCCTCATCGCGTACGGCCGCGCCCCGCAGTGGCGCCGCCTCGCGGTCCCAGATCCAGCGGCCGGTCGAGGTGACCAGACGCGCGGCGCCGCGCGGCGCCATGGTGGCCAGGCGGGCGGTGTAGGCGGGGACGCGCAGCCCGTGGAAGAGCGAGGCGTACAGCACGTGCCCCCCGCAGCGCTGGGCTGCGGCGAGGAAGTCGCGCCGGTTCTTCAGCCACGGCGCGACGATGGGCCGTCGCCTGACGGTGGTGACGCCGGGTGGGGGAAGGCCCGGGGGGTCGACGGGCCGCGAAGGCCGGCCGTCGTCCTCCGGCTCCGGTGGCGGTCCGGGGGCTGGAGGAGGTTGCTTGGTCAGGTCCACCGCCCGCGCCGTCTCCGGCGCAGGCGTGCGGGCAGCGGGTATCGCGGGTGTGAGGGTGTCCGTCATGCTGGTGTAGTCCTGTGCTCGTGTGCAGGAGGACCAGGGGCGGCCGGTGACCTTCGCGGGGTATGGCCGCCCCTGGTGTCTGTGTCAGCGCCGCTGGTCGCGGCAGTCGGCGCACCGGCCGCCGGGCTCGTCAGCGGGAGCGCCGTACAGGTGCCAGCCGCAGAAGTACCGGCCACAGCCGTACTCGTCACCGCCGGGCACCTCACCGCAGAGGCAGCCGAGGCCGCGGTTGATCTCTTCGTCGCAGCCGTCCTTCTCACAGACGGCCGGTACGCCGTATCCGGCCTCGATCGTCACGCCGTCCTGGCGCGTGACCTCGTAGTACATGTAGCCCACGGTCGGCTCCTTCGCCGTTGTGGATGTCGGTCAGCGCCCGGCGCGTGCCCAGGCGTCACTGAGGATCTGGTCGAACTCGTCTTGCAGGTCGTCCTGGTATACGTCTTCGCCGGCCAGCAGCTCGCGCTTGCACATCCGGGCGCCCAGCCAGGCGAGCCGGGTCTTCTCCCAGGCCGTCAGTGGCGGGTCCTTGTAGCTCATGCGTGCCGGACCCGGGAAGCGATGACATGTGCGCCCGGCTCTTCGGCAAGCGCCGCGGCTTCGGCGCCGTCCAGGAGCTGGTCGCCGCTCTCGCCGTCGGGCCCGACGCCGTCACCGCGGTAGGTGACGCGGCTGCCGTCGGCGCGTTCGAAGTCGACCTCGGCTTCGTAGCGGGTGTCTTTCATGTCCTGCCTTGCTCATTGAAGGTATGGCTGATGTCGGCGGTGGCACCGTCGCCGTTGATGACGGTGGCGCCGTCACCGTTGATCTGGGTGCCGTTGATCTGGTCACCTGAGCCCAGGTGGGTGGGGGCATCCACAGACTCGATCCGCATCTGGGCGCAGGCCGACACGTCGGTACCCTCGTTGCCGCGGTTCTTCGCCATGGTCAGTCTCCTTCCGGCCGGGGCTGTCCCGGCTTCTCTCACCGTCCGTGCGGGGCTGCCGGGCGGAGGGTCAGGCGGTGCACGACGGGGGTACGGTCTACCCCTCCGCCCGGTGCACGATCTTGAATACGTCGCCGTGCGCGCTGTAGACGACCTGCACGTCCTCACCCGCAGCGCGCAGGGCGTCGGCGTAGGCGTCGAGGATCAGGAGCGAGCGGGAAGAGCCAGCTGGGAGCTGACGGGGTAGGGGCACGGTGTTCCTCTCAGGGGCGGTTGGTGTCGGTGCCGTCGCCGCGGTTGACGGGGTCGCTGGCGAGCGCGTCGCGAGCGGCCGTCAGTTTGCGACCCTCGGGGTCGTCGGTGTTGTTGCGGCGGAAGAGGTACATAGGGCTCCTACTTGTTGAAGGTGTGACTGACGTTGGTGTGCGTGTGGTCGCCGTTGATGACGGTGGTGCCGTCGCCGTCGATCTCGGTGCTGATGGCCCGGCCGCCGTCGCCCAGGTGCGTCGCACCGCTGGCGGACCCGATCTGCGTCAGGTCGTCGGCCTCGACGGCGCCGGCTTCGTTGCGGACGTTCTTGGCCATCAGGTCTCCCGCTCTTCCTCTTCGGCGCGAACCCGATCGTTCAGCTCCCGCACCTTGTCGTCCGCGGCGTCGCTGAACCGTGCGGCCTGGTCGTTCAGCCCCCAGGCCCTGGCCCGGCTCTGGCAGCGCAGGTCGTCCACCGCCGAGTCGTGCAGTTTCCTGTTCGTTCATGCCGCTGTAGTCGCGCTTACGTGGCATGGCTCTTCCTTTTTCGATGCCGGGGCTGTCCCGGCTCCCCTTGCCGCCCCGGCCGGTGCCGGGGCGACGCGGGCAGCCGTCACCACCAGGTGGACTCGGTCTTCGGCACGAGGTTGGGGTGGCCGGCTGCCTTGCAGGCGATGCACTGCTGGCAGTCGCCCTTCGACGGCTCGCAATCGCTGGACCAGGGGTTGTGGAGGCAATTCCCGTGGTGGTAGCACTGCGGGCACTCGCCAGGGGGAATGATCTTGCACATGCCATCTCATTTCTCGTGGGCGCGGGACTGTCCCGGCTCCCCTTGCCGCCCCGGAGCAGGCCGGGGCGACGCGGGCAGCTGGTCAGGTGTGCTTCGGGCGCCACGTGCCGCCCTTGAGATCGGTCAGTTCGTCCAGACACTCGTCCTTGGCCCTGCCCATCTGCTGCGCCATCTCGGTCTGTCCGTGGCGCTCGCAGTCGCGCCGCGCCCCGTGCGCCGATGCGTTGTCGTCCTGGATGTCCGTCTCCAGGTCGCCCGGGAAGGCGCCGTCCTCGAAGAAGTGGCGTGCTGCGCTCATGGCTGGTGGTCCTTCCGGTGCGTGCGGGCCCGGTCTGTCCGGCCCCTCCGCTCCCCCGCGGGCGTGCCGCGAAGGACGGAGGCGGCCGTCAGTACCGTTCGCGCTGGTAGTCGCGCCACACCGAGCGCAGCACCAGGACGCAGGTGGTCAGGGCGACCAGAGCGACGGCGAGCACCGCCAGGGCGATGGACAGGCCGATCAGGATGGCCATGAGGATGAACGCCACGACGGCCAGGGCGGCGAGCACGAGGCACCCGCCCCCCAGGTACGCGCCCCACGGGTGCGCCTTGATCGGCTGGTTGAGGACGGGCGGCGCGGACTCGGGCCACGCGTACAGGGGCCGCCCGTCATGCGTCATGCCGATCTGCTGCCGTATGGCAGGTTCGGCCGGCTCGCTCATGTGCGGAACCCGAACTGGCCGCCAGCCTTGCCGATCTCGCGGTCGAAGGTGCGCCGGACCGTGTCCGGATTCGTGTCCGGACCCAGTACCTCGCGCGTGATCGATACGACCGCGTCCCGGTCGGTGATCTCGCGGGCGACGAGCTGCCGCACCGCGTCGGTGATGCCCTCCGGATGCTGCTCGGACAGTGTCCGGACAATGTCCGCCCTGGTCGGCCCGGTCTGCGGATCGGCTGCCTTGATCATGTCCGGATCTGTCCGGACAGTGTCCGGACGATCGACCGTGATCTCGGCAGGACGGCCGTTCAGGACCAGCGCCACCTGGAAGGCGTCCACATTGACGCCGTAGGTGCGCAGCACCTCTGCCAGCGCCGCAGGCCCCTCGGTCGGCATGGACTCGTGGGCGAAGCGGATCGCGTCCTCCGGCTCGTACCCGGCGAAGAGGTCGCGCAGCCTGTCCGTGGCGCTCCGCTCCCTGCCCGGATCTGTCCGGACAGGCTGTCCGGCGCTCTTGATGTGGTCCAGTGCTCGCTCCCTGACGGCGCGTCCGGCGCGCCGCGGCGCGAGCAGCCATGCCCAGCCGCCGAACGCCGGAAGCCTGAAGGGGATCTCGCCCAGGGCCTTGCGGGCGGCGGCGCGCGGCCCCGCCCACGACAGCTCGGACACGGCGAGCAGGGCCAGCGTCGGGGCGCTGAAGAGCAGCGCCGCCTGCACGCCACCGTCGATCAGGTCAGCATGGAAGCAGTTCAGGTAGACGGATATGCCGCTGTTGACCAGCGTGGCGAGCCGCGCTCCGACGGCGGAGCGCCCCGCTGCGGACGCCTCGGAGGCGAGGCGCAGACAGGCGTACGCGGTGCCGTCGAACACGGCGACCGTGGCCCCTGCCACGAGTTCCGGCGCCTTGAAGTGCAGCCCGACGACGTACAGCGACCAGCCTGTGGTACCCAGGGCCGCCAGGGACAGGGCCGCCAGTACGGCGCGCCACGGCATCACGGAGGATTGCAGGCTCATCCGGCGCCGTCCTCGTCATCGAACGTCGCGTACCCGTCGCCGCCGTGCGGCTGGTTGCGGGCGCAGTCCGCGGCGACGATCAGCGCTGCGGCTGCTCCGGCCGCGGCGGCGAGTTCCGTGTGACCGGCGCTCGTTGCCGCGCTCGCCGCGGCGGTGGCCAACTGTGTGGCGCGCAGCGAGGCTGCGGGTTCGCCGTTGCGTCCGGTGGTGGCGTCCAGCGCGGCGCCGCGGACCTTGTCGCGCAGTCCCATCAGGCCCGCCCCCCGCTGTTCGCGGCGGGACGTGGCGTGAAGGGGAGGGTCCGCCCGCGCACGGGCATGACATGATCTTTCATAGCCGTCTCCTGGTTGGTTCAGGATGTGCGGTCAGGCCCCCGGTGGCGCTCCAACGCCGCCGGGGGCCGCTCTTCGAATGTGGCATAGAACAGGCGCCCGGAATACGGGGCCTTGCGCTCTTGGTGTGCGGTGCGCTAGTGGCCGCCGGACGCCCGGTCAGCGAAGCCCCCGCTCGTCATCACCGGGGCGGAGGCCGCCGCGCCGCCGTAACGGGTCAGGGGCGGGTGACATGCAGGCGGCGCCGTCCGCCGCCGGGCATCTGGTCGGCCACGACGTGGAACCCGGTGGCCCGGAGTTCGGCCGTGTACTGCTCCAGGCCGCCTTCCTCGCCAGGCCCGTCGTGGAAGACGTTGACCTGGCGGCGGCCGGCCTGGACGGCACGGTAGCCGGGCTCCCAGCCGCACTGCGGGTCGTACTCAGACGGCTCGCAGCCGTCGGCGGCGAGGACCGTCTCGACGCCGCGGACGCGGATCACGCGGGGCATCAGGCGACTCCGCCTTCGCGGGGCAGGTCTGAAGCCTGGTGGCACGGGCACTCACACGGCGCCGCGCAGAATTTGCAAGTAGCCGGGACCTTGGTGCCGTTGCTGCCGGTGCTGGACTGGCAGTAGCCGTGCTCCCCGTGCAGGCAGCCGGTGGACAGGTAGCGGTGGGGGGCGTCGCCACTGGTCTGCTTGTCCAGATAGACGGCAACTGCGACGGCCAGCCGGGCCACCAGGCCCTCCGGAAGGTGAGGCGGCACGGGCGTACTGCGCAGCGTCCGCGCGATCACCGCTGCGAGAGGGTGCAGCCCTGGCAGGGCAGCGTCCTCGGTCGCGTGCCTCTCCTGTATGTGCAGTTCCAACATGTGCCGGGGAACAAGCCGTTCGCCCGGACAGTACGGACAGCGGTCCCGGACTTCGATGCCGGACAGCGGTCCCTGGTGACCTGTCATGATTCATCGTCCTCGTTTTCTGCGCGTTCGGTCTCGCTGCTCACGGCATAGCCGAACGGCGGGCGCCCGGTCTCGGGCGGCAGCGCGTCCAGCAGTCTCTGCGCCGACGCCTCTGCCGCAGCCAGCAGCCCGGGCGAGTCGCCGCTGATGCGGATCTCGACCCGTCGCCCGGCGGACTTCACGGTCAGGCGCATCAGTCGCTGCCCCCGGGCGGTTCTGCGGCGCCTTCGTCCACGAGCCGGCGGACACGGGAGATCAGGGTCTTGCCGAATTCGGGTCCGACGCGGTAAGCCAGCGCCAGCAGTTCGGTGACCAGCGCAGCGGCGCCGTCACTGTTCATGAGGTACAGCACGCGGCTGCGCTCGCTGCTCTGGTTGATCCGTCCCTCCAGCAGCGCAGCAAGAACCACTTCATGGCCGCTGCCGGTCTCCATCAGGCAGACGCTGGTGGCGTCCAGCAGCACGGAGTCTGTGGTGTCGATGATCACCGCGTCGCGGTCGCGCGGACCGCCGGGACCTGCGATGTCCCCGCCCGCCCTGCGCGGATCGCCGCCGATGCGGCGCCCCGTCCGCTTGGTCATCCCTCAACTCCCGGCACTGACTCGCCGCTGCGGTCGATGCACTCGATCCATGCGGCTGCGACAGCGGCGACCTGGACCAGCTCTGTGCGGATCTTCGCCGGGTCCGATTCGGACAGGGCCGCATAGACCTCTTCCAGCAGGATTCCCGTCCAGTCCAGGCGGCGGTCCGTGTCGCGGGGGTCGAACTCGCGGCGGTTGTTGGCGCGGTACTTCTCCGCCCAGCTGCCGAACATGGCGCGTGCATCGCACTGCACGGTCGCATCGCCGGTCAGGGCAGGGTGATTCTGCTCGCCCCGCCTCTCGCGCTCTTGTCGGATCTCGTCAGAGACGATGTCCACTACCCCTGTCCCCTTTCATTCTCGTCGGCAAGGCTGGCGAGGACTGCGTTCACGTGCTTCTCCGTCTCGTCGGCTGGATCGCACACCTTGGCTCCGCGCACTTGCGCGGCAATGCCGTGGCGCGTCCCGGCGTCTTTCTCCGCCTCGAACGCGGCGACCAGGTCCGGCCCGTCGGGCCGCCACGGGCCGCGCACGGCCAGCGCCTTCAGCAGCGCGGCGCGGGCGCTCACTCGTGATCACCGCAGGCGTCGTACGGCGGCTCGGTCACGATTCCCTGCGCGTCGGAGTAGACCTCGCAGTCGCATTTCCAGCACTGCCACCGGCCGATGCTCCCGGCGTCCATGTCGGCGCGCGTCCCGGCGTCGGCATCTTCGTCCAGGCGGTGCATGTCCATGTCGTGGCACAGGGGCGTAGTGCTGATGCGGTCACCCATCGAGATGTTCTCGAAGGCGACGGGGTTCGTCGCCTTCCGGTACCGGCGCCCGCTGTCGTTGATCAGTTCGCGCAGCCACTGGGCGTCGGACTCGGCGACGTGCGCGCCGCCGCTGCGGGCGACGTGGATGACCGTCGGCTGCCCGTCGCCGTCACGGGCTTCGGACAGCCATGCGGCCCACGGCTGGCTGCCGCCGTCGGGCGGCGTGTGCCCGTCGGGGCAGTGCGGGCAGGGCGGTGTCTCGTGCATGTCTTTTCCTTCACGGTGTCGGAGGCGTCCAGTCCCAGAGCGCCCAGCAGGTGATCACAGTCCGCGTCGCTGCGGGCGAGGGACGCCACGAGCAGGCGCACCCGCTCACACTGCTCGGGCGTCGTCTCGCGCAGCGGTACGGCGTGACCGCGCCGCCGACGGCCCCCCTTGGCCGGGATGCCGTCGGTTACGCGGCGGGCTTTCACGCGTCCGCCTCCTCCCATTCCTGGACCAGCCGCTCGTAGATGCCGAGCCGGACGGATACCTCGCGCCTGCTGTACCGGCGCCGCATCAACAGCGCCGCCTCGCGCCGTTCCTCGCCGGTGAGTTCGCCCGGGTCCAGCGTCCCGTTGGCAGCGCGCTCCACCGCGAACCAGTCGACATCCTTGGTGTAGGTCGCAAGGCCCGGCACCTGGAGGTCGCCACCCGTGCCGGTGATCCGCGTCGCGGCCGGAGGGCGGGTCATGCCTCGCGCCCCATGGAGGCGACGGCCGCGGCAGCGGCGATCCAGCCCTTGTGCCACGCCTGGTCGAAGCGGTATCCGGCCTGCGGGTCCCGCATCAGCCACTTGCCCTTGCCGATCGCGTGTGCGGCGCGCACCATCCGCCTCGTGGGCTGCTTCTCCGGGTCTTCGTCCCAGCGTCCGCCGGACCGGTCCGCGGCGTAGTGCGTGACCGCGGATACCGCGAGTCCCGCGGCGGCGTACCGCCAGGACAGACGCAGGCCGAGACCGCGGTCGGCTGCCGCAAGGGCGAAGGCCTGGGTGAGGGTGTAGCTGGAGACATGCCGGAGACACGCGGCCCTGCCCTCGCAGCCGTCCCGGCCCTTGGCGACGGCATCCGCGTCCCGCTGGACGATGTGATCCGCTACTTCGTGCGCGGCCGTCAGGACGGCATATGCGGCGGTGAAGCGTGAGGCCCTGCTCATGCCGCCCCCTTCTCCGCCGCGTCGCAGCAGCCGCCGCACAGGGCGACGGGCCGCTCCCAGGGGTCCGTGTCCCAGGCGATCTGGGCATCCACGGTGATCCTGCGGCGGCAGCCGATGCAGTGCGGCGTGCACCACAGACACCCGCAGGCGGGCAGGTGGTGCGGCAGGTGGCGCTGCCGCACGATGTGCAACGGCCCGAAGACGATCCGGTCCGCGCCCAGCAGGTCGGAGGGGGACATCACGACAGTTCCCTGGTGATCACGAGTGCCTCGCCATTGTTGAGATCACCCAGTAGGTCCAGGATGCGAGCGCAGGCGACGATCTCTTCGCCGTCACGCAGTGAGTGGTCGGGCTCGGGATCGAGGCCGAGTTCGGCGGTGATGTCACTGCCGTTGATGGCTTGGACGGCATGGATGTTGATGTAGCTCATGGCGTTCCTTCCTGTTCAGGGCACAAAGAAGCCCCGCCGTCCGGTGATCCGGTCAGACGGGGCTGGTCAGTTGATGAAGCGCCGGTCGGGCAGGTCGCCGCTGAGGTAGGCGCGGCCGACAGCGGCGGCGAGCTGCGTGTCCACCGTTTCGAGCGCGTCCTCAGCCGTGGCGCCGTCCATGATGCGTACGGCCGTGGCCAGCCCCGTCAGTATTCCGGATATGAACACCTGGGCAGAGCTGCCGCTGTCATCGGTCTGCCGTTTCATCTCCTGGGTGACGGCCTTGAGGTGGGCGCGCGTGCGCTGGTCCATCACTTCCCCTTCCACGCGTACGTCGCCACCCAGGTGATCTGCATCCGGGCGCTGCTGCCCGCTGCGGCATACGGGCCGTACAGGGCGGACTCGTTCTGGAGAATCCAGGACAGCGGCTGCGATGCCACCCCCCGGGTCGCGTGGCCGATGAGCCGGCCGTCCAGGTAGAACTTGACCGAGTCCGGGGTCCACTCGGTGCTCACGGTGTGCCAGTCGGTCCAGCGGGCCTTGGTCGGGTAGTAGCCCTGCTTGCCGCCGTTACACGGGTGATGGAAGCCGGTGATCGTGTCCGTCCAGTTCTGCTCGGGGTAGTCAATCTCGCAGCCGTTGCCGTAGTGCAGCCACGCCGACTTGTAGCCGGGCGCCGGCTTGGTGACGCGCAGGCGGGCGCTGAACTTCCCGTACGCCTGCTCCATCGCCTTCTTCGGCACGACGGCGGCGGAGTGGATGTCGCCGCCGCTCTCCGGCCGCCACATGTTGATGTTCATGCGGCCGTCGCCGTTCGCTGACGGGCCGACACTGACCGTGTCCTCCGGGTGGTACGTCCCGCCGACGGACCGCCCGCCGTTGCCGTCGGCGCCGGACTTCGCGGTGTCTTCCCACCCCCGCGGGTACGCCCACCAGTTGGCCCGGTAGTCACCCTTCAGGCCGCCGCAGTAGGCCCGGCGGGTGTCGGCGTTGTGGTCGCAGTCGGAGAAGGAGCCCAGCGGCACCCTGTCGCCGTTGAAGTTCTCGGCGAAGGTTTGCCGGAAGCTGCCGCAGTCGCCGCGCGGCAGGTTGTAATCGGTGGTGTGGCAGGCGTCCGCCGTCGGCGCCGCCGCCCGCGCCTCGCCGGGCAGCGCGGCGAAGGACGCGGTCAGGACGACGGCGGCTGCCGCGGTCGTGATGCGGGACCAGGCAGGGATCATGGCGTGTGTCTCTTTCACGGGGCGGTGCTTCGGGTGATGAAGGCGATGGCGGACGCACACTCGCGGCTGAGCCCGTCCAGCTCTGCGGCATCGCGCTCCAGCGAGCGCTGCCAGCAGGAGATGGAGTGCTGCGCGGCTTCTACCGCGCGCCCGAGCGTCGCGATCCGCCTCGTGCAGGCGGCGACGACTTCCGCGGCTTCGGCCGGCGAAGCGAAGTCGGTCTGCTCCTGCGCACCCGGGGGCTCCGCGTCCGGAAAGAGCTGGAGCAGTTCTGCGGAGACCGGGCCCTCGGGCCGGCACGCCTCGTGGCGGCACGTGCCGTACACGGCGTTGTCGGGACGCCCCTTCTTGCAGGCGTAGTAGAGATCGCTCACCGAGTGCCGTCCTCTTCGAACGCGTCGGCTGTGGAGCGGACGACCAAGGCGAGGAAGGCGGCGCCGCCCGTGGCGGTGACCTGGCCGCATTCCTCACCGGTCTCGGCGTCCTCGAAGGTCACGGTCGCCTCGTAGCGCCGGACCGGCGGTGCGGCATCGTCGCTGCCCCATTCCGCCCCGGCGAGGTCTTCGAAAGTGCGGCCCTTCACGGCGCACGGTCCTTCACCGGGTCGATGGCCCCGCCCTCGCAGCGGACCTGCCGCAGCACCTCGCTGCGCGTCAGGGTGTCGGCACCCTCTCCGGCATCCGCCACCGTCCAGCGCCAGTGCTTCTGTACGCGGTTGCCCGTCACCGTCTTCCGCGAGCCGTAGCTGCGCTGCACCTCCCCGCAGCCGGGGCAGTAGTAGCGCGGCCCCGGATCACAGAAACGCGGCGCCGCCTCCACGCACCGCGCCCGGTTTGCTTTCCGGTTGAATTCCCGGATGCTCATGTCTGCTCTTTCCCGTGCCTCTCGCACCGTCCGGTAGGAATGCCGTGCCTGGTATATCCACGGTTTCCTTCGAGGTAGCGGGCGCTGAGCCCGCATATGCATGCGGGCCCGTAGGCGACGGTTTCCGCCCACAGGCCCGGTTTCCATTCCGCCAGGTCCGCCCGGATCTTCGCCGTAATGGCGAGGTTGTGTGCGTCCGGTGCGGCCTTCTTCTTTGCCCTGGCCATCAGCTCGCGTGGTCCAGGCACGGGAACTTCTTCCCGCAGATGGGGCATACGTCTTCCATGGAGACTCCCCCCTTCGGGGTCAGCCGTGCGTTTGGGCGAGTTCGACCAGGCGGCGGTAGTCGTCCGCCATCGATGCCAGGCGCCGCCGCTCGCGGTACCGGCGGCTTTTCGCCGCGTCTCCCTCGCTGGGCAGGCTCAGGTTCATCTGCGCCCGTCGCAGTTCGAGCTGGGCGATGCGGGCGTTCAGCTCCGCGATGACGATTTCGCTCAGAGCCACTACTCACGCTCGCTCTTCCACTGCACGCGCTCGCACAGCCTCTCGATGCGCTTTTGGAACACGGCCTCCGCTTCGAGCGGCGCGAGGGATTCCATGGCGACCAGTGCCGTCACCGCCACGTCGGTCAGTTCCTCCAGCACGTCATGCTTCGTGTGCGTGAAGCCCTTGCGAGGATTCTGGCCGGTGTAGCCGATGTACGCCCGCACTGCCTTGCCAGCCTTTTGCGTCAGTTTGAGGATCTGCCGCGCCATATCCTTGTGCG
The DNA here is from genome assembly GCF_044327805.1 of Streptomyces sp. NPDC018019. Classification (NCBI taxonomy): domain Bacteria; kingdom Bacillati; phylum Actinomycetota; class Actinomycetes; order Kitasatosporales; family Streptomycetaceae; genus Streptomyces; species Streptomyces sp. NPDC018019. The sequence goes on along the minus strand of NZ_JBIRGD010000006.1, from coordinate 24,461 downwards.
GCTTCCGTCCGGCGTACCCGTCGTACGCTTCCGCCACCTCCCCCACTTCCTCGGAGAGTTTCAGGATGCGCAGCGCGGTGGACTCGCCCCGGTCGCTGATCGAGTCGCGTTCGTCCAGCCATGCCGTCAGGCGGGTGATGGCCCTCCAGGATGTGGTCACAGTCCCTCTTTCCTTCGCTGATTGCGGAGCGCTTACCAGGCCAGGACTTCCCGGACCTTCCTGGGAACTCCGCCGTTTCCTTTCGGGTCACGCATGTTGACGAGTGCCTGGGCTTTCGTGCTCTCTTGCCACGAACCGCGAGCCGGACGCTTTCCGATTACTCGCCAGCCAGCAGCCACGAGAGACGTTCCAGGCTCGTCACCTTGCGTGTACGTCACCACGCGCAGATATCCCATCTCGCGAGCTATTCGCCAGGACGCCGCGTAGAGGAAGCTGTTCACGTTAGACGCACCGTCGGTGCATGTCCGGTTCACTTCGAGCGTGCGGCCGTTGTCATAAGCTCTGGCCACGGGGCGGCCGACCATTGCCACGCCGTGGACAGTGCCTTCCTCATCCGCAGCGGCGATCGAGAACTTATGCCCGCGCGGCGGCTTGTTGTGCCGGTGATGTTCCGCTATCCACGTACACGCCTGGCGAAAACTTATGGGAAGGCAATGGAGCCGGGACCGCTCAGCGCTCGTCCCCTGTGCCGTCAAAGCCCCTCCTTTCTTGACTGGTTCCTGTAGGCAGATCTGATCGTGGATTCGGCCTGACGCGCCCCACCCCGGCCGTTGGCCGTTACATAGGCATCGCCCAGCTGCGCTACGGCCTCTTCAATCGGAATGCCGTCGGAGCAGGCTGAGCGAGCCGCCCAGAACGTCATCGAGTTGAGGTCTCCGTCCGGGGCGCTTTCGACTGCGCGCACCAGTCCGGCGACGGAGCTGGCGCCGCGCGGCTGCGCGAACAGCGGTGCGGGGCGGGCCGGGCGCGGCTTCTCCCGGCACAGCTCCACCAGCCACGGCGGTGCGTCGGCGGCAGGAAAGGCGTTGTCGGCGGTATAGGTCCCGGCCGTGGTGACCGAGCCGGCGGCGAGCACGTAGCCGCCGTGCTCACCGCCGTTGCCGCGCACGTCCACGAGACCCTTGACGGGCGAGGACTGCGACGCCTTCACGCCGTGTGGCCAGCGGTAATACAGGTGCAGCCCGCCGCTGCCGGTCACCACATGGCGCGTCGCGTCCAGCGACTCGACCGTGCCGCCCTGGGCGACGCACAGGTCCACCAGCGCGTACGTGCCGTCCGGCCCCGTGCCGTCTTTCGGGACATCGCAGTCCACGACCAGCAGGCCGGACGGCTTGCAGGCGATGGCGATGTTCGCCGCCGGGGACCATGTCCAGATCGCGATGACCCGGTCCAGGTCGCACGTTGCCTCCTCGCTCCACCGGATCTTGTACGGGGCGTCCGGGCGGAGCAGGTGCGGCTGCTTGTCGATCACGTCGCCGGACTGCGGGCACCGCGTCCCGGCGGGATTGCACGGGAAGACGGCGAAGCCGCGCTGTACGGCGGCGATGGCGTGGGCGATCAGGTTCACCGCCGCTCTCCTCTCATCAAGCGGGCAGGGGGCTGGAGGCCGGTTGCCTCCCGCACGGGGGAATGCGACCCCCTGCCCGCATGACGAGAGCGGGCCCGCTGCTGCACGGGCCCGCTCAGGGCATAAAAAGACGCGGCCCGGAGCGGGGCGCGTCTGGCGTGATGGTGCGTTGCTGCTACTACTGGGGCGCGAAGGTCTGCGCGATCATGCGGGCCTGTGCGTCCGACATGCCGTCGGGGTTGACGCCCTTGCTGCGCAGGAAGTCGGCCAGTCCGGGGTCAAGGGGCGGGGCAGCTGCCGCAGGGGCCGCCGTCGCAGCCCCGTTCGAAGGGGCAGTCGGCGGCAAGGGCTGCTGCCCGGCGGGCGGCGTCCCCCACTGCCCCGCAGGAGGGCCTGCGGGCGCCCCCTGGGGTGCCGGACCGGGGGCCGTCGCGGTGCCCTGCCACGGGTCGTACGGCAGGGCCTGAGAGACGTGCTGCGGAGCCGGGGCGGCGCCGTTCGGCTGGGACCCGCCATACCCCGGCATCTGCGTCACGTTCTGCGGCGGCTGTCCGTACGGAGCAACGGCGGGCGGCGCCTGCTGCACCTGCGGCTGCGTGAACTGCTGCCGCGGGTGCGCCTGGACGTACGCCATGGCCATCTGAGCGTCGGCGTCGGTGTAGTCCGCGAGGAAGTACGCGCCGTCCTTCTGGCCCTGCGGCGCCGCCTTCTGGAGGCGTCCGAGCACCATCGCGCCGACCTGCTTCTTGAGCTGCGGCACGAGCCCCTTGCCGCCGATGCTCGCTCCCGTCATCACGACAGGCTGGCCGGTCTGCGGGTCCGGGAGGTCGATGATCACCACGTCGGCTTCCACGATGTCGACGGGCCCCTCCTCCGGCTGGAAGGTCTTCTGCACCACGCCGTCGGGATAGATCAGGAACAGCTTGCCCAACCATTCCGGGTGGTTGCGGGGCGAGAAGAAGTCCCCGCCCTTGGCGGGCTGTGCGAACGGAGTGGTCACTTACGCCTCATTCCATGGGACTGTGATCGTTGCGGTGGCGGGTGCGTGCGCGGCGTCGCTCTGGCCGGGAAGGAAGTACGGCTGCCCCTGGTCGTCGGTGAGCCATCGCGTGTACGCGAGCGTGTCGCCCTCGATCGTGATGGGGTGGCGGCACGAGACGTTCTCGGCGTCGATCCCGTTGGCCCTGAGCCAGGCGCCCACCCGCGGGTACCATTCGGCATCGCGCATCCGGCCGTCGGTGATGACGATGGTCACGGCCCCTCTTCCCTGATCTCCGAGACGTGGATGAGCCGGCCGAAGTCGCCCGTGTCCTTGCCGTAGAGGACTTCGTCGTCCAGCGGCAGATCGCAGCTCACGCCCCGGAGCGCGTACGCCAGGCAGGCGGGATTGCCCTCGCAGAACATCCAGGACTCCCCGCCGACGCGGTCCCACCAGTCCTCAATGCCAAAGACCGCCGGCCCCTCTCCGAGGTCGGCGGTCGCGGACTTTCCTGCGAGCGGGTGCGAGTCAGGGTGCATGCGTCTCCTTGCTCTCCTCGTAGCGCCCGCAGGTGCGCACGGGCACCTTGTGCGTCTTCTTCTTGCCGTTCTTGTCCGTCACGCTCTTGGTGACGTAGTGCGTCTCCCACTCGGCGCACGTGCGCTTCTCGCCGCCGCAGCCGTTCAGCGCCAGGGCGGCGATCACGGCGAGCCAGGACAGCAGGGCGCCGCCGCGGCTCTTCATACGGCACTCCGGGCGAGTTGCAGGAGCTGGTCCCTGGAGCGCGCGGTGCCCAGCCCGTTGATGATCTCGATCGACCAGGCGCTGCCCTCGCGCCGCGCCCTGGCCATGACGCAGGCGTTGCCGCGGGCGTCGATGTCGGGCCAGTACGCGCCGATCTTCTTGTCGTCGTCGTAGAGGTTCAGCGTGATGCCTTCGACGTTGCTGAAGGAGACGCCCTCCTTGTACGCGCTGACAACGAAGACCAGCGCGTCGACGCTCGCGGGTATGGCGTCCAACTGGGCGGTGACCATCTCGTCATCGCCGCTGCCCTTGCCGCTGGTGTTGTCGCCGGAGGTGACCAGCGAGCCGTCCTCGAAGGGGTCCTCGTTGTCGAACCACGCCATCCTGACCGGGCGCCCCTCCGACAGGGCGATGCACGCGAGATCCAGGTCCGTGCCGCGGAACTTCTTGACCTTGCCCAGCAGCCCCTTCCTGCCGCCGCCGGACGTGCTCCAGGCGACCCCGGCGCGCAGGACCGTGATGTTCGTCAGCAGCTCAGGGGTCCTCTTCTTCAGACTCAGCATGCGGTGGGTCTCCTCTCGTTGTGTTCATCCGGGCATCTCCCTGCGGCGCGCACGGCAGCCGGCGCACGTCCAGCCCAGCGGGACGCGCGGCTCCTCCGTCCAGCGGTGCAGGAACGGAAAGAGGCGGTGCGCGAGGCGCCTCACCGGGACGCCCCGCGCCGGGCTGTGCGCGGCTTCCTCGTCCCGCGCCGGACCTTCGCCTGTACGGCGAACGGCGGCGGGAGCGCGGGCGTCCGATACGGCGCATGAGCGAAGGCCGGGCAGTCGGGGCAGCGCAGATGCCGCCAGATGCCGCTGACCGTCACGGTGATGCGCTCGTGGTCACAGACGGTGGTCTTCATGCGTTGCCGTCCTGCGGCGGGCTGTAGTACGCGGGGGCAGGGTGAGCGTCATCGGGAATCAGCTCAAACATGGGGCGTACGTAGGTCCTGCGACTGCCGTAGCAGCCGGCCGTGTGCACGATGTGCAGCTCCGGCGTGAAGCAGGCTTCCTGGCTGTCTACGAACTCGCACAGCTCCAGCCGCCCGGGACTGTCCGGGGCGGCTTCCAGCCACTGGATTGCGTCGTTCATCTCTCTTCCATTCTCTTGGTCACCGACCCGGGCAGCCGCGCGTCATATCCGGATCACCGGGTGCGTGGAACTGGCAATAGCGGCAGTCGTCGGCAACGGGAAATGTGGCGGCGACTTTCAGTGCACCGTTCGCGCCGAAATGGTCACAGTCGCTGATCTTGGCCGCTATCCCGTCCACCCGCGCCAGCGCGTCGCGGGCGATCTGCGGGTCGTAGCGCTCCACCACTACGTACAGATCGTCCAGCGTGGACGCCTCCATGGGCCAGGAGATGAGCGCTACGTAATCGACCTGCTCGCCCCTCAAACGGGCGCCAAAGCCGTACACATGGAGCTGCGCGCGGTAGAGGGGCGTCATGCCCTTGGTACGCAGCCGGTCCTGGCTCCGGCGCCCCTGGACTTTGTGATCACCGACCATGAACAGGACGCGGTCCAGCAGGTCCGCTGTCCCCTTCGGTACGCGCTCCGAAGGGAATTGCAGTGGTACTTCTACCGCAAAGCGCCCCTGTCCGGCATCTGCCCACTGGAACATGTCAGCGAGACCGGCGTGAATGCAGGTTCCCTTGAAGGAGGCCCAGTTGTCTCGGCCGGGACTGACGGGAGCCACGCGCAGAAGGGACATTGCGATACGTCGGTCACATGGGGTGCCGATGTCGCTCGGGCCCATGGTTTCCTGAACGCTGCGGTCCAGCCGGGTGGAATACGCATAGAACATTTCCTTCAGCCGCGCCGCTATCTGCTCGCCTCTGAGCGTCATCGGCTGGACTTCGGTGACGACGCGCGGCGCGGCGTCCGGCTGGCTGAACGGGCTGCCGGGCCGGGCGAATTCAGTCCTCGAAGGCGGCGCAGTGGCTGGGGTCGTCGGGCCTGCAGCCGTCGAAGGTCCCGCATCCGGTATCGGCGAAGGGGCAGCGATCGGCATCGCCTCGTACCGGGCCAGCGTCTCCGGCACCGCCGGGGGCGGTTCGCCTACGGTCAGCTTCCGGGCAGTCGCACTCTCCGTAGACGCCGCCCTGTGGATTGAGGCAGCAGGGCTCGTCTGCGACTCGTGGATGCCCGTGCTGGACGGAGCATCCTCCGAGACAGCGGCAACAGCCTCCGCAGAAGCCGGGCCCGGAGCAGGTTCCCCGGGCGCAGCCGGCGGCGCATACCCCGGGCAGCTCAACGCCTGCCGGTTCAGCAACCACTGGTGCGAGAGGTGCTTCGTGGTGATGTTGCACCGGCGCGGCGCCGCCGCCTTCTTCGGGAACGCCGCCGCCAGCGCATGGATCTCCGGCAGCGGGGTAGATTCCCCGGCACCAGCACCACCCGCACAGCCCGCACCAGTTGGGCTCGTCGCAGTTATCGAGAGGCCGGATCGGACGCTCTGCGGCTTCGGCGAGTCCGGCGGCGTAGGCATCGACTCCGGAGAGGGCGGCGGCAGCTTCCGTTCCTCGATCTTCCTTGCGGCCTTTCCCCACTTGCTGATCAGCTCCGCTGCCTCGGTGGGCTGCTCGTTCTTCCTGTCCTCGCTGGGCGCCCTGTACGGCGTGCCGCCCGCCGGGCACATCTCCGGCTTCGGCGGGTCCTTGCGGTGCTCCGCGAGGCGGCCGTCCCGGCCGATGGCCGGCGAGCGGTCGCACTCCGGGCAGTCGGCGTAGTCGCGGCCCTTGACGGGCCGGTCGTCGTTGTCCGTCTCGGGCCCGCGTTGGAGCAGGTGCGCCGGGATGGATTCGGCTGACATGCCGCACTTGCTGCCGTCGGCGCCGTCGTGCCTGCGGAAGCGGTCGGCCGTCGTGGCCGTGATGTTCTTGTGGCAGTCCGGGCAGCGGTACTTCCGTGCCTCAGCCATCGTCGTCCGCGCCGGTGTCGATGCTGATACTCGTGAGCCGGCCGCGGAAGCTGACCCTTGCTTTGATCAAGGCGTCCTGCGCCGCGCCGCCGCCCGAGCCCGTCACCGTCTTGATCAGTTCGCACAGGTCGTGCCACGTCAGTCCGCTCTTCTGGGTCTTCGTGTAGATCACCCGTCGCCTCCTTCCTTGAGTTGCCGTGCAGGCGGATCGCCCAGGTACGCCATCGCGCGGGAGAAGAAGAGAACGCTGTCCCGCGCGTGGCCGAGCATCGAGTTGCAAGGGCGGCACAGAAGGCCGCGCACCGCCCCGTCCCTGTGGTTGTGGTCAATGCTCAGGCGCCGCGTCGCCCCCGTGGCGCGGCGGCAGATTGCGCAGCGCCCGCCCTGCACTGCGTAGAGCCGGGCGTACTCACCCGGCCCCAGCCCGTACGTCCGCTGCGCAGACCTCTCGTGCGCCGCCTCCCTGCGCCGCCGGTTCTCCGCCCGGTGGTGCGTCGCACAGCGCGGGCCGGGGTGCGGAGCGGGGCGGCGTGCGCCCGGCGGGCAGTCCTTACAGCGCCTGGCCGCGGCCATGCAGATCCTCCCTGGTGATTCGGTGATACCGGTGCTCGGTCGGCGGCGGCAGCCGCTTCCAGTCCAGCGACGGCCAAGTGCACTGGGCGGCAAGCCGGCGCCGCTGGCGCCGATCCCCCGTCGTCGTCCAGTACTTGACCTTGGGTTTGCGCCGGACCGTGCCTCGGTATCCGGAGCGCATCGCCTCCCGGCTGTGCCCGCCCCTCAGCGGCACGTAATCCAGCCGCGGGGTGCGGCGCTCCATATCCGTCCAGCCCGCGTAGCGGAACGACATGGCGCGGTACACGTAGCCCATGTGCCCCTGTGTGGTGTCTGCGTAGGACACGATGACGTGCGGAGGCACCTGGCGCAGCGCCCGGGATACGAACCAGCTCGCTGTGTTCTTCGGCATGGCGTCGGCGACCCACAGCCGGTTCAGCTCGATGACCCGGGACGGCTCCGCGGGACAGGCGCCGCGCTGGAGATGGCCGCTTGCCGGGCAGCCCAGAGTGACCAGACCCACGGGTGCTGCCTCGCAGTACAGCCCGAACGCGAAGGAGACCGCGGGTTTGCGGTGCAGGTAGTGCTCCCTTTCTGCCAGCTCCCGTGCGGGCCGCGCGGCCATGGGACGGACCTCCATATCCAGCAGGCCGACCATGGCGGGCAGGTCAAGAGGAACATCCCACTCTTCCTCGTCACCTAGCTCAGGAAATTCGATGTTATTCGTCGTCATCGGTTCCAGCCCACTTGTCTCGGGGGTCAAGGAAACCGGATCGGGGCACAGAGCACATCAGCCGTCTTCAGGTCGGCCTGGCTGCCCCCAATGCGCCCGCCCGGCGTTTTCCCCCGGCACCCCGTCGGTCACTCCGCCATTGATTCCAGGGCGCAGCCGACCAGGTCCCGCGCCATTGGCGGCGGCACTGCATTGCCGATCATTTTCACGCGGTCGCGCTTGCTGTACGTGTCTTCGCCCCACAGGTACGAGTCGGGGAACGCCTGGAACCGGGCGTACTCGTAGGGTTCCAGCATCCGGAATCCGCAGGCATTCACGAAGTGGCGCCAGGCGCGTGATTTCCTGCGGTGCATGGACAGAATCTCGGTAAGAGACGCCCCGCGGCACGGGTCGGGCAACAGCCCTGCACGGTCGACGGTGGTCACGGTCATGAAGGGCTGCTCCGTGGTCCGCGCCTTCGAACGCGAGTAATACGGAATCAGCAGTCCGTGATGGTTTCCGCTGGCGCAGACCGTGGACAGCGGCTCGGTGACACGGCGGCTCTTCGAGCTTCCGCCGCGCAGCTCCGCGATGAACGGAGGGATGGCAATCCCGGTCTCGTTCCGCGTTGTCACCGTACGCATGGGACCTGCGGCGGCGGTCGGCCGCTTGCCGTCCCTGCCTTCCACGGGGACCAGAGAGGCGCCGTACGTACGCAGTCCGTATTCGATGCGCCACATGGTCTTGTCGGCGAGCGTGCCCTTCCGGTCACCGATCAACTGCGCCGGGCGGTCCCAGTCGATCAGCTCACGGGCCGGCCGGACGTACGGCCGGACGACCTCGTTACAGGCCGGGCACGCATACATGTACTGCGTGCGGTACTTGCCTGCGCCCTTGCCCTTCTTCCACACCTGACGGCCGCGCACATGGCCGCAGTTGGAACACTGCGCCATCGGCGCGAGCCACCGCTGTGTGTCCGGGCACGGTGTGCCCTTCGGGTGCATCAGACAGAACCACCGGTCACGCCACTGGTTGGCGGCGAGCCCCAGGATATTAGCGTGCGCCGCGTTCAGGAAAACCTCATGAAGACAGTAGCCGGTGTCCTCCAGCGCAATCCGCCAGCCACGGAAGGCCCACCATTTCCTGACCTCCACTACGTTCTCCACGATAATGAAGCGGTACTGGTGCACTTCCGCGAAGCGTTGCACATCCCACATGGTTGCCCTGCTGCGTTCAGCCGCATCCGTGTCGGACATCATCCGCGCACCCTGGGCGATACTGTGCTTCGTGCATGAGGGAGAGAACCACGCACAGTCCGTACGTGCATAACGTCGCGGGTCGACCTGCGAAATGTCTGCGCAGTCATGCTTTGTGTCCGGGTGGTTTTCCTGGTGGACGGCTACCGCGGCCGGCCAGTGGTTGATGGCCATGGCGGTCCGCTGGCCTGGGATGAGATGGATTCCGAAAGTTGATCCTCCGATGCCGCTGAAGCCGTCCAGCCATTCGACCGGCCCGAGACCGGCCAGCCTCTCGAACAGCGCTGCCTTCTGTGCCGGATTCACATGTGCCTCTCAACGTGCGGGCGCCCCGCGGCCGATGTCCGGAGCGGGGCGTACAGGTGGGCGCGCTGTGGTTCTAGTTGTGCTGATCGGACGACGCCGGCCTTACGGACTTGACCGGGGTGTCCCGCTCGCACTCCGCGTACACCGCGGGATAGCGCGTCTTCAGGTATTCGCCGTCCAGGCCGCGCCGGTAGGTGACGGCCACCTCGAAGGCAGGCGTCCCGTCCGGCCCGAGCGCCAGCGACGACGCGGGGCGCGTGTCCTCGGGGTCGTAGCCGAGCGCGTCCAGCAGCTGCGCCTTCAGCGCCTTCTCGTGCTTCGCCCAGCGGCTCTTCGCCTCGGCGGCGGCGCGCACTTCTTCGTACAGCGCCACCACGTCCTCGCCGACCGTCACTGCGGCGGGCCTGTTCTCCTCGGTCATCCCCGGTTCCCGGAGGCCACGGCTGCGATGATGTCGGCGTGGTCGAACGCCAGCGGCGGCAGGGCGGCCAGCGGCCACCACCGGGCGTTACGGGCGTCGCTCCCGGCCTTGACGGGCGTCTCCGCGGGCACTCGGGCGAGATACACGTCCGTGGCGTACCGGCCGCGCGGGTCACGGCCCGGCTCGGCCCACGTGCCGACCGGGAGCAGGTCCTCGGCGTCCACGCGGACGCCGGTCTCCTCCTCCAGCTCCCGCGCTGCTGCCGCCCGGCTCGCCTCCCCGGAATCGACATGGCCCCCCGGAAGGGCCCACTCACCTTCGTACGGCGGCCAGTCGCGTTCGATGAGCAGAACGCGGCCGTCCGGTGTGACGGCCACAGTGTCGGCGGTGTACTGAATGGTCTCGGTCATGTCGCCCCTCGGTGATTGCGGTGGTGGCGCCGGCCCCGGTCGGGCGGCGCACCTAGTGCTCGGCCGAGCCGTACTCGGCGTGATGGCTGCGGGCGTCGGCCACGTCCAGCGGCGCGGCGTCCAGGGCTGCGCGCACCAGGGCGCGGTGGTCGACATCGCTCTGCGACAGGACGCGGGCGGCGCGCAGCGTCTCGGGGCTCACCTCGAAGTTCACGGTGCGGTCCTCGCAAGGAAGCGTCCTGCCGCACGGGAGACCTGCTGCGCCCGGCCGGACGCCTTCGCAGCGCGGGCCCGGTCCTGCTGCCCGCCCGCGCCGCCGCTGCCCCGCTTGCGGGTGCGTACGGCCTTGGCGAGCTGCACGCGGCGCTGCGTCATTCCGCACCGCCGGGCGGTATCTCGAAACACACGGCGAGGGCGGCGAACGCCGCGTCGGCGTCGCTGTCCAGCGCGTGGCGGTCGGGGTCGTCCAGCGGCAGACGCAGGCGCAGTATCTCCAGCCGGGCGAGGCGGCGCGTACGGACGGGATGGCGCAGCACGGCTGCGATCGGATGCCGGGCGGTGATGCGGAAGTGGAAGTGGATGACGGACATGGCGCCCCCTCCGGGGCCGGGCCTGCGGGTACTGCGGGCGGCGCCGAAGGCACGCCGAAGGGCCCCGTTCCCCCAAGGGGCGGGGCGTTACCGGTGCGTGAAAGTGCCCCCGCCCGGACTCGAACCGGGGTCTCGGGCGCCGCCGCAGGGGACTGGGATCGGCGGCGCCCGGCTCTTCCTGACTGAGCTACGGGGGCGGGCCCGCCGGACCGGCGGGGTAGTGCGTGATCAGTCGCTGATCCGGTGTTCGTCGGCGCATTCCTTGTGCGCGAGGACCTGTGCACCCAGCAGGCGTCCGACGGGGCGCAGCAGGCCGCAGTTGCCACCGGCCGCAGTCCATGCCGCTGAGCTGACGGGTGGTCAGCCTGTCAGGGGGCGGAAGGCTGTACGGATAGAGCAGCACTACTCCTCCTTGGATGAAGGCCCCGGCCCGGCTTGAACGGGCGGCTGGGCTGCGCTGCGCCGGCCACCACTGCGGCGCGCTGCGTTCCAGGCGGGCGGTCCCGCCGCCGGCCGCGTGCGTGCGGCGCGACGGGGCTGTCCGGGCAGGGACTCCCAGTGCCCGGGGTCCTTCTCGTGAGCGGGGGCGTCCCCTCCCCCGGGGAGTCTTGGTGCCCCGGCCTGCCTTCGCGGCTACGTCCGTTACGACCGGACCGGGGCCGTGCGGGTCAGGCGGGGAAGACATCCATGGCGACTTCGAGCGTCCAGACGCCGGGTTCCGAGGCGGAGTGGTTCACGCGGGCGGTCTCGCCGTCGACGTAGCGCCGCACGATGGCGCCGTTCTCCTCAATCAGGTTCAGGCCGGGCCGCTCGCCCGCGCCCTCCAGCGCGTTCAGTGCGTCGCAGAGGTTCTGCCACAACTGGATGCGGTCCTGGTGCCACTGCTCGTTGCTGGTCATGACATGCACCTCCTTCTGAGGCTGTGGTTCAGGGGCCGACCGGCGGGCCGGGCCGCTCAGATGCAGGGTCAGGTACTCCGGACAGGCCATGGCCCAATCTCCCATTCGTCCACGGTGAGGTGGTCGCCGCCGTACGCGCGGCTCGGGGCGAGGAATGCGGTGAGGTGGTCGGCGGCCATGGCGCGCGAGTCGGCGCGGGAGACGTGGCAGGGGTGTTCCGGCTGGCCGTAATCGCTCATGAGCGACCAGCCCCACCGGGGCATGTTCTCGATCCACTCTGTGTACCGACGCCCCATCCGGTCGTGCGAGAAGCGCAGCGCGCGGGCGTTCGGGATGGTGTTGAACTCCTCTTTGGTGATCGGCCCCTTGAAGGTGGTGGCCGCGTCAGGCGCGGGGTTGAGGTAGATCACTTCGCGGATCTTCCAGAGCGCCGGAGCGTCGTGCCACTGAGGCTTGTCCGGGGTCTGCGCGAGACCGGTGCCGAACCTCTTGAGCATGCCAGGCGTACAGCTGCGCGAGTGGTACGTCAGCCTGAAATCGAAGCGGTCGCCGCGCTGCCTCTTCGCCTCATCGGCAGTCAGCAGCCGCCCGATCTCCACGTTGACGAACGGGTTGCCCCCACTGTCGGCCGCCCACTGCACGAGCGTCTTCCAGCCGTACGCCGTTGCGTAAGTCACCAGGCCCGTGACGGTCTTCGGGACGGCGTATCCGTCCGGCGGTGTGCTGGTCATCAGCACTCCCCGTTGTCGTAGTAGCCGCACTCCACGGAGCTGCCGAGCGAGACGGCCACGCTCCACTCGTACGCGCCGGCAGGGAGCGGAGGCGGGTGCTCGGACTGCACGTGCTCGTTCAGGGCGCTGCCCAGGCTGGACGTGTGGTCGCAGTACGGACAGAACAGCTGACGCTGTGCCATGACGCCCCCTTCCGGGGCAGTGATCGGGAAAGAGGCGGCGCCCCCGCCCGGAGGGGAGGGAACAGGCAAGGGGCGCCGCGGGGCCCGCCCGGGTGGCGGGGGGATGCGTCCCGGGCGGGAGTTCAGCCGTCGAAGCCGGACCAGGCGGCCACCGGGATGCCTAGCGTGAGGAGGTCGGCGTCCTCGAAGTACGCGGCGGGGTCGCCTTCCGCATAGTCCGCGTCGAACCACGGGCGGGGATCTCCCAGGAAGCGCGGCGACCAGACCACGGTGCGGTCGTCACGGGTCACGTGGATCTTGGCCTGGCGGCGGATGCCGTCTTCCGTCCACGTCCAGGCGTAGGGCTCAGGCATCGTCGCCGTCCTCAGGTGCCTGCTCTTCGGGCCCAACCTCGACCTGGTCGCCTTCCTTGAGGCCCTGGAAGTCTGTGACCGGCGATATATTCGGACGGCCGGACTTCCAGCGAGGCGCTGCGCCCGTCATCAGGCGTGCCCCTCTTCCACGATCAGCAGCGCCATGCGGTGCCCCACCCAGTACGTGTCCGACTCGCGGTTGACACCCTCCCGGTACTCAAGTCCGTCGCTGAACCCGGCCACGAGTGTGGCGAGCCACTCTGCGCGCTCGGAGGCCGGACGCCCGAGCAGCAGTGCCAGCAGCGGCAGCCGCAACGCCTCTGCTGCGGATCGGTCCAAGTCGCAGTAAGCCGGGTTCTGGTAGCTGGCCAGCGGCGCGATGCCGTAGTCGTTGCCCATGACGCCCCTCCTTGGGGCTTGCGGGTGGGATCGGAATGGGTGCTCCGGTCTGCATCGCTGCGTACGTCCGTGGAGACCGGACCGGGGCGGGAAGATCGATCAGCGGGTCCTCACGGTCACCGCCACGGCCACCATGACCAGCGCGGCGGCGAACATGTACAGGAACCAGTGGCCCCAGACCCAGACGACGATGGAGAGGATCATGATGCTGCCTCGATCTCCTGGCGCCAACCGGTGCCGAGGTTGTGGTGGCTGTAGGCGTAGTAGCCGCGTCCGCCGTCGTCGTCATTGAGCTGGACGCAGTGGGGCCAGGCAGCTTCGACGACCAGGCCCGTGATGGTGACGGGCGCTTTGGCGTCGGGCTTCCAGCGGCGGATGCGGATGCGCTGGCCTGCCTTGATGTCTTGCTCGTTCATGACTCCCCCTACGGGTGCCGCGTCAGCGGCTCAGAGCTGGGTTGCCACCGCATCGCGTCGCCGCTGACGTAGTCGGCCAGCACGCGGTCGATGCGTTCGACGGTGCGGCGCGGCGACGGGACGGCGGACGGGTTGGCGGTGCGCGGGTAGCTCTCCCACGCTTCGGCGAGGACGTGCAGCTCGCTCGCTCGGTAGGCCATCACGCGCCGGAAGCGGCCGTTGATCAGCCGGAACGCCTTGCGGGGCTCGCGGCGGTAGATGCTGCGGTAGGTCTCGGCAGCGATGCGGCCGAACGGGGAGGCATAGCGCCAGGTGGCGGGCAGTCCCCGGGTGACCAGGTACTCAGCGACGGTGATTTTCATGCCGCTCCCCCTGTTCAGCCACTGTTTCTGTACCTACATAATCTCGCCTGGATCATGGAGCGTCAATGGCTACAGCCATGATTTCTGTAGGTACATAAAAGGCGCCGGTGCGGAGTCTTCCGTAGCACCGGGGCCGTCATCCGGCAGGTGGCCGGCGAAGCGCCGGTAGCCACTCAAGGTGACACCCCGCACCGAGGACAGGTGCGGGGCGTCGGCCCGGGAAGCGGCACCCCGCCCGGGAAGCAGTGCCTCCCGGGAGGGACCGGGCGGTCAGGCGGCCAGAGCGAGCACACGGCGGACGGTGTCCGCGTCGGCGGTCTCGGTCTCACCGGTGACCGCACGGAGCATGTTGCGCTCCGGCCGCTCCATGCCGCGCACGATGCTGCCGTGGTGCTGGTAGGTGTTCATCGCCTGCCAGGCGCCGAAGGCCGTACCGCGCCACGGGGCGACACGCTCGTCCGTCGTCCACAGCGTGCGCAGCGCCGCCCGCTTGTTCTCCGCCATGGTGCGGGCGCGGGTGTTCTTGGCGTCCTTCTCCTTGGGCAGCGGCGCAAGGTCGTTTACGATCCGCGTCCAGGTGGCGTCATCGACCTTGACCGCGCACAGCTCCCTGACGCTGGCCGCGAAGTCGTCCGCGGTGGAGTACACGATGCCGAGCGCTTGGCGGGCATCGCCCAGGCGGCCAAGACTCCGGCTGGTCGACTTGACCTTGAACACCTGCTCGTGCCGCTCCCCCAGCGCGACCGCCATGGTGTTGTCGCAGACGACGTTGGTCACGACCCGCTTGAAGGTCGTCGCCACGCTGCCGTCGAAGGAGGCGCACGCCAGAAGGTTCGGGCGGAACCTGACGCCTTCCGGGGTCTCGATCGTGTCGGGGACCTCTACCGAGACCCACGCGACCGCGCCGCCCCGCAGCAGTCCGGCCGACCCGATGGACAGGGAGTCATCCAGGATGCTCGCCACGGACTTGACCAGCCACTCGCCGTACTGGTGCGGCTGGTAGCCGTTCTTGAAGACGCCCATCACGTGGCCGTTGTCGCTGCGGACGACCGCCTTGCGGCCGGGGACCAGCATCGTCCCGCTGCCGCCGCTGGACTTGATGAAGATTTCCTTCTCTTCGGCCGTCCAGTCGAACAGCCGCTTCTCGACCTCGGTCACCGGGACGGCGCCCGGGAAGTGGTTCTGGTCGCCCTGCCGGTAGTGCCACGCCGTGCCGCGCTTGTCGGTGAAGCCGATCAGAGTGTTCTCACTGAGCCACTGATGCGTTTCCTTCGACATAGCGACCTCCCTGGTCACTAAGGGTTCCTGTACCTACATAATCCTGCTGGGATCGTAGGGCGTCAATGGCCGCCGCCATGATTTATGTAGGTACACAAAAGGCTGCCCGCCACGAACCGGCGGAGACGCGAGGCCGCACCCCTGCTAGGTTTTCTGTACCTACATCAACCGGGAGGCCACGCCATGGGACGGCCCGCCACGGGGAAGACGCCGCTGCGGAATATTCGCGTGCCCGACGAACTCTGGAAGGCCGCGCTGGAAGAGGCGGCAGCAGCGGGTACAACGGTCACCGCATGGGTCAACGCCGACCTCCGGAGGCGGGTCGACGCCGCCCGGCGGAAGCGCGAGCGCGGCGCCGGCTGACGCGCTACCGCAAAGGCAGCTCCAGTACCGCGCAGCCGACGCACAGGACTGCCGCGTAGGCCACAGGGGCGAAGACCAGGACGATGTTCCCCGTCTGCGCGCCGATGATCTGAGCGGCGACGGACGCCGCGCCGAACAGGACGACCAGGGGCGGGGCAGCTTTTCTGGCCTGCCGCCACACCAGGCGGTACAGGTGCAGACAGATACGGATGGCTTGCGCAATGCGGTCCACGGGTCTCCTCGGGATGCCGTGCCTGGCGCACAAAAAGACCGCCGCCCGGCACGCATGGGCTGCGGTCATGTGCCGTTCGATTTAGCCTGCGACTGTTTCCGGAAACGGGAAACCCAGTGCGACGCCATGGGAACATCTATTCCCCACGGGCCGGATTGCCGCAGGTCAGTGACGAGGTAATAAAGTCATTAACTTCCACGGGTCGTACGACTCGGCGTCCGCCGCGTACGGAAAGCGCACCAGGTGGTACCCGTCGCTGTCGTACGAGATCTTCTGCGTGCCGGCCCCGTGCTTCTCCGCGTCCCAGAGCAATGAACACACCGCTACGGACATGCGTCCCTCCCCCAACTTCCGACTGCCGGAACCCCATCGGCCCCGTCGGTCCCATTGCGCCACAGGTTGCGCGCAACCGGTAGACGGCGGACGGCCCCGGCCGCCGGAGGGGACGGAGAGGAACGACGGGTTCAGCAGATGCCGACCGCGGCCAGCGCGTGCCGCTGGACCGCCGTGACCTCGGTGGGGAAGTACACGTAGCAGATGCCGCCGGTGCCGCTGACGACCTTGCCCTCGGCGTTCTTGCGTTTGGTGCGGAGCCAGATGTTCTCGAACTGGCGGCGCTGGTAGACGCGGCGGACGGCGGCGTTGGCCGGCGAGTTGGGGTCGTTGGCGATCACGTCGCCGGACTTGGTGAAGCCGATGACGGTCATCAGGTGGCCGGCGGTGCCGTAGCCCGCGCCGGTCAGTTCGGGGGCCAGGAAGGACTGCGAGGTGATGACCGGGATGCCGGCGCGGACCAGGGTCTCGGCGTCGGAGAGGCTGCCGAGCCGGGTGACGGCGGCCTCCATGTCCCGGTACGTGGCCGCGTAGGCGGTGTTGAAGGGCCAGTTGCCGCAGCCCTGGTACTGGTAGTCGTAGGTGAAGCGGGCGGCGTGGCAGACCTGGGGGTCGGCGTAGGACGGGTTGACCCAGGCCAGGTCGGCGGCGGTGGGCCTGCGGCCCCAGTACTCGATGATCATCTGTGACGAGGTGGGGCTGCACCACGCCTCGCCCCCGTTGTCGTACTCCGGGTACTGCCCCTTGTGGATCTCCTGCGAGTACCGCGGCACGGCCAGCTCGCGGCCGGTCGCCACGCCCGGCTTCGAGGCCGGCACGTCGAAGCGGTCGGGGACGTCGGACCCCATCAGGCCCAGGCGCCACACGGTGGGGGTCAGAGTGGTGCCGGGCCTGCGGTGGAGCGTGGCCCGCAGTTCGTAGGAGGCCAGCCGCAGCCCGCTCGCGGGGTCGTCGATCGCGAAGGTGTCGGTGGAGATGCTGCTCCTGCCGTCCTTCTGGCCGTCGACGGAGGTACGGCGGATGTCGCCGTCCCCGGCGGCCCAGCGGCCCATCACGTACCACGGGGTGCGCCCGCCGTCGCTGTACGTGCCGCGCAGTTCGACGGTGATCCAGGTGCCGGCCGGTGTGTCGGCGTTCCAGGACACGACGGCTTCCGTGGCGGGGACCTTCAGGGGGCGGGCCGGGGAGGTCCAGACCGCGTACTCCCACGTGGCGGTGGTGCCGGTGTGCGGATCGCGGTAGTCGGCCGAGCCCGCCGGGCGGTCGATCGCCACCCCGGGGCGGCCCGCGCTCACGACACGGGTGCCGTTCGCGACGCCCTGGTTCCAGTCAGCTGCGGTGTGCCAGGCCCGGTAGTCCACGAGACGCTTCGCCTTCGGTGCGGCGGACGGTGCGGAAGGGGAGGCGCCGTGCGCCAGAGGGGTCGCCGCGCCCGCCGCGACGGCGAGGGCGGCGGCCAGAACGGTACGCCGGGGTGTGGGTCTGCTCATGGTGGGGTCCCCCAGTCGGATGCGAAGGGTTGAGCCAGGAGAGCGGTGGAGCCCCACTATTCCCCCGCCTCCGCCCGACGGCCAGCCGTTCGTCGCGCGTCGCGGCAGGGATCAGCTGTTTGCGGCAGCCGGGGCGGGTCCGGGCCCCCGCGGGGGCGGGTCTTCGACGGCCCGCGGTCCGGACACCCCGTACCGGTAATCTTGCCGCGTCCCACCCGTCACAGGAGACAGGCAGCAGCGTGCGTCAAGAGCCGACCCGGCCGTTCCCGCCCGGGGCGCGGCCGTCACCCGGGGCGACCGCCCTGACCGGCCTCGCCGGCCGGCTGCGCGCGCTGGCCCCGTCCTGCGGCCCGGTGCGGCTGATCGCGGTGGACGGGCACGCCGGGTCCGGGAAGAGCACCTTCGCGCGGTGCCTGGCCGCGGCGCTCGGCGACGCCCCGGTCGTCCACGTGGACGACATCGCCACCCATCGCGAACTGTTCGCCTGGACGGACCGGTTCCGGGACGAGGTGCTGGATCCGCTGTCCCGCGGGGAGACCGCGCGGTACCGGGTGTACGACTGGGAGCGCAGGGAGTTCACCGCGCGCCGCGAGCTGGCACCGGCGCACGCCGTCGTCGTGGAGGGCGTGGGCGCGGGCCGCCGCGCCCTGCGCCCGTATCTGGCGTGTCTGCTGTGGATGGACCTGACGGCAGCTCAGTCCTGGGAACGCGGAAGGCTGCGGGACGGTCCGGCGCTCGACGGGTTCTGGGATGACTGGATCTCTGCGGAGCGCGCCCATTTCGCCGCGGACCCCACCCGTCCGCACGCCGCCCTGCTGGTGCGCGGGCGCGCCGAGGGATACGCGGTGCTGCCGGGGCCGGGCGGGGCGGACGGTACCCCCTGAACCGTCACCGTACGTGACGGACCACCGGCGGTACGCAGATCGTCGCCGTGCGCGTACCGCCGACTGCCTCAACTCGGCTTGACCTGGGGGGCGTACAGGACTTACGTTCTCAATGTGCGGTTCTGACGGACCGCCCGCAGACGCGAAGCCCCCGGTTGTTCCCCCGTGATCGGGGGCTTCGTTCTGTGCCCGGACGCCCGGGGTGCGTCGCGTACCGCCCGCCCCTCACCCTATGTCACCGCTCCCTTCGCGCCGCGGAGCCCCGTCTTCCCCCGTACCGCCCTCTTCGGCCTGCACCGATACCGCAGGTACGATGCGAGTCTGTGCCACCGAAGGACGCAATCGAAGAGCCCGGACGGCGGGCAACGCCCGTCCGCAGTACGGCGGTTCGAACACGCTGCGGCCTGGCACTCGCCCGGCGGCACACCACGGGGGACGTTTTGTGGGGGACGTGATGGATTTCGGCACCCAGGGCACGCACGCCCCGGCCGAACTCGCCTGGCTTCGCGCGGTGGACGCCTACACGGTAGGCGCGTACCCGCAGGCCGAGGAGGAGTTCCGGGCCGCGGTGCGGATGGACCCGACGATGGCCGACGGCTGGCTCGGCCTGCACGCGCTGCGTGCGGACACCTCGACCGCGCTGCTGCGCATGCACCGGCACCGCGACCGTTTCGGGGAACAGCGGGCCCGGCATCGACGCACGCTCAATTCCTGGTACTGGCTGGGCTGGTGGGTGCAGCCGGTGCTGGAGACCGGCCGCGACCTGCTGCTGGCCCACGCCTCGCACTGGCTCGACGGCCGCCATGTGGCCGAGCTGGACCAGGCGCTGGCCGGCTGCCCGCCGGTGGACACCGACCCGCAGGTGCGCTTCCTGCACGCCTGCCGCGCCTATCTCGTCAAGGACTGGGACCAGCTCGTCCGGCACACCGAACCTCTGCTCGACGATCCGCTGCTCGGCATCGAGGCCGGGCTGTTCGGCGGCATGGCACGGGTGCGCCAGGAGATGTACGGGCAGGCCGAGCCGCTGCTGTCGGCCGCCCTGATGCGCTGCCGCAGCGAACAGCCGCAGCGCAAGGAGCTGCGGTACTGGCTCGCCCGGGCCCACGAGGGCACCGGCCGCAGCGCGGCGGCGCTGCCGCTGTACCGCGCGGTGCACCGGGTCGATCCGGCGTTCATGGACACCTCGGCGCGGCTGGCGGCCATCGCCGAGGGGGACGGCCTGGAGGAGGGGGCCGACCTGGCGGCCGTCTCCGCCTCCGGCCTCGGCCAGGAGGCGGGCGGCGACCTCGATCCGCTGTCCCCGCTCGACCCGGTGGACGGGCGGGAGCTGCTGGCCGCGACCGAGCCGGAGGGCCCGGACGGCGACCTGGCGGGCGGCTCGCCGGGGGACGCCGGCCCGGCCGTACGGGAGAAGGCCGCGCTCGGCGCGCCACGCGGCGCCGACCAGCTGCCCACCGGCCCGTCCGACCCGGTGCTGCTGGAGAAGGCGCTGGCCGAGCTGGAGCGGATGGTCGGGCTGGAGCCGGTGAAGCGTCAGGTCAGGGCGCTGTCGGCGCAGTTGCGGATGGCCCGGCTGCGGGCGGGCCAGGGGCTGCCGGTGCAGCCGCCGAAACGACACTTCGTCTTCTCGGGGCCCTCGGGCACCGGCAAGACCACCGTGGCCCGGATACTCGGCCGGGTGTTCTATGCGCTCGGCCTGCTGGGCGGCGACCACCTCGTCGAGGCGCAACGGGCCGACCTGGTGGGCGAGTTCCTGGGGCAGACCGCCGTGAAGGCGAACGAGCTGATCGACTCGGCGCTGGGCGGGGTGCTGTTCGTGGACGAGGCGTACAGCCTGTCGAACTCGGCGTACAGCAAGGGCGACGCGTACGGCGACGAGGCGTTGCAGGTGCTGCTCAAGCGGGCCGAGGACAACCGGGACCGGCTGGTCGTCATCCTCGCCGGCTACCCGGAGGGCATGGACCGCCTGCTGGCCGCCAACCCCGGCCTGTCCTCGCGCTTCACCTCGCGCGTCGACTTCCCGAGCTACCGGCCGGCGGAGCTGACCGCCATCGGCGAGGTGCTGGCCGCCGAGAACGGCGACCACTGGGACGAGGAGTCCCTGGAGGAGCTGCGGAGCATCAGCGGGCACGTCGTCGAACAGGGCTGGATCGACGAACTGGGCAACGGCCGCTTCCTGCGCACCCTGTACGAGAAGAGCTGCGCCTACCGTGACCTGCGGCTGTCCACCTGGTCCGGCACCCCGACCCGCGACGACCTGGCCACCTTGCGCCTGCCGGACCTGATGCAGGCGTACGGCGAGGTCCTCTCCGGCCGCGGTCCGGCCACCGGCCCGGGCCCGGACGCCCCGCCACCGCTCTGAGGCCACCGCTCCGAGGCCACCGCTCCGACGGCACCGGGGCGCCCGGCAGCGCGGGCGCCCCGGGCGGTCGACGGGTCGGCCGACCGCCCGCGAGCACCAAATGCCGCGCTCTTCTGCCGGTCCGCCCGGTCTTCACTCATCCGGGTGCCGGACACGTGATCCGCCGCTCGCCGGCCACCGGCGTCCTCATGATGAGCCCATGTCGGGTTGGGGAACGGCCGTCGGTGGCCGTTGCGCTGGAGCGCCGGCACGGGATGACGTCGCAGGACGCTGTCCGGGGTGCCGGTGACGCGTGGCCAGAGCCCAACACGCGGTCCAGGGCGGACGTTCTGGACAGGAGCGAAGGCAGGGATGCGGCTGTGCACCTGACTCCACACGAACAAGAACGCCTGATGCTGCACGTGGCGGCGGACGTCGCCGAGAAGCGCAGGGCCCGGGGCGTGCGGCTCAACTATCCCGAGACGATGGCCCTGCTGATCGTGCACGTTCTCGAAGGCGCCCGGGACGGCAGGACCGTCGCCGACCTGATGTCCTCCGGCCGGAAGCTGCTGTCCCGGGAGGAGGTGATGGATGGCGTCCCGGAGATGATCGAGAACGTGCAGGTGGAAGCCACGTTCCCGGACGGGACGAAGCTGGTGACCGTCCACGATCCCTTTCCGGCGGTGGGCCGGGACGACGAGCCGGACGTCTGGCCGGGAAAAGTCGACTTCTCCCCGCGCGCGGAAGACGCGGTGGTGGTCTTCAACGAACGCAACCGGAGGGAGAACGAGATCACGACGCTGACGGTCGGGAACCCGACCGACCGTCCCGTCCAGGTCGGCTCCCACTACCACTTCGCGGAGGCCAACGACGGTCTGCGGTTCTCTCGTGAGAAGGCGTGGGGCAAGCGGCTGAACGTCCCCGCCGGCAGCTCCGTACGGTTCGAACCCGGCATCACCCAAGAGGTCGAGCTCGTGCCGATCGAGGGTGAGCGCGTGGTCCACGGCCTGCGCGGCAAGGTCAGGGCACTGCCCCGGAAGACCAAGGGTTCGCTCGACGACATCAAGGGCTCGTTCGCCGAGGAGC
Organism: Streptomyces sp. NPDC018019; assembly: GCF_044327805.1. Classification (NCBI taxonomy): domain Bacteria; kingdom Bacillati; phylum Actinomycetota; class Actinomycetes; order Kitasatosporales; family Streptomycetaceae; genus Streptomyces; species Streptomyces sp. NPDC018019. The sequence goes on along the minus strand of NZ_JBIRGD010000006.1, from coordinate 2,612 downwards.
AGATGTGACATCCATGGACGCGTGCCCCGACTGCTCCTGCTGCCCGCCGGAGCCGGGCCCCTTCGATCCCCTGCCGCGTGCCGACTATGCGGACCGGTTCGGCCCCACGACCCGCGACCGTATCCGCCTCGCCGACACGGCACTGTGCATCAGGATCGAAGACGACTGGTCGGGCGGTCCCGGGCGCAGCGGTCACGAGATGGTCTTCGGCGGCGGCAAAGTGATCCGCGAGTCGATGGGGCAGTCCGTCGCGCCGCGGAACCCGGGCCGGCACAAGACCGGCCGGGCCGCCGGCGGTCGTGTGCTGCCGCCCGACACCGTCATCACCGGCGCGGTGGTGCTGGACCACTGGGGCGTCGTCAAGGCCGACGTCGCCATCCGGGACGGCGAGATCGTCGCGCTGGGCAAGGCGTACAACCCCGAGACGATGGATCCTCTGCACGCGGAGAGCGGCACCCGTCACCACGGCATCGGCCCGGCGCCCACCGACTTCGTCGTCGGCCCGGAGACCGAGGTGATCGCGGGCAACGGCCGCATCCTGACCGCCGGCGGAATCGACACGCACGTGCACTTCGTCTGCCCAGAGCAGGTGCGTGAGGCGCTGGCCGCGGGCGTCACCACGCTGATCGGCGGCGGAACGGGGCCGGCGGAAGGCAGCAAGGCCACCACCGTGACGCCCGGTTCCTGGCACCTCGACCGCGCCTTCGAGGCGCTGGACGGCTTCCCGGTCAACATCGGGCTGCTCGGCAAGGGCGCCACCATGTCGAAGGAGTCCATGCTGGATCAGGTGGACGCCGGCGTCATCGGGCTCAAGGTCCACGAGGACTGGGGCGCCACCCCGGCCGTCATCGACGCGTGTCTGCGGGTCTGCGAGGAGACCGGTGTCCAGCTCGCGCTGCACGCCGACTCGCTGAACGAGGCCGGTTTCGTCCAGGACACCCTCGACGCCGTCGCCGGGCGGCCCCTGCACGTCTTCCACGTCGAGGGCGCCGGCGGCGGCCACGCGCCCGACATGATCGCCATGGTCTCCGAGCCGAACGTGCTGCCGGCCTCCACCAACCCCACCCGGCCGCTGACCGTCAACACGGTCAAGGAGCACTTCGACATGGTCATGGTCTGCCATCACCTGAACCCCAAGGTCGAGGAGGACCTGGCGTTCGCCGACTCCCGGATCCGGCCCTCGACGATGGCGGCCGAGGACGTTCTGCACGACCTCGGCGCCATCTCGATCATGTCGTCGGACGCCCAGGCCATGGGCCGCATCGGCGAGATGATCATGCGTACCTGGCAGACCGCGCATGTGATGAAGGTGCGCCGCGGCTTCCTGCCGGAGGACCAGCCCAAGGACAGGCCGCAGACCGGTCCCGAGAACACGGAGCAGGGCGGTACGCCGGAGCCCGAGCCGCCGGCCGACAACCGGCGCGCCCGCCGCTACGTCGCCAAGTACACCATCAACCCCGCCCTCGCCCAGGGCATCGATGCCGTCGTGGGCTCGGTGGAGTGCGGCAAGCTGGCCGACCTGGTGCTGTGGGAGCCGAAGTTCTTCGGGGTCAGCCCGCACCTTGTCATCAAGGGCGGCCAGATCGCCTACGCGCAGGTGGGTGACGCCAACGCCTCCATCCCGACCCCGCAGCCGGTGCTGCCGCGCCCCATGTGGGGAGCCACGGGGCTGGCTCCCGGCGCCATCTCGTACAACTTCGTCACCGAGCGGGCCCTCAGGAAGGGGCTGGCCAAGGGGCGCAGGCTGACCAAGGGGTTCCGGGCCATCAAGGACACGCGCACGGTGACCAAGGCCGACATGAGGGAGAACGACGCCACTCCCGATGTCCGTATCGACCCCGACACCTACGAGGTCGTCATCGGCGGAGCGAAGGTGACGGACGTGACGTCGTTCGTCGACGACCAGATCGTCGACCGGGCCTATGTGTCCGAACTGCCGATGGCCCAGCGTTACTTCCTCTTCTGAGCGGTCCGGTACACGTGCGAGAGGCCGAAGAAGGAGGTACGGCGATGAGCCGGGCGGCGCTGCTCGTTCTGGCGGACGGCCGGTTTCCGGCGGGCGGGCATGCGCATTCCGGTGGTGCTGAGGCGGCCGTGAAGGCGGGGCGGATCCGGGACGCGGTGAGCCTGGAGGCGTTCTGCCGGGGCCGGCTGCACACCGCGGGCCTGGTCGCGGCGGCCCTGGCCGCGGCCGCGGCGGCCGGGTGCGATCCGGTGGTGCTGGATGAGGCGGCCGATGCCCGGACGCCGGTGCCCGCGCTGCGGCTGGCGGCGCGCCGGCTCGGACGGCAGATGATGCGCGCCGCCCGCGCCACCTGGCCCTCGGCGGAGCTGGACGCGCTGGCCGCGGCCCGGCCGCGCGGCGCGCACCAGCCCATCGTGCTGGGGCTGGCGGCCCGCTCGGCGGGGCTGGTGCCGCTGGATGCCGCCTGTGCCGCGGCGTATGAGAACGTCAGCGGCCCGGCCACCGCCGCCGTCCGCCTGCTCAGCCTGGACCCGTTCGAGGCGACCGCCGTGCTGGCCCGTCTGGCGGGGCCGCTGGAACAGGTCGCCGGGCAGGCCGCCGACGCGGCCCGCCGGGTGCCCGCGGAGGGGACCGGTGCGCTGCCCGC